>NZ_JBGFSI010000007.1:0-192533 GCF_041365735.1 Rhodosalinus sp. K401 | reverse complement strand
CATCGTCGGCGCGGGCGAGCTGATCTACCAGTTCACGCGCCTCGTTGCGGCGACCGGCGGCATCGGCGAAGCGCTCGGTCTGCTGAAGGACGTGGCCGCGGAGGCTTGGGACCGGATCGCGCTGCGCGCCGGCGCTGCCTGGGCCCGGGTGGAGGCCGGCTGGGCGGCGGCGCAGGCGACGATCCTCGAGGGCCTGCAGGGCGCGACGGAGGCCGTGGTCGGCTGGGGCAACAGCACCGTCGCGACCTTCTCCGGCGCGTTCGACGCGGTGAAGGCGACCTGGGGCGCGCTGCCGGAGGCCATCGGGGACTTCGCCTTCCAGGCCGCGAATGCCCTGATCGACGGCGTCGAGTCGATGATCAACGGCGTGGTGGCGCGGATCAACCGGTTCATCACTCGGCTGAACGCGGCGCTCTCCAATCTGCCCGACTGGGCGACCGGCGAGGGCGGCCTCTCCATCGGCACCCTAGACCCGGTCGAGCTGGGCGGGGTCGAGAACCCCTTCGCCGGCGCGGCCTCGGCGGTTGGCGATGCCGCGGGAGATGCCTTCCGCGCCGCCATGGGCCGCACCTATGTCGAGGCGCCGGACCTTTTCGGCGGGATGGCCGCCGACGCGCGCGGTCGCGCTGCGGGCTACGCCGAGGCGGCCGGCATGCTGAAGGAGGCCGCCGCGCGCCCGATGACCGCCTGGCAGGCGCTGAAGGACGCGGTGGCGGGCGCGGGATCGGACGGCGCGGCGGCGCTCGAGGCGGCCACGGACTCCGCCGACCGGTTCGAGGACGCCCTCGGCGCGGCCGGACGGGCCGCCACCGAGGCCGGCGCCGCGGCTGGGGCGGCCGCCTCCGCGGCCGAGCCGAGCACCGAGCGGGCCGTCACCGGCTGGCAGGCGGTCACCGCCGCGCTGTCGGACTACGCCACGAAGGCCCGCGAGATCGGCGGCGACATCGGCCAGAGCCTCGTCGGCGCCTTTCGGTCGGCCGAGAATGCCGTGGGCGAGTTCGTGAAGACCGGCAAGCTGAAGGTCCGCGACCTCGTCACTTCGCTCATTGCCGATCTCGCGCAGCTCGCCGCGCGGCGTTTCATCCTGGGGCCGATCGCGGGTGCCCTCGGCAATGCGCTCGGGGGCGCCGGCGGGCTCTTCGCCAACGTCCTGCATGCCGGTGGCTTGGTCGGAGTACCGGGCCCCGGGCGCATGGTCCCTGCTGCGGCCTTCGCGGCCGCCCCGCNTTCGCCAACGTCCTGCATGCCGGTGGCTTGGTCGGAGTACCGGGCCCCGGGCGCATGGTCCCTGCTGCGGCCTTCGCGGCCGCCCCGCGGATGCATTCCGGCGGCACGCTCGGGCTTCGGCATGACGAGGTGCCGGCGATCCTGCAGCGCGGCGAGCGGGTGCTCTCGCGCCGGGAGGCGCGCGAGTATGACGCCCCGCGCCGCGACCGCGACCCCGCTCCGGTCGTCAACATCTCGATCCAGACCCGCGACGCCGAGAGCTTCCGGCAATCGCGGACGCAGGTCGCGGCCGACATCTCGCGCGCGGTGGCCATGGGCCGGAGGGGCATGTGATGGCGTTCCACGAGGTCCGGTTTCCGGACGATATCAGCCGGGGCGCACGGGGCGGGCCGGAACGGCGCACGCAGATCGTCGAGCTCGCCTCGGGCGAGGAAGAGCGGAACGCCAGCTGGGCCAACTCCCGCCGCCGCTACGACGTGGCCTATGGCATTCGCCGCGCCGACGATCTGGCAGCGGTGGTCGCCTTCTTCGAGGCGCGCAACGGGCGGCTCCATGGCTTCCGGTTCAAGGACTGGGGCGACTACGAGTCCTGCTTGCCGTCAGCCACGCCGAAGCCGACCGATCAGGCGATTGGCACCGGCGACGGCGCATCGAAGGCCTTCCAGCTGGTGAAGCGCTACGCCTCCGGCAGCCAGACATGGGCCCGGACGATAAGAAAGCCCGTCGCGGGCACGGTTCGCGTCGCCCTTGATGGCGTGGAGCAACTCGGCGGCTGGTCCGCCGACAAGACCACGGGCGTCGTGACGTTCGACACCGCGCCGGCCGCGAGCGTCGCGGTCACCGCAGGCTTTGCCTTCGACGTGCCCGTCCGCTTCGACACCGATGCGCTCGACGTGACGCTCGATCTCGAGCGGCTCGGCTCGATCACTTCCATCCCGCTTCTGGAGATCCGGCGATGAACGACCCCGGCAGCTTTGTGGCCGCGGTCCTGCGTGAACTCGCGGCCTCGACGGCGGTGATCCTTGCCGCCTGGGGCGCGCTCGGCGGGGCGACGAACGCGCTGACCACGAAGATGCGCCTGCGCGATGCGCTCCGGCACATCCTGCTCGGCGGGTTGATCGCGGCCGGGATGGGCAGTCTCTCCATGGCCGTCATCACGGCCTGGCTGGGGCTGCGGCCCGATGCGATCCCGGCCGGGGGAGCGGCAGGGTCGGCCGCCTATCTCGTCGGTGTCTTCGGCCCGGCCTTCATCGAGGTCGTCCTCGCCCGGCTGCGCGCCGCCAAGGGGCGCAAGGATGACTGAGCTTCTCCGCCTTGCCCGCGCGCTGCGCACCGAGTGCATGGATCCCCGCGCGCGGTTCGCGCACCGGCTGCGCGTCGGCCTCGCCGTTGCTGCGCTGATCCTGATCTTCTCGTTTCTGGAGTAATTCCATGCAGATGACCGAGCGGGGCCTTCTGGCCCTGGCCGGGCACGAAGGAGTCGTGCCCGCGCCCTACCGCGATTCCACCGGCACCTGGACCTTCGGCATCGGCCATACGGCCGCGGCCGGGCCGCCCGACCCAGCGCAAATGGCCCGCGGCATGCCCGCCAATCTCGACGCCGGGATCCGAGAGGCGTTCGAGGTCTTTCGTGCGGATCTCGCGACCTACGAGGCCGAGGTCCGGGCCGCGGTGACCGTCCCGCTTGCGCCGCACGAGTTCGATGCGCTGGTCTCGTTCCACTACAACACCGGTGGCATCGCCCGCGCTGCGCTCACCCGCCACCTGAACGCCGGCGACCGCAAGGCCGCGGCGCGGGCCTTCCTGAACTGGCGACGGCCGGCGGAGATCATCCCCCGGCGGGAGGCGGAGCGCGACCTGTTTCGCCATGGCCGCTATCCCGGCGGCACGATCCCGGTCTGGTTCGTGGATCGCACGGGCCGCGTGGACTTCTCGCGACCGATCCGTCGCCTGACCGAGGATGAGGCTCTGGCCTTGGCGCGCGGGCTGTCGCCAACGCCTCCGGTCCTCGCCCCATCACCCACTGCGCCGACCGGCTGGCTTGCCCGGCTGGCCGCCTTCTTCTCCACCCTGATCCGGAGGGCCTGACCTATGCGCTACGTTCGCCCCAACTCGCTCACCTGGTGGGCGGGACTTCTCGCCATGCTTACTGGCATCGCGTCGCTCGCATTGCCTTCCACCGGGCCGCTCGCGGAACTCTCCCGGCTCGTCGCACTGCTGGCCGGCTCTGGCGATGCCTCGCCCGCTGGCCTCATGTTCCTCGGTCTTGGCCTCATCGGCCTGCGCGACCGGATCGAGCGCGGGTTCCGCGGCGATGCTTGAGTTCCTCGCAGGTCTCATCGTGGGCGGCTTCCTCGGCGTCTTCGTGGTCGCCCTCTGTGTCGCCGCCGCACGCGGGGAGCGGGACGATGGCTGACCTCCTGATCTGGCTGGTCGCGGCTCTCGGCGTGGTCGGCGCCGTCGTCCTCGGACGGGTGTGGGGGCGCGCGGAAGGGGAACGCGTGGGCAAACGGGAGGCGGAACGCGATGCCATGGAAGAGACGATCGAGAAGGTGGAGCGGGGTCGCGCGGCGGTTCGCGACGGCCGCCGCGCTGGCGATCCCGCTGACCGGCTGCGCCGCAACAATGGGAAATGGTGACGCGGGCTGCGCCTCCTATGCCGAGGCGCGGCTCGCCCGGCCGCCCGCCGAGACCGTCGACGCTGTGCCGCCGGGCTGGGCGGACTGGATCGCCGATCTCGACGACCGCATGACGGGAACCTGCCGATGAAGTCGCTCGACCCTGCGCTGCAGGCCCATCTCGACGAGCGCACGACGACGCTCGCCTGGTGCTGGCGGATCACGCGTGCCGATGGCGTCACCTTCGGCTTCACCGACCACGACCGGACGCTCAGCTTCGACGGGACCGACTTCGAGCCGGAGAGCGGTCTGACCGCGTCCGAGGTGCGCTCGGGCTCGGACCTGTCGGTCGATGCGCAAGACGCCGAAGGGGTGCTGACCTCCGACCGGATCACCGAGACCGACATCCTCGACGGCCGCTGGGACAACGCCGAGGTCGAGGTCTGGCGGGTGAACTGGGCCAACACCGGGCAGCGCGTGCTGATGCGGCGGGGCGCCATTGGACAGATCCGGCGTGGACGTCTGGCCTTCGTCGCCGAGGTCCGGTCGCTCGCGCATGTCCTCGGCCAGACGGTCGGGCGGACATTTCAGGTGACCTGCGATGCCGCGCTCGGCGATGCGCGCTGCGGCGTTGATCTCGAGGACCCGGCCTACAAGGGCGCGGGCGCCGCAATCGATCTCCTGCGGGATCGGGCGTTCACCGCTTCCGGGCTCGGCGGCTTCGAAGCCGGCTGGTTCACGTTTGGCACGGTCGAATGGACGAGCGGCGCGAATGCGGGGCGGCGCACCGAGGTGCTGGGCCATGACCTGACGGACGGCATCGCCATCCTGACCCTGCTCGAAGCGCCGGTGCGCGCCATTGCCGAGAGCGACGCCTTCACCATCCGCGCGGGCTGCGACAAGCGGATCGAGACCTGCGGTGCGAAGTTCGCCAACACCGCCAACTTCCGCGGCTTCCCGCATATCCCCGGCCAAGACACGATCCTGCGCTACGCGACGAAGGACGGCGGTCACGACGGGGGCGTTCTGTGAGAGCCGCCGATACGGAACGGGTGATCGCGGCGGCGCGCGCGTGGCTCGGAACGCCCTACCACGACCAGGCCAGCCTGCGCGGTGTCGGCTGCGACTGCCTCGGGCTCGCCCGGGGCGTCTGGCGCGAGGTGGTCGGGCCAGAGCCGTTCCCGATCCCTCCCTACAGCCGGGACTGGGGCGAGACCGGCCCGTGCCAGGTGCTGGCCGAGGGCGCAAGCGCCATGATGATCCCGGTGCCAACCGGCGAGGCAGCTCCCGGCGCGCTGGTCCTCTTCCGCATGAAGCCCCGCGCCATCGCGAAGCATGTGGGGATCCTGACCGGGCCCGACACTTTCCTTCATGCCTACGAGCGGCTCGGCGTGATCGAGGAACCGCTCACGCAATCCTGGCGCCGGCGCATCGCCTTCGCCTTCCTGTTTCCTGACGAGGTCTGACCCGTGGCAACGCTTGTCCTCGGCGCGGCGGGCGCGGCGCTGGGCTCCAGCGTCGGTGGCACGCTGCTGGGTATTTCCGCGACGACCATCGGCGGCTTCGTCGGCTCGACCATCGGGTCCGTCGTCGACAGTTGGATCGTGTCCTCGCTCGCGCCGACCCAGCGGATAGAGGGGCCGCGGCTCGATTCCTTGCGGATCACGTCCTCGACCGAAGGTGCCGTCATCCCGCGCGTCTACGGGCGCATGCGGATGGGCGGCAACGTGATCTGGGCGACCGACTTCCGCGAGGAGACCAAGACCACCACGCAGGGCGGCGGCAAGGGCGGCGGGGGCGGTGGCAAGGTCAAGACCACCGAGTATCTCTACTACGCGAGCTTCGCCGTCGCGCTCTGCGAGGGCCCGATCACCGGCATCGGCCGCATCTGGGCGGACGGCAAGCTGCTCGACACCGCCGGGATCACCTGGCGCTGGTATCTGGGCGATGAGAGCCAGACCTCGGACCCGTTCATCGTGTCGAAGATGGGTGCGGCCAATACCCCGGCCTATCGCGGCACGGCCTATGTGGTCTTCGAGGAGTTGCCGCTCGGCAATTACGGCAACCGCCTGCCGCAGCTTTCGTTCGAGGTCTTCCGCCCGCTCGCCGATCCCGACACGGCCGAGGGTCTGACCCGCGCTGTCACGATGATCCCGGCCTCGGGCGAGTTCACCTACGCGACGACCGGCATCCGGAAGGGCAGCGGCGGCGCGCAGATCCCCGAGAATCTGAACGCGCTCTCCGACACTGCCGACATGGTGGTAGCGTTGGATCGCCTGCAGGCCATGGCGCCGAAGGTGGAGAGCGTCAGCCTCGTGGTGGCCTGGTTCGGGGACGACCTCCGCGTGGGCGAGTGCACGATCCGCTCGGGCGTCGAAGTCTCGGCGAAGACCACGAGCCCGCAGACCTGGTCGGTGAATGGCGTGGACCGGTCTGCTGCCCATCTCGTCAGCCGCGATGACCAGGACCGCCCGGTCTATGGCGGCACGCCGGCTGACTTCGCGGTGGTGCAGGCGATCAAGGAGATGAAGGCCCGTGGTCTGCGGGTGACGTTCTATCCCTTCATCCTGATGGACGTGCCGCCCGGCAACACGCTGCCGAACCCGTATTCCGACAACGCCGCCGAGACGGGCCAGTTGGTCTTTCCCTGGCGGGGGCGGATCACCTGTTCGCCTGCCGCTGGTTTCGCGGGGACCGTGGACAAGACCGCCACGGCGGCCGCGCAGGTGTCGGCTTTCTTCGGCAGCGCCAGCCCGTCCGACTTCGCCGTCTCGGGCGAAACCGTCTCCTGGACCGGCGCGGCAGGCGATTGGGGCCTGCGCCGCATGGTGCTGCATTATGCCCATCTCTGCGCAGTGGCGGGTGGGGTCGACGCCTTCCTGATCGGGACAGAGATGCGCGGGCTGACGACGATCCGCTCGGGCGCTTCCACCTATCCGGCTGTGCAGGCGTATCGGGATCTGCTCGCCGATGTCCGCTCGATCCTCGGGTCCGGCACCAAGATCGGCTATGCCGCCGACTGGTCGGAGTACTTCGGGCACCAGCCGGGCGACGGCTCGGGCGACGTGTTCTTCCACCTCGACCCGCTCTGGGCCGATCCGGAGATCGATTTTGTCGGGATCGACAACTACATGCCGCTGTCGGACTGGCGCGACGGGTTCGAGCATCTCGACGCGGCCGAAGGCTGGCCCGCGATCTACGACCGAGCCTACCTGCAGGCGAACATCGCGGGCGGCGAAGGCTTCGACTGGTTCTACGCCAGCGCAGCGGACCGCTCCGCGCAGGTGCGCACCCCGATCACCGATGGCGCGGCGGCCAAGCCGTGGGTGTTCCGCTACAAGGATCTGCGCGCCTGGTGGTCGAACCCGCACTACAACCGCCCGGGCGGGGTGGAGAGCGGCACGCCGACCGCGTGGGCGCCACAATCGAAGCCGATCTGGTTTACCGAGCTCGGCTGTCCCGCCATCGACCGCGGGACGAACCAGCCGAACGTCTTCTTCGACCCGAAATCCTCCGAAAGCTTCGTGCCGTACTTTTCCCGGGGCTGGCGCGACGACGCGATCCAGCGCGCCTATCTCGAGGCGACGTACCTCTGGTGGGGCGAGGCCGCCAACAACCCGCTGTCCTCGGTTTACGGCGGCCGGATGGTGCATGTCCCCGAATGCGCCGCCTGGACCTGGGACGCGCGACCCTATCCGTTCTTCCCGGCGCTGACCGACGTCTGGACAGACGGGGCGAACTGGCGGCTGGGTCACTGGCTGACCGGAAGGCTCGGCGCGGTGTCTCTGGCGGCGCTCGTCCGGCATCTCTGCCTGCGCGCCGGGCTGGCCGAGGATCGCATCGATGTCACCGGCCTCTGGGGCGCGGTCGAGGGTTATGCGATCGGCGCGCTGGAAAGCCCGCGCGCCTCGATCACCACGCTCGCGCGCCACTTCGGTTTCGACGCCGTTGAGAGTGAGGGCATGATCCGCTTCGTCATGCGCGGCCGGGCAGCGGTGGCGAGCGTCAGCCCCGACGATCTTGTCGCCGCCCGCGAGGGCGATGTCCTCGAACTCACCCGCGGCCAGGAGACCGAGCTGCCGCAGGCCCTGAAATGGCAGGTGGCCCGCGCGGACGAGGATTACGAAGCCGCGCAGGTGGAAGCGCGGCGCATCACCGTCGACACGACCCGGATCGCCTCGGAGAGCTTCCCGATGGCGGTCCCGCCGGAGGAGGCCGAACGCCGCTGCCGCCGCGCGCTGATGGAAGCCTGGACCGGCCGCGAGAGTGCGGTCTTCCGCCTGCCGCCGTCGCGCCTCGCGCTCGACCCCGCCGATGCCGTGTCGTTCGCACACGATGGCCGCGCCGTCCCGCTGCGGCTCGTCTCCATCGCCGATGCCGACGCGCGCGGCATCGAAGCCGTTCGCCAGGACCGGGAAGCGTATGACCTGCCGCCCGGCGCACCGCGGCCCTCGGCGCTCTCGCAGGCGGTGGTGTTTGGCGCGCCCGAGGCGGTGCTGCTGGACCTGCCGCAACTCGCCGAGGACCAGCCGGCGCATCGCCCCTTCGCCGCGGCGCACGCCGTGCCGTGGCCGGGCGAGATGGCGGTGTTCCGCAGCCCCTCGACGGACGGCTTCGAACTGCTGACCAGCTTCGGCACACGGGCCCGGATCGGCGTGCTGGTGTCTGACCTGTATGCTGGACCGACATCGCGCTTCGACCTCGGCAACGTGCTGGTGGTCGATCTTGTGACCGGCACGCTGGAGAGCATCACCGACCTGACCCTGTTCGGCGGGGCTAACGCGCTTGCCATCGAAAGCACGCTGGGCGTCTGGGAGATCGTCCAGGCGGGTGCGGCGGAACTGATTGCCCCGGGCCGGTATCGCCTGACCCGGCTGTTGCGCGGCCAGCGGGGCACCGAGGGCGCTATAGGCAATCCGACGCCCGCTGGCGCGCGGGTGGTGGTGCTCGACGACAGCCTCGCTTCGCTGCCCATCGCGGAGGCCGATCTCGGCATCCCGTGGAACTGGCGCATCGGCCCCGCCAGCCGCCAAGTCAGCGACGAGACCTATGTCGCCCAGACCTTCACGCCTCAGGGCGTCGGACTGCGGCCGTTCTCCGTCGCCCATGTCGAGCAGCCGTGGCGCAGGCCGCGCACGCCCGGCGATCTGACCATCCGCTGGACGCGCCGGTCCCGCGCGCTGGCGGCCGAAAGCTGGGGCGGGCTCGAAGTGCCACTGACCGAGGAACTGGAAGCCTACGAGGTCGAGATCCTCGATGGAGGCATCGTGAAGCGGGCGCTGAGCACGACCACGACCAGCGTGGTCTACACCGCCTCCCAGCAGACCGCCGATTGGGGCGCGCCGCTCGGCCCCGGCGACACGCTCGACATCCGCATCTACCAGCTCTCCGCCCTCGTGGGGCGGGGCGCGCCCAAGACCGTCACGCTCACGTTCTGAAGGCCATCCCATGTCCGACGCCACGACCCATCTCCTGCTGCCCTACATCCTGGCGGCGCAGGCGCAGAAGCACGTCAGCCACAACGAGGCGCTGCGCCTGCTCGACGGGCTCGTGCAGCTCTCCGTCCTCGACCGAGACCTCACCGCGCCGCCTGGCAGCCCCGCCGATGGCGACCGCTACATCGTCGGCTCGGGCGCGACGGGAGACTGGGCAGGCTGGGACCTGAATGTCGCGCTCTGGACCGATGGCGCCTGGCTGCGCCTTCCGCCGCGGACGGGGTGGCGCGCATGGGTCGAGGACGAGGGCCTGCTGCTGGTCTATGACGGCACGGGCTGGGTCGGCACCGCGCCCGCGGCGCTGCAGAACATGGCGCTCTTGGGGCTGGGCACGACGGCGGATGCCTCGAATCCGTTCTCTGCCAAGCTGAACGCCGCGCTGTGGACGGCGAAGACCGTGGCAGAGGGCGGCACCGGCGATCTCTTCTACACGATGAACAAGGAGGCCGCTGGCGGCGATCTCGGCCTGACGCTTCAGACCGGCTTCGTGACCAAGGCGCTGGTCGGCCTCTTCGGCTCCGACCGCTTCCGGCTCGCGGTCTCCGCCGATGGCAGCACCTTCTTCGACGGGCTCAGCGTCGGCAACGCCACCGGCATCGTCGATCAGCCCCGGCTGCCGCGGTTCAAGGCGTACACCAACTACGACAACTATGTTGGTGTGGGGGCCTGGACGAAGATCGGCCTCAACAACACCGACTACAACGACCAAGGGGCCTTCGACGCCGCGAACAATCATTTCGTTGCCCCGGTCGACGGCACCTACCTCTTCGGCGCGACGCTTCTCTACAAGATCAACGCCAGCGCTACGGCGCGCATGCGCGGGCGGCTCGTGCTGAACGGCACGACCGAAATCCGCGGCTCCCTCGGCGAAATCTCCGCCACCCATGTCTCGCTCGCCACCGCGATCTGGCTACAGACCATGGTGCCGCTCACCGCGGGCGATACCGTCGAGCTGCAGGGCAACTTCCGCGCCGCGGATGGCTACTTCGCCGCCGACCAGACGTCCTTCTGGGGCGCCAAGATCGGCTGATCCTGCTTCCTCGCTCTGGATCGCGAGTGTGATTGTTTTACTGCCGCTGGCTGCGAAACAGATCGGGAGGCCGCGCCAAAACAGAGACCGGGTGATCGGGTCGGAGAGAGCTCCATCCTGCCGCAACCGAAAAGGATATGCGTGACAGGCTCGCGAGTCTTGCCACGGGCCGGCACTCATACTTGAAAAGGCTCCTGCAGCACGGCTGGGCACCGTAGCGGGCGCGACCGGAACTGTGCCTGTGAGGTATCTGGCGCGCCTGCGGATCCCTTGCTTGATGCGCGGCATTCCGCGGTCACTGAGGCGGTCGCATGTCAGGCCGGGGCAGCTGAGTCTGCAGGAAAGTCGCAAAAAGGTCGGCCAGCGGTTTCCGTTCGGCGCGACCATGGTAAACGATAGAAATCTCCATCGGTGCGATGCGGCTCTCCGGCAGGACGATCTCGATCCGGCCCTGTCCGAGACTGGCGCGCGTGAGGAAGCGCGGCACCACGCCGATGCCCGCGCCACTCTCGACGAGCGCCAGCACCGTCTTGGGTTCATTCGCGCTCAGAGCGGCACGCAGCGTGACCGAGGCCGGGCCGTCCGGCCCCGTGCAAGTCACCGTCTGCTCGGACCGGTAGCCGACGATCCGGTGCCGTGCCAGGTCGTCCAGACCGGTCGGCCACCCCTCGGCTTCGAGATAGCCGCGCGCAGCCACGAGATCGCGCGGTTCCGACCAGAGGCTGCGTCGCGTCAGGGTGCTGTCGGGCAATCGGCCAACCCGGATGGCAAGGTCCAGGCCGTCCGCGATCAGATCATCGCGGTCGTTGGAGACGCGCAGGTCGATCCGAATGCCGGGGTACTGGTCGCCGAAGCGCGCAACCGCGGGACCGATCAGATCGGCGGCAAAGGCAAAGGGCAGGCTGACCCGAAGGGTGCCCTCGGGCCGGTCGCGCAGATTGTCGGCGCGCGCCAGAGCGTCCTCGGCCGCGGCGACGAGCTTTGCCGCGCCCTGCGCGACGGTGCGGCCCGCGTCGGTCAGGCGGCATCTGCGGGTGGTTCGCGCCACGAGTTGCAGGCCCAGCCCGGCCTCCAGCGCGGCGATGTGCTCGCTCACCGTGGACGCAGGGAGGCCGAGGCGCCGCGCGGCACCCGCGAAGCTGCCCGCCTCGGCCACGGCGGCGAAGGTCGCAAGGTGGTTGAGGTTGCGATACATTATCCGGATTTTCGAATTCTGATGTCGTTATCGCAAGATATCATTCGCTTTTCCGGCCGGCAATACTGGCGAAGAAGCCTTGTAAGACGCGTGCGATGATGTCCGACCCTTTCGTTTTTCCGATCCCGTCCGGGCTCGACAGGCCCGGCCTGCAGACCCTGGACCTGACCTTCGAGACGCGGCGCGCCGCGATCGACCCGTTTCTCGTGGTGTCCCTGTTCGAGATGTCGCAGCCAGCCTTCCCGCCCCATCCACATGCCGGTTTCAGCGTGGCGACCTACATCTTTCCCGAGAGCGAAACCGGCTTCTGGAACCAGGACAGCCTCGGCAATGTGAACCCGATCCCGCCCGGCGCGCTGCACCTGACCGTGGCCGGCTCGGGCGTGCTGCACGAGGAAACCGTCACGCGCAGCGGGCGCGCGGCACGCGGCTTGCAGATCTGGATCGACCACGCCGATGCGGATCGCACGGTGGCCCCGCGGGCGCATCACGTCGCGGCTGCGGAGGTGCCGCGGACCACTGGCGAAGGCGTGACCCGAGCCACGCTGCTCGGTCCCGACTTCGCGCCGGTGGCCGCGCGGATCGTCGATGTGGACATGACCGCCGGCAGCACCCTGCGCGAGACGATACCGGAGGGAGAAACCGGCTTCGCGGTGATCCGCGAGGGAGCGCTCGACACGCCGCAAGGGCGCGCGGGCCCGGCCACGGTCGTCCTTGCCTCCGACGGTTATCTTGACCTGACGGCCGTCGCGCCGTCGCGCTTGACGCTCTTCGGCGGACCTCCGCTGCGCCACGAGATCGTCGCCACGGGCCCGTTCGTCGCCTCGACCGAGGCCCAGGCGCGCAAGTTTCGCGACGATTACACCGCCGGTGCGATGGGGCATCTCGAGCCCTTCGCGCAATCCCGGCTCGACCACGACTTCGACAATTCGACCGGGCACGAAGGGGACCTGCCATGACACTCCGAACGACGATTGCCGCACTGGCGCTGGCGCTCCTGCCGACGCTGGGGGCCGCGCAGGGGACCGACCCCGGCACGCTGGACGACTTCGACACCCACCGCATACAGACCGCGCCGGGGGTGAACCTGTTCGTGCGCGACAGCGGCGGCGACGGCATGCCGCTGATCCTGCTGCACGGCTGGCCGCAACACGGACTGATGTGGCACGCCGTGGCGCCGGCATTGGCCGAGGACTTCCGCGTCATCGCGCCGGACCTGCGGGGTGCGGGGAATTCGTCGATCCCGGCTTCGGGATACGACAAGGTGACGATGGCCGCCGACATCGTCGCGGTGATGGACGCGCTCGAGATTTCGCGCGCGCATGTCGCGGGCTATGACCTCGGCTCCGGCGTGGCCTACGCGCTGGCCGCGGGGCACCGCGACCGGGTGGCGCGGCTGGCGGTGATGGAATTCGGCCTGCCGGGCTTCGGCTACGAGGACTACATGGCCCCGACGCCGGACTGGGACAACGGCGCCAACTGGCATCTGGGCCTGTTCACCCTGCCCGATGTGGGCATGATGGCCTTCCGGGGCCGCGAGCGCGAGCTGCTCAGCTGGTTCTTCTGGCACCTGGCCCATGACGGCGAGGCGGTCAGCCAGGAGCATTTCGAGGCCTATGTGCGCGCGCTGCAGCGCCCCGGGGCGTTGCGCGCCGGGATGAACTACTACGCCGCCGTGTGGCAGGACGCCGAGGACAACAGGGCACTGGCCGAGACGCCGCTGGAGACGCCGGTGCTCGCCATAGGCGGCGCCATGAGCGCGGGTCCGTTCGTCGCGCAGCTTTTCGCGCCGGTGGCCAGCGATGTAACCGCCGCCGTCATCCCGCAAGCCGGGCACTGGCTGGGCGACGAGAACCCGCGGGCGCTGGCCGAGACGCTGGCGGCGTTCTTCGCCGCCCGCTGACCCCGTCAATCGCCATCCCGAACCCTCGACCAAGGAGATATCCCATGCTGAAAGCCTGCCTGATCGCCACGACGCTCGCCCTGCTGCCCGCTGCGGCCGCGGCGGACGTGCAGACCGACCTGTCCGTCCAACGCGGCCCGGCCGAGCGCCTGACGCCCGAGAACACGGTCCTGATCTACGTCGATTACACCACCGGGCTCGACAACCTGATGAACACGCTGCCCGGCGCGGTCTACAAGAACAACATCGCCGCTTTTGCCAAGTTCAACCCGCTTTTCGAGATGCCCACGGCGATCCTCGGTACCGAGAACGACTACTACGGCAGCATGATCCCTGAAATCACCGAGAACGTGACCCACGACGCGCGCCGGTTCCCGCGGCGCACGGTGTCGGGTTACAGCGCCGAGATGGCGCGCTGGCTGCGCGAGAGCGGGCGCACCAACGTGCTGATCGGCGGCATCTCCATCGACAACTGCACCACGCATACCGCGCTCGACCTGCTCAACGCGGGCTACGACGTCTATGTCGTCGCCGACGTGTCCTCGACCAACAGCCGGCTTGTGGAGGATGTCTCGCTGATGCGGCTGGTGCAGGCGGGGGCCACACCGATCGGCTGGCTCGCCGCGCTGACCGAGCTCGGCCACCGCTGGGACGGCCCCTACGGCGACGGCATGCGCGACATCATCGCCACCCACTGGCCCGCCTCCACAGTGGGGCCCGTCGACGACACGACGCCCGGTCAGGGCGGGCTGGAGACCTTCGGGCAATGACGGTCATGGGCGCGTCGGCCAGTGCGGCCGGGAAGGAGGGGCGAGGGTCCGATGCGAGATTCTGATCTGTTCAAGCTTGGTGCGCTGCTGTTCGCCCTGTCGGGGGCCGCCAACATTATCGCCGATCTTGTCCCGGGCACTGCCTGGTTCAATCTGGCCGGGGTTGCGGCTGGTATTCTAGGGCTGCCCGCCCTTTATCTTGTGCAGCGCCGGGCGATCGGTCTCTCCGGGCTCGTCGCGGCGCTGCTTGCCGGGCTGGGGCTGATCGGTATCGCCGGGTTCCTGTTCGCGGACGCCGCGATCTTTCCGGCGCTTGCGGAGGACACCGTGGCGGCGATCACCGAAGGCGGCGCCGGGCTGGCGATCTTCGCCGCCGTGATCCTCTACGTCCTGGGCGTGCTCGCCTTCGCGGCGGCCAGTTGGCGCGGCGCCGTCCTGCCGCGCGCGGGGCTCGCGCTCTGGGCGGTGGGCACGGCCCCGACTGTGGCGGCCATTGCCCTGCCGCCGGTCGTCATGACCGTGGCCGAAATCGTCGCCGGTGCGGGCGTCGTGTGGCTGGCCCAAGCCGTCTGGCGCAGGGCTGAGCGAGAAGCACATTCCACCGATGGCGCAGGGGCGTGACCGAGCGGGCCGGATCGCCGCCGAGTGGGCGCCGGGTTTGCCTGCCACCGGGCGGGTTGGTCGGGCTGCTCGACGCCATGGCGCTCGCCGGCCGCGGCGAGCGTGTCAGCATCGGCGAGATCACCGCCGCGCTCGGCCCGGCGGGGCTCGGCGGCGCGGTCCTGGTGCCCGCGCTCGTTGCCCTGTCGCCGGCCACGGTCGTCTTCGGCGTCGCCTCGGTCTGCGGCATCGCCATCGCAGTTATTGCTGCGCAGATCATGATTAACGCGCCGCAACTCTGGCTGCCCGGGCCGATCTGTCGGATGACCGTCTCGCGCCGGACGCTTCTCTGGCTGCGCGACCGGCTGAACGGGCCTTTTGGCTGGATCACACGGCGGTCGCGCCCGCGGCTTCGGATCCTGATGCGCGCGCCGCTCGGCCATGTGCCCGGCGCGGCGACCCTTTTCGTCGGCCTGTCGATGCCGGTGCTCGAACTGGTGCCGCTCTCGGCGACCACGGGCGGGGCGGCGGTCACGCTGATGGTGCTGGGGCTGCTGCTCGATGACGGGCTGCTGGTCGCCGCCGGGCTGGCAGCCTGCGTCGGAGTCGCACTGCTGGTGGAGGCGCTCGGTAGCGGGGTCTGGGCACTCCTGGGGTTCTAGTGACACGGGCAGCAGGCGCTTCAGAAAAGGCCCGATCCAGGAACCGGCTCCGGAACACGGCCCCGAAGACCGGCGGCGCGCTCCGCCGGAACGTCCAATCGCGCCCCGTGAAGGGGTGACATAATGAAAGGAAACCGACCATGCACACGATCAATGACCTGACGATCGAGAACTCGGCCCTCTGCCTGATCGACCACCAGCCGTGGGTTGCCTTCCCGGTCACCTCGATCAGCCCCGAACACCTGACCAACAACGTCCTAGCGCTCGCCAAAACCGCCAAAGCGCTGAACGTGCCGGCGGTGCTCAGCACGATCAACGGCAAGAGCGGGCCCCTGCAGGACCCGCTGTTCCAGGGCCTGTCGGAGATCTGGCCGGACGTGACGCCGATCGACCGCACCAACACCAACGCATGGTCGGATCCGGCCTTCGTGGACGCGGTCAAGGGCACGGGCCGCCGCAAGCTGGTCATGGCCGGGCTCTGGACCGAGGTCTGCCTTGCCCAGACGGCGATCTCGGCCATGAAGGACGGGTTCGAGGTCCATTTCGTCGCCGACGCCTCGGGCGGGCTCAGTCCCGAGGCGCACGAGCGCGCCTGCCAGCGCATGATCCAGGCCGGTGCCATCCCCATGAGCTGGTTCGCCGTCGCCGCCGAATGGTCGCCGGACAACACCGCGCCCGAATACCAGAGCATGTATCCCATCACGCTCCGGCATGGCGGCGGGGTCGGATGGGCGGTGGAATACATCCTTGCCAATCTGCCCCAGCAGCAGGGGTGAGGACCGTGAAGATCCGCGGGCAACGTTGCGGACTTGCTCGTGATTTTCACGGACGTGATGCGCCGCTCCGTGACGGACGTACGCATCTTGGCCGCGTGTGGATTGACGTTGCATCGGTGGCCGCGGGCCTCTCGCAGGCTGGGCTTGTTGCCCTCAACCCGCCCGCTCGGCTAGTTCTTGAACCGTAGAAAAAGGAACACGCATGAGCTGGAGTCCCTGTCCCGATCCCGTCCTCGGCGATGCGCGCAGCTGCGACGCCATCGAGACCGTCATCGTCCCGCGTGCGGTCGACCTTGGCGAAATGACCGTGCGCCGCGCGCTGCCCAGCCTTGCCAGGCAGATGGTGGGCCCGTTCATCTTCTTCGACCAGATGGGACCTGCCGAGTTCCTGACAGACCAGGGCATCGACGTTCGTCCGCATCCGCATGTCAACCTCGCCACGGTCACGTATCTGCTGGAGGGTCAGATCCTGCACCGCGACAGCCTCGGCACCGAGCAGGCGATTGAGCCCGGGGCGGTCAACTGGATGCAGGCCGGAAAGGGCATCGTCCATTCCGAGCGCACGGCCCCCGCGCGCCGGCGCAGCGGCCAGCGGCTCTTCGGCCTGCAGACCTGGATGGCGCTGCCCGCCGCGGTCGAGGAAAGCGACCCCGCCTTCGTGCACCTTGGCGCGGAGGCGCTGCCCGTGATCACGGACGGGGCACTGTCGCTGCGGCTCGTCGCAGGCGAGTTGCATGGCCACCGCGCGCCGCTCGCCACCGCGTCCGAGACGCTCTATGCCGATGTCACGCTCGCCGCCGGCGGGCGTTACCAGATCGAGGCCACGCATGAAGAACGCGCTATCTACATTGTCGAAGGTGCGCTTCGGGTCGACGGGACGCACCACGAGGCCGGCACCCTGCTGATCGCCGCCCGCGGCGCCCCGATCGATGTCTCAGCGGCGCGTGAGGCGCGCTTCATGCTCTTCGGCGGCGAGCCGATGGAGGGGCCGCGCTACATCTGGTGGAACTTCGTCTCGTCGCGTCCCGAACGCATCGCCCAAGCCAAGGAGGAATGGCGCCGCGGCCGGTTCGAAACGGTGCCCGGCGACGAGGTCGACTTTATCCCGCTGCCCGAAGACACCACCAAACCCCGCCGCGCCGTGGGTGGCCGCGCCTTCGACTGATCACAACCACGCCCGGCGCGGCATCGTCGGACTGCACGCCTCGGCAGCAACGTGCTTGCGTCCCGGTTATTCCGGCTGTCGCAGAGCCGGGCGGGGAGTGTGTCGTGCGGCCGACTGAAGGCTTCGGGAACATCGAGAAGGGCAATGACCACCAATGCCAGAAGCTCATCTGGACAGCGCTTGACTTCCTTTTCCCGTCAGTCCGGCTCAGCGTTTGCGCGGTCGACGCTTCTTACTTCGGTGGTCTCGGAGCATGTACGCCGTCGTCGAGTACACCCTCGCAGAGACTGGTTGCGGCACCAAAAGCGATATGAGGAACCGGGCGCACGTCGATGCCGCCTTCGAGGGTGAACTCGGACGGGCCCATGTGCTGGAAGAAGATGAACGGTCCGACAATCTAGGCGCTTGAGAGAGGACAGTGCTTTACATATTTCGGCTCCGCCGAATTCACGCGTGTGCGGCATGATGAGCGTTTCGAGAGCATTGAGCCCCTGCTAGCGACATTCTGGATTGTGGCCAGAATTTCAGATCATCTACGTGACCTCTTTTGTTTTTTTTTACCTTCCCTCGCGAGATGTGAAGCGACGGATGTCAAATTCTGTCAGCCAGACAGGAGGAAATGCCGGACAACCGGCCCAGAAGCCCGCATGTCGAAGACGCGCACCCGAGACTGCAACTCAGCGTCATGGCTGGTCATGCGGGCGTGCTGTTCAAGGTGTTCGCTCCAGCTGGGTAGGTGGAAACTCTCCATCCAGATATCTGGTTCCTCGACGGATTGATGCAGTTCCCATCGCGTCGCACCGTCGCGAAGCCGTTCGCCTGATAACGCCCGGATCGCATCTAAGAATCCCTCGCGGTCTACCTCGGCCACGCGATATTCTACCATGACCATCGCGGGCTGATCAGGCGACGCCGCGGGATCGAGCGTCGGCGCTTGCGGCCAGATCGACGCTGCCGCCAGATCAAGGCTTTCGCCCTGACCCACTATAAACCGGCGCGTTGACATCAACCCCAAGATCAGACCGGTGGCCGCGATGAGAAGCGCGGTCGGAACCGATGTGGCGGTGGCCACCTGACCCCAAATCACCGAGCCTAGAGCCATCGAGCCAAAAAAGCCCATCAGGAAAACAGCTAGCCCGCGCGCACGAACCCAGTCTGGCAACGCCATTTGTGCAGAGACGTTGAACGAGGTCAGAACGGCGATCCAGCTCAATCCACCGAGAAATACGGCAACCATCAGCGCAGGGGCGGCTGTTGACGACGCCAGGACCACTAGCGCAGTCGCGGTTCCGACTGTGCCAAGCTGCGCTGTCTGGTTCGAACTCAAACGTCCTTGAAGGCGGGGGAGCATCAGCGCCCCTGTCACGGCCCCAGCGCCAATGAGTGCCATGAGCGTGCCATACAGCTCTGAACCGCCCTCGTCGGCGCTGCGCGCGATCAGCGGGAGTAGGGACCAGTAGGCGGATGCGAATAGAAAGAACGCTAGTGCACGGACTAGGGTTGCCAACATCGGACCGTTGTGTCGGACGTGCCTGAGGCCCGTTGACATTTCCGAGACAATGGAGCCGTGATAAGCTTGCGTAGTCCGGTGATCAGGGTGCCAAAGGATCAACGCGGTGATGATCACAAGGTGGCTGGCTGCGTTCAGTGCGAAAGGCGCTGCGAGGCCCACACCGGCTATCAGGACGCCGCCAAGCGCGGGACCGATTGCGCGGCTTATGTTGATGCCCATCGAATTCAGCGCGATCGCCGGCTTGAGCGTTTCGCGCGGTACAAGCTGCGGAACAACGGCCTGCCACGCCGGCGCCATGAACGCTGCACCGGTCCCGATGGTCAGCGTGAATAGGATCAGCAGAAGAGGCGTCATCCGATTCTGCCAGACCAGCACCGTCAGCATCGAGATAACAGCAAAAAGCGCCAGGTTGATGATTATCAACATGCGCCGCTTGTCGAGCCGGTCCGCCAAGGCCCCGGCGAACAGGGCGAACAAAAATACTGGCAACGTCGTCGCCGCCTGAACGAGAGTGACGACGGCAGGACTGGAGTTGAGCGTCGTCATCAGCCAGCCCGCCCCAACATCGTGCATCCACGTGCCGATGTTCGAGATCAGCGTCGCCGTCCACAGCAGCGCGAAGGCGCGGTGCCCGAAGGGCGCAAAGGCGCTGGGCGCATTACCCGATGACATCGGCGACCTCATCGCGGTGCCGGTCGACATAGCCGCGGAGGAAGGGGCAGAGCGGCACGATCTTCTGACCCGCCGCGCGCGCATCGGAGATGGTTCGGTGGGCGAGCGCTGCAGCCACGCCCATGCCGCGCATGCTGTCGGACACTGCGGTGTGATCGACGATAATCATGGTCGGCGAAGCCTTGGAGAAGGCCATCTCGCCTTCCCCCTCCACGCCATCGATGGTGGCGACGTAGCGCCCCTTCGTGTCTGTGTCTTCTCGGATGATGTCGATGTTGGACATTGTTGTCTCTCGAAGATGGCGCTTCATACAGCGAAGCAGGAGCAGCCGAGCGCCCCCCAAAACGCAGAAATGTCGCGGACCGGGATCGGGGCAGCCCAGGCGATACCGTGATTGTGCCCATGCATCCCGCATCCCGACGAACATCCTTCGTGGCAGGCACGCATCTGAATGGAAGCGGGCGCTTGCGGCACATCTCGCTCGGCTGGGCTGGCAAACAGGGCGTTCGCGGACCAATCCGGCGACGCCGGTGGCATGGGCGGACTGTGCGCCGCAAACTCACCACCCGCGAAGACGATCCGTCCGCCCACCACGGTCATCATCGCGGTGATGGACCGGATTCGCTCATCCGGGATGGTCATCAGATCGTCCGACAGCACCGCTAGATCGGCATACATCCCCGGGGCCAGCTTGCCTTTGACGTCCTGTTCGCCTGAGAACCACGCTGAGCCGGTCGTCCAGATCGCCAGCGCTTCCTCCCGGGTTAGCAGTTGGTCCTCTCCGTAAAGCGTGAGCCCGCCCACGGTCTTGCCGGTGGTCAGCCAATGCATGGAGACCCACGGATCGTAACTGGCGACGCGCGTCGCGTCCGTGCCGCCGCCCACCGGAACTCCGGTCTTCAGCATCTCACGCATGGGCGGGGTCGCTTTCGCGGCTTCGGCTCCATAGCGGTCGACGAAATGCTCACCTTGGAACGCCATACGGTGCTGCGTGGCGATGCCCCCGCCCAAAGCCTTTATCCGTTCGATGTTGCGCGCACTGATCGTTTCGGCATGATCGATGATAAACCGCGTCCTGAAAGGCTGGCGCTGGTTGACACGCTCAAACACCGTCAGGAAGCGGTCGATCGTCTCGTCGTAGGTCGCGTGGATCCTGAACGGCCATTCGTTAGTGGCCAGGAGCTCCACGATCCTTTCCAATTCCTCTTCCATCACGGGCGCAGGATCGGGCCGCGGCTCGAGGAAGTTCTCGAAGTCGGCAGCTGACCAGGCAAGGTTTTCGCCCGCACCGTTCACGCGCAGCCAGGGATCGCCTGCGCCAGGTGCGGTCATCCCGATCCAGCGTTCGTAATCGCTGAGCTCCTGCCCGGGATTCTGGGCGAAAAGGTTGTAGGCGATGCGCAGCGTCAGCTGGTCTTCGGCGTGCAGCCGCTGCACCACGTCGTAATCCTCGGGATAGTTCTGGCCACCGCCGCCCGCATCGATCACGCTCGTCACACCCAGACGGTTGAGTTCCCGCATGAAGTGACGGGTGGAGTTGATCTGATCCTCCAATGGCAGTTTGGGTCCCTGCGCAAGCGTTGAATACAGGATCAGTGCCGACGGACGAGCGATCAGCATTCCGGTAGGGTTGCCCTTGGCATCCCGATCGATTTCGCCGCCTGGCGGGTTCGGAGTGTCACGCGTGATTCCGAGCACCCTGAGCGCTGCCCCGTTCAGCAGTGCGCGTGCATAGAGATGCAGGATGAAGACGGGCGTGTCGGGGGCAGCTGCATTGATCTCGTCGAGCGTGGGCATCCGCCGCTCGGCGAACTGGAATTCCGACCAGCCGCCAACGACGCGTACCCATTGCGGTGCGGGTGTGTTCGCAGCCTGCTTGCGCAGCATCGTGAGGGCGTCCGCGACAGACGGCACGTTCTCCCAGCGCAACTCCATGTTGTAGCTGAGACCGCCTCGGATCAGATGGGTATGGCTGTCGTTCAGGCCGGGAATGACACGGCGACCCTTGAGATCGATCACCTTGGTCGCTTCCGTCCTGTCAGCCATGACCACATTATCGGTGCCGACAGTCTTTATCTTGCCGTCGGAAATGGCCAATGCCGTTGCGTCCGATGTTGCAGGGTCGAGCGTCGTCAGACGCCCATTTACAAGGATGAGGTCAGCCATGGTGAACGGTCTTTCGCAAGTCCTTTAGGGTGCGAGGAGGCGAATACCCCCGCTCGGTTGTCTAGCTCTGCTAGGCGGCCGCGATCGGGGCCTGCGTCTCACCGGTATGAGCAGTGCGCTTCGGCGCCTTGTGCACCATGGTAAAGGCGTAATCGACGCCCATGCCATAGGCGCCCGAATGCTCCTGCACGAGCGCGATCACCGCGTCGTATGTCTCTTTCCTGGCCCAGTCGCGCTGCCATTCCAGCAGAACCTGCTGCCAAGTCACCGGGATGACGCCAGCCTGCACCATTCGGTCCATTGCGAACTTGTGCGCATCCTCGGACGTCCCACCCGACGCATCGGCAACCATGTAGATCTCGTAGTCCGTATCCGCCATGCAACTCAGCGCGAAAGTCAGGTTGCATACCTCAGTCCAGAGGCCGGAGACCACGATCTTCTTTCGGCCTTCGGCCGCGCTCTTGGCCAGTGCATCGCGCACTTTCTGATCATCCCAGGAATTCATTGAGGTACGTTCGAGGAGCGGCGCATCGGGGTGGACATCGAGCAGTTCGGGATAGGTGTGGCCTGAGAAACTCTCTGTCTCGACCGTTGTGATGATCGTCGGGATTCCGAAAATCATGCCGGCCTTCGCCAGCGCCACGGTGTTGTTCTTCAAAGTCTGTCGGTCGATCGATTGTACTCCGAATGCCATTTGCGGCTGGTGGTCGATGAAGATCAACTGGCTGTTTTCTGGTGTCAGAAGATCGAGTTTTGGCATCGTTTTTCTCCATTTTTTCAAGTGTCAGATTTGGAAGATGGGTCTCTCCGAACCGCTCTGGATTCACGAGATACCGACATGGTTGTCTGATGATTGGCATGCGCAGAGCCGTCGACATGCCCGCGCACCCATTGCACTGCGGCTTCGCCGACAAGCATGCCGAGCAATCCAAGCAGTGCGATGATCGGAGGCGCGGGCGATCGCACGGAAAGGAGCCCGTAGATCACCCCGACGCCGATCCCGACTCCAAGCGAAACGAGATAGGGCGGCCAACTCATGCAGCCTGCTCCGCCGGAGAGGCCCGCAGAAATTGTGACAGTGCCGCGGTCTCTTCCCGGCGCAACTCATGGCCGCCATCGTGATATGCGGTAACTACGCTCGCGCCTTGAGCCTCGGACCAGTCCACAAGCCGCTGCGTCAGCGGCCACGGACAGATCGGGTCGTCCCGTCCAGCTGTGATCAGGATTGGCGTGCGCGCGAGCGCCGGCACCGGGGCGGGCTCCCATGGGATTAGTGGGTGGAGAAGACCCACGCGGTCGAACAGATCAGGGCGGGCCATCATCACGGAAGCGAGGATATTGGCGCCGTTCGAATAGCCGAACCCGTAGGCAGGCCTGTCTCCAAGCTGCGTCGTCCATGCCTCTACAAAAGACACCAACTTCTCCGTCGCCCGAGCGAGGTCATCCATATCGTAGATGCCCTCGTCTGTACGCCTAAAGAAGCGCGCTGCGCCCATCTCGGAGACGTCCCCCCGCGGCGTGATCACGCCCGCTCCGGGGACAAGTTCCCGCGCCATTCCGAAGAACTGGTGTTCGTCGCCACCCGTCCCGTGAAACGCAAAGACAAGCGGTGCGTCACTGGCAGGTTCTCGCGTCAGTGAGATATATTCGTGCGTGCTCATTATGTTGGTCCTCAGGCCAGTTCCGGGAGGTGCGCCTCGATCTCACCGCGGAAGGGCCGGTAGCGCTCCGGGAGCTTCAGAGCCTCGCCCAAGTGAGCAGTGTCCTCGTCTTGGTCAAAGCCAGGCTCATTGGTCGCAATCTCGAACAGAACGCCACCGGGTGCACGGAAATAGATCGCCCAGAAATAATCGCGGTCGATCACCGGCGTGACTTGGTAGCCGGTATCGAGCAGGGATTTGCGAACCTCGGTTTGCGCGGCACGATCCTCAACGGCGAAGGCGATATGGTGCACCGAGCCCGCCCCCTGCCGCGAGGCGGACGCTTGCGGCAACTCCTCGAGGTCGATAGTCCGGGCAGCGTTGCCACCCTCGATCCGATAGCGCGTGACTGCACCTTCAGTCGCCACCTTCTCGTAGCCCATAAAGGCGAGGAGCTCGCCTGCGGCGTTAGCTTCCCGCAGCCGAAAACGCGCCCCGTGGAAGCCCAGAATGCCAACCTCGTCGACAATCCCGTTACCCGTCCACGGCGTCCTGCCCTCGGGATCGCTTTCGACCATGGCAAAGCTGTCCCCGTCCGGACCGTCGAATGCCAGCCGCGGCTCTCCGAGGACGCTGTCCTCACGCAGTCCAGCGACACCGTTTGATGCGAGACGGTCCTGCCAGTAGCCGAGTGATCCTGTCGGCACAGCGAATTCCGTGATCCCGACCTCGCCGACGCCGCGCGTGCCCCTGGGCATGTGCCCAAACGGAAAGTAGGTCATCACGGACCCGGGTGTGCCGTGTTCATCCCCATAGTACAGATGGTACACGTCCGGTGAGTCGAAGTTCACGGTCTTCTTCACACGCCGCAGTCCCAGCATCTGCGTGAAGAACGCGTTGTTCTGCTTCGCGTCTGCCGCCATGGCCGTGATGTGATGAATCCCTTTGATATGGTTTTCCATGCTGGCCTCGTGAAAGGTCCCTGCTCTCTACGGCCAGACGTAAGGACTTCGGACGTTGATGTGAATGATAATTGTTTTGCATTCATCATTGCAGTTCGGATAACAATATATCCATGCAGGAGATCAAGCCGATCCGCGTGTTTCTGGAGGTTGCCGCGCAGCAAAGCTTTGCTGCGGCGGCCAGATCTCTTCGCATGACCCCGGCTTCCGTCACGCGCGTCATCGCCCGCCTCGAACAGGACCTCGGACACCAGTTGCTTGTCCGGACGACGCGGCAGGTCTCACTGACCTCAGCAGGCGCTTTGGTAGCTGCGCGCTATCGGCCGGTTGTGGAAGCTTTCGACAGTGTCAGGGACGAATTGGCCCGGGAGATCCAACCGCATCGTGGAAGACTATCGATCAGTGCACCCATGTCTTTTGGATTGCGGCTCTTGCCGAGACTACTGAGCAGCTTTAAACTCGCGTACCCGAACATCGAGCTCTCAGTCATGCTCACCGACCGGCTCGTGGATATCGTTGCCGAGGAATGTGATCTCGCGATTCGGTTGTCGGAACCACCACGCGACAAATCCACAATCTGGCGCAAAATCTGCGAAGTGCCGCGCCATGCTGTTGCCGCGAGCAGCTTTTTCCAGCGCTACGGTCGTCCGCATAGCCCGGATGAGCTCGAGCCTGATGTTTGCCTGTCCTACGGATCGGGCGGTGAACTGGAGACATGGCGGTTCCAAAAGGAGGGGTTGAAGAGAGCGGTTAGGGCTGGCTCGGGCATTCACTCGAATAACGGCGACTTTCTTTATTCCATGGTAAAAGCTGAATTAGGGATTGCAGTTCTGCCTGATTTCATTGTGGCAGAAGGCTTGAGAAGTGGAGAAGTTGAGGCCGTACTTCCAGGTTGGTCTATTGAGTCGCTGTGGCTATCACTCTACTATCCGCCTTACGAAGCCTTCCCGCCATTGGTTGCGACCTTTACCGATTTTTTCGAAGCCTTCTTGGTAGATGTTGATGGCTTCGAATTCTGATGGGCGTGTTCGATGTCTGGCGGACAGGCGGACGGTTCGGCGGAGGCTTTTGAATATAAATTCAATCTGCAATTTTTCTTCGGTCGAAGAGGAAATGGACTTTTGTTCTCGGTTCTTGTCTCTCCGCCATCGCGACCGGGGTCCAACTTCAGCGGTCAAGCATACCCTTCGCTCAGAAGATAATGAGCAGTTCAAGAAGTTTTCAGAGCTTCATACTTTTCGGGGTTGCCGCGGAAAGCGCGATAGCCCCTTGAGCCGAACACTGCAGTACGGCCGTTCAACAGGTCGGACTACGTCTCTGCCGCATTCGGCCAGCGCAACGTTGCAGGTGGCCGCCGATTCCGTTGATGGCGTTGACCGCGCAGGCCAGCGCATCCTCCTGCGTCTGACCGACGGCCGCCGCGTACCGGTCGGCCGGTCCTACCGCCCTGATCTCAAGGCCGCGGACTGGCTTTGATCCCTCGTCGTCATGAACATCCAGAGCGTCCATCTGTCCAAGCGTCTGCGCGACGCGCGCCGCTGGCGTCAGCAGTCTCGGGATGTGTCCGCTCGTCGTCGAGCACAAACCGGCGTCGCAAGCGGGATCGGCAAAGGATTTGCCAATACTGCCGGCGGCAAACAGCGGAACTGCTGGCCGACGATTCTGCGATGTGGGGACACTCGCAAAGCCGAGCGGGTGCCGCGTGCGGCCCTTGCAACTCGGCGGTCCTCGCCCGCGTATGAGCCTTTCTGAGGCCTGATCCCTCGCTCGCGCGAATTCCGAAAGGCTCGCCGAGCGGAAAGACCGGTCGCGTCGAGTTGAGCGCCAGATTTCGATGTGTATTGGAGACCGTCGTGCTCGGCTACCGCTCGCTTGGTGCAGCGCAGGGCGTGACTATGGACGATCAATTAAGACAAGGGTGGCATCAGCGTATGGCCGCTTCGCGCCGCGTCCTGGAATCCCTTTTCGTGCCTCGGCAGGTCATCACATTTTGCGAACCAGGGGACGCGTTCGGACCAAAAAATATGCGCTGCTGGTTTATAGAAGGACGGATCGTCAAGTGCATTTGCGTAAAGATGTGTCTCTTCAGGAAAAACCGCCGTCTCGAACGACATCGGTGAGCCGCAATTGCCGCAGAAGCTGCGAAAAACCCTCTCGGAAGATTGGAATTCCTGGCGTGGACCCTCCCAGGAGAGGCTGGATC
This sequence comes from Rhodosalinus sp. K401, assembly GCF_041365735.1. Lineage (NCBI taxonomy): Bacteria > Pseudomonadati > Pseudomonadota > Alphaproteobacteria > Rhodobacterales > Paracoccaceae > Rhodosalinus > Rhodosalinus sp. K401. The sequence goes on along the minus strand of NZ_JBGFSI010000007.1, from coordinate 165,936 downwards.
GGTTCACGCCAAGCCAGCTGACATGGTCGGCAGACGCCGCTCGGCGGCAATCGATGCAGTGGCAGATGGCAGCCCACAGGATCGCACCGTCCGACCGCCACCTCACGGCCCCGCAGAAACATCTTCCCGACAAGTCTCCCATTCGTTCAGTCATGGGCGGCAAAGCCTTTCTTCGAAGATCGCAGCGTTGCGTCGGTCAGACCGGGATCGCGATGAACAATGCCGTCAGCGCGACGAAACCGGCCATGCACAGGGCGACAGGGCGCGCGAGGCTCTCATTGAACACCAGTGCCTTCAGGCCGTGCCCGGCAAACATCCATAACCCAAGGCAAATCGGCCCGACGACGAGGAATGTCAGCACCATCACCGCGGCGCGTTCCAACGCGTCGTCCGCGATGCCCGAAAATGCCGCGCTCGCACCGGCGGCCATGGTCCAGGCCTTGGGGTTCACCCATTGGAACAGCGCGGCCTCAACCGCCGTCATCGGTCGGGGGCGCGTCGGCGGCTCCTGGCCTACGTTGTTCTGAGGCTTGCGCCTCAGCGCCGGCCGGGCAAGCTGCCAGGCGAGCCAGAGCAGCCAGGCGGCACCGATGATACGCATCGCGGCCAGCGCTTCGGGATACCGGTCGAGCAGCGCGCCGAAGCCAAGCACGACCGCACCAAGCATGATGCTGAACCCAAGTGCAATCCCGGCGAGGTGCGGCAGGGTCCGGCGCCATCCGAATGCCGCGCTCGAGGCCAGGATCATGAGGTTGTTGGGCCCGGGCGTCACGGAGGTCACGGCCGCGAAAGTCACGAGGGCTGCAAGGGTAGCCTGGGACTCCAAGAGGGGCGCTCCTTTCTGATTGACGCGCACGAGGGTCTGCGGGTGCCGTCGCTGCGCCCGCCCGTACCGAACGTATCCGAATCCCTTTCCTGCATCCATGCTGTAAGCTGCCGCAAAAATCTGCGATAATGCAGCAATGTCCGACGAACGCCTGCATTGGGACGATCTCCGGCTGCTTCTGGCGGCCGACCGCGCGGGCTCGCTGAGCGGGGCCGCCCGCGATCTTGCCGTGGATCCGACAACGGCGAGCCGCCGGATGAAGGGCCTCGAGCGGTCGCTCGGGTTGTCGCTGTTCGTTCGAACCCATGGCGCGGTGCGGCTGACGGATGAGGGCCGCCGCCTTCTCGCCCATGCGCAGAGGATTGAGCAGGAAGAGCGCGCCTTCCGCATAACCGCCCAGACGCTGAAGGAGGCGCCGCATGGCACAGTTCGGCTCAGCGCGCCGCCGACGCTGGCGCGCTGCATGATCTGTCCGGCCGTCGCGACGCTTCGGGCGAGGGCGCCCGATCTTTGCCTCGAGGTGGAGACCGAGCCAGCCAATGTACGGCTGGAATGCTGGGAAGCCGACATCGCCGTCCGCCTGGGCGCGCCGACGGATCTGAGCGATACGCTCCTGGTCCGCAGGCTGGGCCTCGCCGATTACGCGGTCTTCGAGCCCGAGACGCCGTCCCGCGATCCCGGCTGGATCGCCTATCCAGAGCGCTTCCGACACGTGCCGGAGGCGGCTTTCGTCGAGGGCGAACTTGCCGGACGCGCCCCGGTTCTGCGATCGAACGATCCGATGGCCATGGCGCTCGCGGTGGCACGCGGCGCGGGGCGCGCCGTCCTGCCCGTCGCTCTCGCAGGCATCGTCCCCGGTGTCGTCCAGGCGGGCGCGCCCGTTCTGTCGCGCGAGATCTGGGGAATTCGGCACCGGGAGACCGGGCAGACCTCCGCTGTCCGGACTGTCCATGAGTGGCTCATCGGCCTGTTCGACGGCGCGAGATAGGCCGGATCACCGCACCGCAGCGGCAAGCGCCGCACAGAAGCGGTCCACGAGGGCGGGCTCGGCGTCCGCGAAGCCGATCACGAGCCCAGGCGGGCCGGGCTCGCCGCAGCCGTATCGCGAGAGCGCGGCCACGGCGAACCCGGCCTCGCCGAGGGCTGCCATGGCCCGATCTTCCGCCTCGAGACATGACAGACGCGCCACCAGCTGCAATCCGCCGTCGGGGCGGGACACCTCCATCGCCGCGCCAAACCGGTCCTCTAGCGCATCTGCCAGCAGCGTGCCGCGCGCCGAGTAGGCGGCCGCGATGCGTCGGATATGTGCGCGCCATGATCCGTCATCCACGAAGGTCTCGAAGGCCGCCTGGGCATGCAGGTTGGCGCCCAGGCCAAGGTTTCGCACGCCCTCGCGCAGGGGCGCCACGAGCGGTTCTGGCACCGCGATCCAGCCGAGCCGGAGGCCCGGCATCAGGCTCTTGGCGGCCGATCCCACATAGAGCGTCACGTCTGGTGCGATCGATTGCAGCGTGGCAACGGCCCGGCCACGCCAGTGAAACTCGCCGTCGTAATCGTCCTCGATAATCCAGGCGTCCGAACGCCGGGCCCAGTCGGCCAGTGCCTCGCGCCGATGAAGCGCCATCCGCACGCCAAGTGGGTACTGGTTCGACGGCGTGACATAGGCGAGCCGCGCCAACCCCTCGGCACGCGTGATGTCCGCGCCTGCCGCATCGACTGGTATCGGGAGGGCCTCGAGCCCCGCCGCCGCGAAGCTTGCCCGCGCGCCGGCATAGCCCGGAGCCTCGACGAGCGCGCGGTCGCCCGGTTCCGCGAGCACCTGCGCCAGAAGGGTGAACGCCGCCTGCGCGCTCGAGACGACGAGGATCTGCTCGGCCGAGACGACGAGCCCGCGGTCGGTCGCGAGGCGCGCCGCCAGCGCGTCGCGCAAAGAGGGCCGGCCGGCGTAGTCGGCATAGCCCGACGCCGGCCCGTGCGGCAGTAGCGCAGCTTTGCGCAGCGCGCGCGCCCACGCGGCGCGCGGGAAAAGCCGTTCGTCCGGCGCGCCGGGCATGAACCAGCCCGAGGGTGCCGCGTAGAGCGCCGCACGCGCAGGCGCCGCGACCGCGCCGCCGCGTGGGCCGAGCGCAACGGGGCGCGCCGATCCGGCGGGCCGTGTGCGGCTCGGCAAGACGGCGAGCACGCGTGGCGCGGCGCCCTGCCGTGCCTCGATCGCGCCCTCCGCGCGCAGCAGATCGTAGGCGGCGACGACCGTGTTGCGGCTGATCGAGAGCGCCGCCGCCGCCGCGCGCGAAGATGGCAGCCGCGCCCCCGCCGGGATACGTCCTGCACGAATTGCGTCACGCATGCTGCGATATAGTTGTTTGGAAAGCGGTACCGCATCGGTCCGATCCACCGAGGCGAACGAGGCGAGGGCAAGTGGTTCCATCAGATCGGCATCAACTGGATCTTTGTAAGGCTCATGTTCAAGACTATCGATGGGTCCACTGGAAACGACAAGACCCGAGATACGCCCATGCCGCGCGCTGCCATCCAAGACCGCCCCGCCTATGCCCGCATCCGCAACGCCAAGCGCGCCGTCGAGGATCGGGCCGAGGCCTATGCACTCCTCGACAGTTGCCTTCTGGCCTATGTTGCCTTTATCGCCGAGGGTCGGCCGATGACCTTGCCGATGGTCTATGCGCGGATCGACGACACGCTCTACATCCACGGCCACTCGAAGACGCGGATCGTTCGGACGACCGACGGGATACCGCTGTGCCTGACGGCGACACGGGTAGACGGTCTGGTGGTGGCGCGCTCGGGTTTTCATCACTCCATGAACTACGCCGGCGTGACGGTGCACGGGACCGGCCGGCTGGTGGACGGCGCCGAGGCGGAGCGCGCGCTCGACGCCATCGTCGATCACCTGCTGCCGGGGCGCAGCGGAGAGGTTCGCGCGATGACCGCGCAGGAGAAGAAAGCGACCCGCGTCATTGCGCTCGACATCGACGAGATCACTATGAAGCGGCGCGAGGGGCCGCCGGTCGACGATGCGGAGGATCTGGCGGCCGGCGGCTGGGGCGGCGTGGTGCCTCTGACCGCGACTTTGGCCCCGGCGTTCGCCGATGCGCACACGGGCGATGCGCCGGAGCCGGCCTCCATTGCAGCGGCGCGTGCGAAGTTTTCGCATGGGGGCTCGGTGTGAGGGGCCGGAGGCCGATCTACGCGCCGTCAGGCGGGGGCCGGTCCATGGGAACGAAAGGCGCGCGGCCATGACCCGCATCTTCGTGGTCGACGCCTTCGCCGAGGCGCCGTTTACCGGCAATCCGGCTGCGGTCGTGCCGGACGCGGCGAGCCTCTCGGAGGTCGCCATGCAGGACATCGCGGCCGAGATGAACCTCTCCGAGACGGCGTTTCTGACCGAGGCGAACGGCGCCTACCGCCTGAGGTGGTTCAGCCCTGTGCACGAGGTCGACTTCTGCGGTCATGCCACGATCGCCACCGCGCACGTGCTGTCGGTTGACCTCGGCCTTTCCGGCCCCTTCATGTTCGAGACGCGGGTCGGCGCGCTTCGGGTCGAGACAAGCGTGGATGGCCTCGTGCTTGAGGTCCCGCGCCTCGACCCGGAGCCCGTCCCCACACCGCCCGCGATCATCGACGAGGCGTTCGGCGCCGATCCCGTCGCCGTGTTCCGCAATTTCGAGAACCTGTTCGTGCGGCTCGCCGACGAGGCGGCGGTGCGCGCCGCCGATCCGCCGCTTGCGCGCCTCGCGGAGCTCTTTCCCCTCGGCGTCTGCATAACGGCTCCGGGCCGCGAGGCGGATTTCGTCTCGCGCTACTTCGCGCCAGGGGCGGGCATCCCCGAGGACCCGGTTACGGGCTCGACCCACGCGACGCTGGCGCCCTACTGGGCCGCCGAGCTGGGCCGGACGCGTCTCGGTGCGCGCCAGCTCTCCCGCCGCGGCGGGGCGCTGCGCTGCGACGTCGGGTCCGACACCGTCCGGATCGAGGGTCGGGCGGTCACCGTGATCGACGGCGTGCTGTTAGCGCCGTGACCGGAGAGGAGACGAGGAGGATGAAAGCGCGCCTCGAGGAACGTCCCGACCCGGCCACATTCGGGCGTGGTCTCGGCCCGGGGCTCGGGATCAACCTGCTGGTGTCGGACATGGCGGCGGCGATCGCCTTCCAGACCGGCGCGCTCGGGGCGGAGATCGTCTGGCAGGAGGCCGATTTCGCCATCATGCAGGGCTGCGGCGCGACATGGATGCTCCACGCGGATCGCGCCTATCGCGACCATCCGCTCGGGCGTGCGGTGGCGGGGCTCGTGGCGCGGGGCGGCGGCGTGGAACTCAGGCTCTACGGCTGCGATCCGGATCGGGCTGCGGCGCGGGCCGAGGCAGCAGGCGGCAGCGTCCTGTGTCCGCCGCTCGACAAGCCGCACGGGCTGCGTGAAGCCTTTCTGATTGACCCAGACGGATATGTCTGGGTCCCGGGCATTCCCTCGGCGGAGCCGGGCGGCACAAGCCTGTCGGGGATGTCAGCGCAGGAGAGACGTGCATGACGCCGGAAACCTATCTTGCTTATCTCGCCACGCTCACGGTGTTTTTTCTCGCGCCGCCCGGACCGAGCCAGATCCTGATGATCTCGCACAGCCTGCGCCATGGCCTCGGCCGATCCCGGGCCACGATCGCAGGAGATCTCTCTGCCAATGCGCTGCAGATGACGGCGGCCGCCTTTGGCCTGGCTGCGCTGATCGGGACCTCGCAAGCGGCGCTTACGGTCGTGAAATGGGCCGGGGTCGCGTATCTCGTCTACGTAGGTCTGCGCATGTGGCACGCGCCGGCATCCGCGGTGCGGGCCCCGGCGGCAGCGGACGGGGCGGAGCCACGCCTGTTGCGCCGTCTTTATCGTCAGGCCTTCGTCACGTCCGCCACGAACCCGCAAGCGGTCGTCTTTTTCGCGGCGCTCTTTCCCCAGTTCATCGATCCCGCCACCGGGATCGGGCCGCAACTTGCCCTGCTTGGTGCGACCTACCTCGTTCTGGATGGGCTCCTGCTCCTGCTTTGGGGCGGGTTCGCCCGACGGCTCATGGCGCTTCTCGGGGGAGGAGCGCGATACCTCAATCGCCTGTCGGGCGGTCTCATGATCGGTGCGGCGGCACTCTTGGCCCTGCGACAGGTGGATGTCCGCGACTCCTGACGGACCCGCAGACCATAAAGGGTCAGAAGCCGTTTCTCATGCCTCCCTCAGCCCATCACCTTTTCGACCTTTCACCCGCCTGCCTGCCCGGGGAAGATACGACCGCCATCGCACCGCAACCCAATTTCCCATGTCAGGCTCATGACCAGTTCCGCATTGAGGTTACCCGGCATGCTCGTGCATCGGCACGACCCAGATGACTGCATCTGGGACACTTGTGGAGCTACGGGTCATCGCATTCCGTGGCGAGCATTGATGCAAGACGCCCTGCATGGGCGGCGCACGTCGCAGGTCTGGAAACTGGTTACATGACTGGACGCAAAATAAACCGGTCCAATTCCGAGCACTACGTCTGGGCTGACGTCTGCGACGGATGGCGGCTGCTCGATGGACAGGATTTAAGTGTCATCGATGAGGAAATGCCGCCGGGCGCCCGCGAGATCCGGCATGTCCATGCTCATGCGAACCAGCTGTTCTTCGTGCTGCACGGAACGCTCACGATCGAGATTGAGGGTGATATGGTCCATCTGTCTGCAAGTGACGCCTGCAATGTCAAACCCGGCCAGAAGCACCAGGCACAGAACGCGAGTCGTGAGTCGGTCAGGTTTCTCGTCATCTCTGCTCCAACGACACGGGGAGATCGTGAGCCGGCCCCACGGGATTCATAAGCCTCTGATAAGAAAAAGATTATGTGAAACATGAGGCATTGAAGACGCAACGCTAAACCGGCCGCCCCTCGTGGAGAACGTCCGATCCCGGACCCGTCCGCTCCGCCACTTCCCCTTGCGAAAGCGTTCTCTCGATCCGGTTCCGGCCGGATTTTTCCTTTGTTTTCGAGGGTTATGCGGGAGGGGCTGAGCACTGGCCTCGACGCCAGGAGGCGTGGAATCGGTCTCTCAGGGCCAATACTCTCCGGACCTGATGACTGCGCAGTTTTGGTGAATAGCTTGCAACTATCAGAAATTTCGCGTTTTTCCGACGCCCCACCTGAACACTTCGATGTCAGTGGCGTTCGCGAAAAAGGAACCCGGATCGAACATTCAACAGGCGGATCATAGCCTTGCTACGCTGGATCAATCAGCGGGAAGAGCCGGCGTCTTTACCTTTTCTTATGTGTGCCAAAGCCTCGTTTTGACCGAGTCCGAACGTGTCACTTACAGTCACCAGCCATTCTGAAAGAAGGTCAGTGGCCACGGAGACCTGTTCGGGCTTACGCAGGGCACACTCCCAAATCGTTGCCACGCGCCAACCTTCATCAAGCAGCGCTCCGCGAACGGCGCTGTCCCGTGCAACGTTCGCCGCGAATTTGGCCTGCCAGAACTCCGAGCGCGTTGCGGGAGTGGTGGCGTAGCGGCATCCCTCATGCCGATGCCAGAAGCAGCCGTGCACAAAGACGATGGCGCGATACTTCGGCAGAACGAGGTCCGGTCGCCCGTGGACCTTCTTCGAATGAAGTCGGAAGCGGAACCCGCGTGCGTGCAGAGCCCGCCGAAGCGCCAGCTCAGGCTTCGTGTTCTTTCCCTTGATCCCTGCCATCATACGGGATCGGGTCTCGGCATCGACGATGTCCACCATCTCTTCTCCTTGCCACGCCTGTGAAAACTTGGAAAGAGGTGAGGCAGGAGCAGTGAAGTGTCGAAACCCATTCAAATCGTCGATCTGTTTTCAGGCCCGGGAGGGCTCGGGGAAGGATTCTCCTCCTGCAGGGGGAGCGATGGGTCGCGCGCCTATGAAATTGCCGTCTCGATCGAGAAGGATCATGCTGCGCACAAGACACTGAGACTCCGCGCTTTCTTGCGACAATTTGAAGAATGCCCTCCGGACTACTATTCATGGATTGTCGGGAAGCACGAATGCCCGGATTGGAAAGAGCTGTACCCACGGCAATGGAAAGCTGCCGAAAATGAAGCGCTATGCGCAGAGCTCGGAAAACCGGAGACTGCAGCCATACTTTCCGAGAAGATTTCTGCGACAAAGCGATTGGCCGGTGATCGCACTCTTCTGATCGGCGGCCCTCCCTGCCAAGCCTATTCCCTCGCAGGACGGTCGAGAAACGCTGGTATCCGGGATTACAGACCGAAGGATGACGACCGGCACTTCCTCTACCGCGAGTATTGCCGCGTCCTGAACGAGTTGAACCCTGCGGTGTTCGTCATGGAGAACGTCAAGGGTATGCTTTCCTCCTCCGTCGAGGGGTTGGCGATCTTCGAACAGGTCGTTTCCGACCTAGAGCGCGCTGGCTCGGGCTACAGGCTCGTTTCCCTTTCGGCCGGCGTCCAGTCGGACGCAAACCCCGAACCAAAGGACTTCGTTATCCGCGCCGAGGACCATGGAGTTCCACAGGCACGGCACCGGGTCATCATCGTCGGTATCAGGTCGGATGTCGCCTGTAACTTCACCCCGAGACTTCAACGACGAAACGCTTTGGTTCCGGTCAGAGCCATGCTGACAGGCCTGCCGCGGCTGCGAAGCGGCTTGAGCCGACGCGATGACGAGCACGCGTGGTACGACGCGGTGGTCGACGCGATGGAGACTGTCGGAAAGATCATCCGGGATTATCCGGGCGAGAACTTCGGCTGCTTTCTGGACGAGCTGGGTCGGGTCGAGGAACGACTTCTGACGACTTCGCAGATGGGGCGTTCGAGCCACGCAAGAAAACCCCTATCCAGGAAGCTACAGCCCGAGCTTTACGCGTTTCTCGACGACCCGAACCTCATCGGTGTCTCGGGACACCAAACCCGTGGACATATGCCGTCCGATCTTGCCCGATATCTGTATGCCGCGTGTTTCGCGAAGGCTGAGGGGCTCAGCCCACGCGCGCACCAGTTTCCGGATATCCTTGCGCCGAAACACAAGAACTGGAAATCGGGAAAGTTCAACGACAGGTTCCGCGTTCAGATAGGCACAGCTCCGGCTTCCACGATAACGAGCCACATCTCGAAGGACGGGCACTACTTCATTCATCCCGACCCGACGCAGTGCCGCAGCCTGACAGTTCGCGAGGCCGCGCGGCTGCAGACCTTCCCTGACAACTACCACTTCATGGGCAATCGCACGGAGCAATTCGTGCAGGTTGGCAATGCAGTGCCACCATTTCTCGCAAAGCAGATTGCTGACACCCTGCTACCTGTATTCGAAAGCCTTTGAACTTCAGCCCGTCAAATCGAGGGTCGCGTGTGAGAAACCTTCATCTTGGAGTTTCTTGAGCGCGCTCATCGCAATGGCGCACTGCTTGTCGGACGGCATCTTGCTCGGGATTGCGGCGCAGGTTTCCAGAACGCCATTTTCACGCGGGGACAGAAGCCCACGCTTCCGTGCCCAGTTTCGTGCTTCGGCCCAGAACGCGGCACCGAGCCTGTGCACATCGAGCTCAGCCTCGACGCTGGTCTCGACGGCCTTGTCCGCACGGGCCTCTCTCGCCCGTTCGTTGGCAAGGTCCGGTGAGATCAGAACGCGATCGAATTCCTCCGGATAGCTCAACTCGCGATCTTCGAGTCCCTTCCAGCAAGCCTGCTTCTTGGCCCATTCGCTAAAATTGCGCACACCCTCGGGTGGGTGCGTGATCACGTCCTGAGCTTCTGCAGCAGCAACCAACAGCGCCGCCTTCATATCGGGCGAGACATCCTGGTATCTCCAGACGGCGTCCAGATCGACAACCATCTCCCGTTCCTCTGAATCATGCACGAGCTTGGCAATCGCATAGGTAACGATGTTGGCGCGATAGCCGCCTTCGTACCATTCCGCCCCCGAGACCAGTTTTTCGGTGGCGCGGAAAATGATGGCCTTTGCGATCATACGCTTGAACCAGAGCTCATCGAATGCCGCACCTTCCGTACCCCAGCGCTTGCCGATGTGCTTGGCGAATTCCGCGAAGTTCTTCTGGGCGCCGAGGCTCACGATATGCGGCAGGCAGGCCCAGGTGTTCTCGAACTTGGCCAGATCGGTCTTCGTAAGGAACTGGGAACGCGGAAACTCGGCATCAAACCTCTTGCGCTCCGCAATGGTCCTTCGACCGCGTTCGTCGGCATATTGTCCCCTCGCGCGCTCGTAGAACCATTTTGTGTCACGATACCCGTCCTCTCCCCGCGCGAGGACCTTGCGCGACAGCTCCTCCGTCCGGATATGGAAAGGATGGTTGGCGAAAAAGTCCGCCGCGTTCACCTTGTTCTGGCTGTTCGCATACTCCGAGATGCGCGGAACCACTTGTTCGGAATGTTCCCGCGGCACGATGGTCAGCTTCATTTGTACATGGACACGTTCCAACTGCTCGGCGAAAGCCTTGCGCGCAGCGTGCAGTGAAGCGGTCGTTTGGCCGCCATTCACGATCTGCAGATTGTCCGCCCGCACCAGTCGGAGCCCAAGATCGGTCTGCTCCACCTCGATCGCGTCCGCCGTCGCACTGAGGCCGTTGTTGTAGGAAAAGAACATGTGCGGCTCGTCGCGGATCGTGTTGCGAATACCCTGGTTCACCTTGCCACGTGCCTGCAGAAAGCTTCTCACGTTGGCCTCGAGCAGGCGCGGTCCCCACTTGTCGTAGATGGACGCCAGCTGTTTTCCGGGAATGACCGCTAGGTAACTCTCGAGCGCACTATCGCTTCCCGAAGCCGCAAGCAGGGGAACGCCCCCGCCGAAATCCCTGTCGAAATCGATGATCAGGTTCGCCCGCGCCTGCCCCTGCTCCATGTACTGCTTGAGGCGCTTCAGGTCCCAGACGCTGAGTGTGACAGGTCTGCCATCAAGATCCTTCACGTTCGCCGCATCGGCACGGGCGCGAAAGTCCGCGTTGGTCACAATGATAAGCTTGACCTTCTCGACATGCTTCCAAGTAGTGGCGATGAGATCGGCCACGCCGAACCCGGCACTTGTCTCCTCCAGCTGCTCTCGGAAATCTGTCTTCAGGCTCGAACCAACGAACCTGTAGAGCCGCTGGAGAAGGCGCTGAATCTGATCCTTGTTCTGTACACGCACCTCTTCAGAAAGCTCGAAGTCGCACAACACGAGGCTTAGAACGCCATCGCCATCCCTCGGATCTCCGCCGTAACCGTCGATCCGCATGGGATTGCTTGCGCCGCCGCCCTCGAAATACGCCCTATTGGCTCCGTCCAATTCCCCGGCTTCGGTAAGGAGATCGCCCACCTTCTCGAAAAACGCCTCGACCGTCACAAGTCCGAGGACGTCCGCATCACCCTGGATATCGGCGATGAGTTCATGATGAAATTCTTCGAGATCACTCATGCTCAAGCTCCTTCCGGATCACGTCGATCAGATCACCTTCCAGTTTGAACGGCTCGCAGACATCGAGAGCGATTGCATAGCGGACATTTTCCACGCCTTGTGCAAGAGGCGCGGAAATCCGTGGGAAGCCCTGCGTCACCTCGTAATCAGTCACAGTGCCAAGAAGCCATCGCCGGTCATCGTAATCGTTCTCGGTATCGTATCCTGTCGAATAGAGCGTCTCTTCCCACGCTTCGAAGGCCGTACCGTCTACTTCGAACATCTCGGCCGTCATTCGGACGTGATCATGCAAGCTCTGACCTTCCGGCAGGACGGCCGACGCCACGTTGACCACACGCAGGCACAGGCGGCTCCCTTCGACATCCGCAAGTTGGTCCTCTGAAGAAATAGCCACGAACGGCTTTGCAGCCACTCGCCTTGCCTTCACCTCAACACAGCTTCCGATGAGCTCAAAATCCTTGGCGGAACCGGTCGGTCCGGTCCACGCTTCGATTGCGGTGTCAGTGCCGAAGGCGGACACAAGCTCCCGAAGGAAGGCCAACTCGCCAACAAGCCCCCGCTGCTCTTCAGCGGACAATCCTCTGCTCTTGCCACCGCGAAGGAGGTGATACCAGCGATGCGTGCGTTGAAGCGCTCTCGAGAGCGCTTCGTCGCGATCCGCGCCGGCTTCCCCGGCCTCGACCACGTCACGGCAAAGGGTTTCGAAGATCTCGACCTGACTTCTTTCCTTGAGGCCGAGAACGAATGCCGACCCACCTGAAACAGGGCGGAAGGAGGCTACAAGGTTCTTCAATTTCGGCAGACGCGGTAGTGGTTGCGGCAGGCTTGGCAGCCTCAACATCAGGCCGGGCATGCCTCCTTCCAGCACCACCCAGAAGAAATCGAAACGGCCCGCGACATCGACCCGCTTTGCTTCGTCCAGGTCGAGCCTTTCCCATGGATCACGAGGCTTCAAGAGCTGCCTCCTGATCGTCGTCGTCGTCTTCTTCACCGAAGAGTTCTTTGAACTTTACAGAGTTGACAATGAACTGTTCGCCCTCGTCATCGTAGAGAGATTCCGGCAGACTCATTCCCCAGGCAACCACGGGCTGAGGAGGAATCTTGGCCGCCAATTTGCGAGAGTTCTCATCCAGTATTTCTTCTGGCGGGCGCTTTGCTTTGACGAAATGTAGTATGAATAGGCCGCGCTCTCTGACCTTTCTGTATTCCTTGTCTGGAAAGTTTGCTCTTTCGCCGACTGCCAAGCCTTTCTTTTGGCGATAGTTTTGTTCCACTTCTGCTGCACGCGTTGGATCAACACCAGCCTTCTCAATGCCGCGCGATGCAACTCTCATGGCCTTGCCGCTGAATGACATGAAATCGTGAGCAAGGTCACTTAGGTCGACCGAACGGTTTGCCGGGACAATCGGAGTCCCGAGAATATCCGTCGTATCATCGCCATCGAGACTTGGGATAAGTACGTCCCATAGTTTCAGTTGGTCGGCTCGTCTTGCACGGATGTAGCTTCTAACGATTCTTGGGTCCGTTGTTACGCTTCTCTCCTCGTTACGCCAGCCTGCCAAGAACTCATCTATTGCGCTGACTGGTACACCCCTAATGAGCCGCCCCCAAGGAGTGGTTTCGTCTGGAAACGCACCAGAAACAACATGCTCGACCAGTCTCTTCGCTACATCAATATTTGCGATTATGTCCTTATCAAGGACACTGACTTTTGCAGTTTCAACAAACCTGTTAGATAGTCCGATACGCATTGTGACTTTCTGGCCGGAACCCATCTTATTGCGCGCAGTCACGAGCAGCGAAGCAGGATGGCTCCGTACGGCCAAGCCAAACATGCGTGGCGTTGCCTTGGCTTTTTCCATTGTTTTCAGTTCATCATGAAGTTCCTCAGCAGCGTTTGCGATGAAGGCGTACCAGTCGATTGCTTCCTTGGGCATCCAAATGCGGCAAAGATCCTCATAGCCGCCCCGGTAGCCGAACCATCGCCCCATCTGCATGAGCGTATCGTACATCATTGTGTTGCGCAGGAACCAAGTGACGGTCAGGCCCTCCAACGTCAGCCCACGCGACAACGAGAACCCGCCAACAGCGACGACAGTCTGGCCGCGCTCTCCGGAGTTCGAATAGTCCAGATCGTTGGCCCGGCTGTTTACCTCCACGATCTTGGCGGAGGCGACTGCATCAAGGAGTTCGGACTGGATGGAGAGCCAATCGAATTCAGTGTCGGAGTACTCTTCCTGCCAGACGCCATGGAGCGCGGAAATCTCCGGATCATTCAATGCGGCTGCGCCCCGACTCGCATTGATGCGAGCTGAATTCTGGATCCGCTCGAGCGCTTCGTGAAGGCGATTTCGCAGGCGGCCCTGAACAGCGGTAAAACGGCTCGCGTTTACAAGCATCGAGCAATGGGCCGCCTTCTGCCCGCGCAAGTTCCTGATGGTCCTCGCGAGCAGAAAGGTGCGCAATGCCCGCTTCAGCGACGACGGCAGCGCATCGAGCTCATGATCGATCTTGTGCTTGATGGGCAGAATGTCCTCGTTGTCGGTGATGTAACGAAGCCAGGTTGGATCGCCTTCCTCCGGCAGTCCATCCACGAAGATCTTGGTCGGGCCGAAGTAGTTGGTAGGCGCGTCAAGACCGATGATGAAATCCCTCGGAAAGAGGTCTTCATTGTACATCTCGTCATCCTGATCGGGGTCGATGAAGATGTTGGCGAATGGGGTCGCCGTGTACCCGACGTAACAGCTTCGATGGAACATGTTCAGCAGGTCGCGAATCTGCCCATTGATCGTCGTGACAAGCTTCTTGCCGTACTTGGTATTGATCGATGCGTTGTCGGCTTCGTCATCAATCAGGAGCATCGGCTGGTCGATCATCTCCTGATCGCCACGCGCGCTATTGTCCTTGAGCCAGTCAAGCAGGTTCGCGAGCGTGCGGTGGTTCTTCTTGATCACGAGGACGACAGGTACCTTGTAGGAGTCGATCTCGCTCGTGTTCGTGGAAGCCGTGGCCTTGTTGAAGTCCCGTAGCGTGTTGGTGAGGCTGACAGGGGTGTTACTCGGGTCGAAATGGCCGACACCAATGATGTGTTTGGCCCCGCCCTTCTTGGTTTCCTGGGACTTCCCGGTATCGCGACCGATGAACCCCTCGTCGATCCTGGCCTGTGTCTGGTTGCGCAAGTTGTTGTGAATACCGGCAATGACGATGATCAGCCTGTACCCCGCATCAGCCGCCTTGCAGATCAGGCCCGTATAATTGGCGGTCTTTCCGCTTTGGACGTGGCCAACCACCATGCCACGGCGATCCCATGGCACATGTTTCTCGGGGTCGCCAAGACGGCTGAGGATTTTGTCCGTCACCTTGTCCGTGGAAATCACCACGTCCTTCGGCAGGCCATTTTGCAGGAGCAACTTTTGATAGCGGTTCCAGTAGAACGGCTCGATGGATGGCTTCGCGTCATCCAGCCAAGGTTCGAAATCCTCGCTGTCGACCACGGCACCAAGCCCAGCCTTGATCCCCTGCTTGTGCTCGATCTCCCGCGCAATCTGCTCGATCTCTTCATCGCTGAGGCCCGGCGGGACCAAAGCTGCGACGCCTCGGATCATACTGCGCAACTCGTCTTCGGTCTTCCGTGCCTGATTGAACAGGCCACTTTCGACCATGTTCTTCACTGTCTCGATGGCTTCATTCATGAATTTCGTGTCCTCAAGAAATCTTCTAGAATCGGGGCGGCAACTTCCCAACGCACTCGCAGGAATGGGTTGCTCTGCATCGTGTCCGACAGAGCATCGGACGGCACACCGTTTTCCATCAGTGTCACCGCGAGAGAGTAGACCAACTCTTCGAGGTCGTTTGCTGATGTCTCGTCAGCCATGACCGCTTCCGCGTTCCCGACAAGTTCAGCGTGCAGCGTCTCGATCGGCAGACCTGAACCAACAATGCGCAGGCAGCGCTCGAAGCCCTCTCGCAGGTCTTCCGGCAACTGCTCGGCGTAGGTTCGGAAGACAGGGTGCTCGAGGTTGGGGCGGAAGACGATCTGTCCATCCTTCTGCACCCTATTCCAGATCGGGAAGCGGGTTTCATCGACCAGTTTCTGACCCCGGCTCCGATACGTGCGCTTGGATGTTCCAACAAAACGCTCGACGACCATTTTCAGGCGCTCGCGCACCAACGGCGGTAGCTGGGCCGAGGCCTTCTTGACGTCGATCTTCCACTCCGCATCCATCGTGTTCGGGATATCGACTGCGATACGGCAGAGTTTCGTCAGTTCGGTCTGGCGTGCGAGACCAAGCCATCCGCCCGCGATGATGAGACGTTTCTCGCGGTAGACATACAGGCCCTGCGACTTCAGATGGCCCTCAGGACCGCCAATTTCCTCCCACTCTTCCCGGCTCATCCGCTTGTGATGAGGAAGCGTATGGCACCTGATCAGAACGTCACCCTGACGCAAGCGAAGCACCTCCTCCGGGTCCTTCTGCGTGGCGGCATGTGACGTTGCCATGGGATCGATGGGTTTCAGCTGGCGACCGTTGAGTGACAGTTTCAGCCGTGGCTTGGCGCCCTCCAAGAAGCGATGAAACACCAAGCGCAGATGATGCTCTGCGCGGGACAGCTCCGAATTCATGTGCTCGGCCCGCTTCGCCCGGTCATGCGTGTACCCGCCACTCAGGCGATCGAGTTTCTCCCAGATGACAACCGTTCCAGTCTCAGTGAGGAGGTCATGCCCTGTCACGAATTCGGGGTTGTCGATAAGTTCGAGGCTCCAGTCGTTCCGTTTCGCGACTCGATCCAAGTCCCAGCGCGCACAGGATGTTCGACCGTCTTGCCGCGTCAGAACCGTCAGACTTCGGCACTGCGAGAAGCTGGCACTTTTCAGGCCGAGACCAAACCGGCCTAGGTCTTCGGCCTCGCGCTCGTGGGTCGGATTCTTCGAACCGAGACGCATGGCTTCGACTAGTTCGGTCTCCGTCATGCCCGAACCGTCATCTGCCAGCGCGATCCACGGCTCGTCCGCGACAGTGTCGGCGATCAGTTCTACCGTCCGAGCGCCGGCAGTGATGGCGTTGTCGATGATGTCTGCGAGAGCTGTCTCTAGGCTGTAGCCAAAGTCCCGATGTCCCTCGATCAGCGACGCGGCGTATGGCGTCGCATCTACGTCTCTTGTTTTGGGTTTCGGATTCGCAGCATCTACCATGCTGCAAATCTTATCGTGCGCTCAATGGGATACAACCGATAGAGAAGAAAGGTGCTGTGATCAGCGTGAGGCCAGCGCACGGGCCAAGCCGCTTCCTCGTCAGGTCAGTCTGAGGAGCGCCACTTGCATCGCCCATTCATTTGGAAAGGGCCCAACACCGGCGCCAGCGTCACCTCCGCCCCCTGACTCCCGTCCAGGATCGCCTCGACGATGTCGGGCGCGAGCAGCGTGAGCCGCAGGACGCGGGTCATGTAGGACGGCGCGATGCCTTCTCGCTGGGCCAATTCGGCGATTGTGGCGAACTCACCTGATTCCAGCATGCGCTTCCAGCGGAACGCGCGGGTCAGAGATTTGGCCGAAAAGCTGTCGGACTAGCGCGGACGTGCCGTACCATCTGGCAAATGGTGCTATCGACCTGGCGAGCCCGGGGCGGGACCGGCATGTCTTGACACGGACAGGCCATGAACCGCCACTGGGGATGCGGTAGACCAGAACGGACCGGGAGCCCTTCCCTATGCCACAGATACAGCGCCTTACAGGGTTTCTCGGCGCACAAATGCAGGGTACCGACCTGCGCGCGCTCGACGACCCTGATCTTCGTTCGGCCCTGCGCTCCGCGCTCGCCGAGCACCAGCTGCTCATCATCCGCGATCAAAGCCTCTCCATCGAGGACCAGAAACGTCTGACCGAGGTGTTCGGCGAGCTGATGCAGCTTCCCTACGTCGCCCCCATGCACGACGACCCGTCGGTGATCGCCGTGCTCAAGGAGGCGCATGAGGACAGCGGGGGCGTCTTCGGCGGCGAATGGCACAGCGATTTCAGCTTCCTCGACAACCCGCCTGCGGGATCGGTGCTGAACGCCCAAGAGATACCGCCTGTGGGCGGCGACACCCTCTGGTCGAGCCAGATCGCGGCCTTCGAGACGTTGCCCGAGCATTTGAAATCCTTCCTCGACGGGCGCCGCGCGGTGCATGTCGGCAAGCCCTACGGCGTGAAATTCGCGCCGCCGTCCGAGGCGCGAGCCAACGCCTCGATCAGGATGACGCGCGGCGACCCGGAAGCGGACTGCGAGGTGCTGCACCCCGCGGTGCTCATCAACCCGGACACCGGGGCCCGGGCGCTCTATCTCAACCCGATCTACACCACCCGATTCGACGGCATGACGGAAGAAGAGAGCCGCCCCTTTCTCGAGCAGATCTACAAACACGCGGTCCGGCCCGATTTTTCGGTCCGTCACAAGTGGCGGGCGGGAGATGTCGTGATCTGGGACAACCGCATGACGCTGCACTACGCGACGAACGATTACGCAGGGTTCCGCCGTCTGATCTACCGCACGACGTTCCGGAGCTCCCCTCTGGAATAGGTCGCGGACCGCGCGAAGATGACACCTGCCATTGAACCATCAAGGTCACGCAGGCGCCAAGGGTTCGACTCATGGGGACCCTATCCGCCGCCGACTTCAGCGGCTGCTCTCGCTGAAGGCAATGACGTGGCCTCGCTGCTCTTGACACTCCACGGGGGGAATTGCTCCAGCACCCGCGCCGGCGTCACTTCCGGCCACTGCTTTCCGTCGAGGATCGCCTCGCCGATGTCGGGCGAGCGCAGGGTAGGGCGCAGGACACAAGACTTGCGGGACGGGCGGGATACCTGCGCGTTCCGCGAGATCGGCGATGGTGGCAAATTCGCCAGGCTCCAGCATCCAATTCCAGCGGAAGACGCGCACCCCCCATGCCTTGACCAGCGTGCCATCGGTCCTGCGTGGGTGCGCTTGCACGAGGCCGCCGGCGGCGCCTTTATCTCGACGCTGAGGATCGCGCCGCGTTCCTCGCCATGGGGCATCACCAACTTCCGCGCGTTGCTCCGCAAGCACCAGGACGAGGTCAATATCTGTTGAGCCACCAGGCCCTTTCGCTTGGCTCGTCGGGCGCCGCCATGAAGCGGCGCATGCGCGCGACCTGCTGTTTGGATCGCAGCGCCGCGGCTGCACTCGAAGCGGCGTTGTAGGCTGCAGCGAGGTCGGCAGTGGACTCCGGCCAGTGCGGCTGGACCCGGCCGGACCAGAGCGCGGCATTGAGCGGCTCGCCCGTCAGCGCCTGCAACTCCGACAGCAATCGTTCTTTCTCGAACTCGATCTCGTGAAGCAGCCCCATTCCGGACGGCTGGTTCGCGCCTTCGTCGTCAGCTTTTTTCTCGGTCATCGGGCATCTTCCTCGAAGCGGATCGGCAGACCAAGGGCGCCCGCCGCGGCGTTGGCTTCCACGACGCTGATTTCCAGCTGCATACCCCGGTAATCGTTTCCCGGGGAGGCCCCGTCTATTTCGACAAGCCCCAGCCGATCGACCGCCTGCCACAGCTCGCCATGCGCGAACAAGGCATAGGCCATTCCGACGCCGTCGAGCGGACGAACGATGTCGGGGGAATACCGTTCATCAGGGCTTGGGGGCTCGGCAAACCAAGCTTCGAGCTCCCGAGAAAGGCGAAGCGCCTCGCCATCGGACAAATCTTCAAGATATGCGGTGCAGGTTTCGGTATCGTTGTCATCGCCCATAGCGAAGTCGCCAAGCGCATCATCCCAAGAAAAACCCTGAATGAAATCGCGCACGGCCTGCACGCGCTCGACCACCCAGGAGAACGCGTCAGGGTCCCGCACTTCGTTCGCGCTCACGGCGTAGGCCTCGAAGCGCGTCACGGAGTCTTCGAAACCTGAAAGGCGGATTTCGCCGTCTCGCGCCACGAGAAAAGTCATCGGCCTCGTCTGCAGCCGTGCGGAGGCCGTTTCAAGAACTTGGTCATCGGCGCTTGCAACCGAAGCAAGGCCTGGAACAAGCCCCAAGGCGAGCGCACCACGCAGAAAGCTGCGTCGTGTTGTCTGTGCCATTTCATGGTTCCTTTTTATCGAAGGCGCGCCCCACCGGTGTCGTTGCACGCGGGTCAAGTTCGTGGGCGGGCGTCGTGCGTCAGGCCAGCGCGGCTTCCCAAGGAAATCCCTCACGCCCGAAATGGCCGAACGCCGCAGTCCGGGCGTAGATCGGGCGACGCAGTTCGAGCCTGTCGATTATGGCCCTCGGGATGCACAGCGCGTGCAGGTCGACCCCGGCCTCGCGGAAGCGTGCGATCAGTGTGGGCGCAGGCCCGCCTTCCGTTTCGAAAGCGACGCTCACGGGGCGCTCCTCGCCGATCGCGTAGGCAAGCTGAACCTCGCATCGTCGAGCCCAGCCGCGATTGATCACGTCGCGCGCGATTTGCCGCGCAGCATAGGCGGCCGAGCGATCGACCTTTGTCGGGTCCTTACCCGAAAACGCCCCGCCACCGTGGCGCGCGGCTCCGCCATAGGTATCCACGATGATCTTGCGGCCCGTGAGCCCGGCATCCGCTGCAGGACCGCCAAGATGGAATGTGCCGGCAGGATTCAGTTGGAGCCGTTCAGTATCGGAACGCAGGTCGCGGAGAACCGGGTAGACGATCTCTTCACGCAGAATGTCGCGCAACTGCCGGAGAGGCAAATCGGGTGAGTGTTGAGAGGACAGGACCACATCCGTGACGCCGACGGGCCTGCCGTCGCGACGCGCGATGGTGACCTGAGCCTTGGCATCCGGCCCGAGATGCCATGTTGACCCCGAGCGACGAAGCGCGTCGTGACGCTCCATCAGGTCATGCGCCAGCGAAAGCGCGAGCGGCATGCCTGTGGTCGTCTCGTCGGTGGCGAAGCCGAACATGAGCCCCTGGTCGCCGGCACCGGCGCCATCTTCGCCGACGCCGGCCGCGATCTCCCGGGATTGCCGGTCGATCTCGATCGTGATCGCGAGCCGATCGGTATCGAGGCCCCAGGCTGGATCGTCATAACCTGCAACCCGAATTGCCTGAAGCGCGAGTTCGGCCGGATCCACGTCTGCCGTCGTCGTCAGCTCACCGAAGAGAAACAGCCGTTGGGACTTGATCGCCGCTTCGACGGCGACGCGTGCATCGGGATCTTGCGCGAGACAGGCGTCCAGGATCGTGTCGGAGATCAGGTCGCAAAGTTTGTCGGGATGCCCGCGGGAGACGCTTTCCGATGTGAACAGGGAAGTTTGAGACAAGGGTCGGTCCTCTCTTTAGTGCTTTGCCAGAATGGCCGGGCGCACAAGCTGATGATCAAAGGCCCGTGTTCGGCACCAGGATCGCGAGAGAGGCATGAGGTCACGCGGGTCAGTCAAGGAGACGGCGGTGCTCTTGGAGCCGCCGACAGCGCAATGCACGCCGTCGGCTGCCCATGGGCAACAACTTCCTCGACGAACCAACATGAAGACCTTGAAACGACCCGTTTGTTGCTCGTGGCCGCATCCCCTTTCGGGCACCACCTTGCCGGGTCACGGCAGGTTGGCGCAGGCCTTCGCCCGCTTCATGATGCGCGTTGCACATGACACGCCATGTCGAGCGGCGCAAGCGGAGAAACGGGTCAGACCGAAAACGCTTGGCTGAACGGTGCTGGCATCCTCAAGTGTGAACGCGTGTCGCGGCGGTCATGAGCAGACTCTCGTCCCGGGCAAGCGCCCTCCAGAGTGGGCTGGCAAAAGTCGTCATTTGCGGCAATCTCCACACCAAACTGCACGCGGACTTCTCGCTTATGACCTGCTTGGCATCCGTATGTCTTGAAGATCAGAAAAGCTCGCCAGGTGCTGACCCAGTGCCGGCGCAGACCCCCGGAACGTCAGCCTGCGGACGATGTGCACAGCTGCGCCCACCGCTCAAGCAGTGCGCGCCTCTGATCGAGGTAGTCGGTTTGCCGGTATGTCCGAACGACCTTGCTGTCGGTCGTGTGCGCCAGAACCATTTCCGCAACTTCATGAGGGGCGTCGGTTTCCTCTGCGAGCCAGGTTCGCAGGCTGGAGCGAAAACCGTGCGGCCGCGCCACTAGGCCGCGGCGCTCCATGAAGCGGGACATCGTGGCGTCGCTGATCACGCCCTTGCGAACGGACGGAAAGAGGTAACCGCCTTTCTCGAAGCGCTTGGCAAGTCCGATGATCCTCTGCGCCTCGTGGGAGAGCGGAACACGGAAGTTTTGTGCGGCGCCGACCCGTGCCTTCATGTTCGCGGCGGGGACCGTCCAGACATCGCCATCGATCTCCTTCAGCCGTGCATGGCGCACTGGCGCAGAGCGTAGGCCTGTCAGGATAAGGAGGCGAAGCGCAAGTTGGGTGACCGATGGGTCTTCCAGCGATGCATAGAACGCCGGGACCTCCCGCCACGGCAAGCTCGGGATCGACGAGGCCTCGTGCCGTTGCCGCCCGAGCAGTTTTTTTGCCTTTGCGACTGCCTGCAGGTCCACGTCGAGGCCCAAGGCCGCAGCATGGTCGAGAACGATCTTGAGACGGTCAGCAGCCTTCTTGGCCGTGGCAGCCTTCGTGTGCCAGATCGGCGCGAGGGCGTCGCGGACATCGGTCTGGGTGATCTCCGTGACCGGCAGGCTGCCGAGTTTCGGCAGGACATGGAGCTCGAGCGGGCTGAACCACCGACCCGCCTTGCCATCGTCCTTGAGCTCTGCTTGCCGGCTTTCGTAGGCGTCCTTTGCCACCTCGGTCAGGAGCCTGCGTCGGTTGATTGCCTGACGCCGCCTTGCCTTGCGCTGCTCGATCGGATCGGTGTCCCGCGCGACCATCCCTCTGTACTCCGCGGCGATCTCGCGCGCGTCCCTCAGAGACAGCGCGGCCAAGCCCCCGAGACCCATCTCGCGTCTCCGCCCCAAGCAGGTATATCTGAAGACCCACTGGCCGCTTCCGTCCGCCCGCTTGATCAACCGCAAGCCATGGCCGTCTTCGTACTTCCCCGGTGGCGCATTCTTGACGAAGAGCGCGTTCAACTTCACGGTTTCACCTCGCGAAAATATCCCCCAACTTATCCCCAAAAAATGGGGGATACTGGTGCACGCGTCAAGACGTGCTGAGATATGAGAATTTGGCAAAGTACTGATAAAAAAACATTATGCGAACAATCTGACACGCGCTGATACTCATATTCAATGCTCGCCGCGGGCACCAACCAGGTTCAGGGGCCGCAAGGTTCCATCGCCGCATCTTGTGGGTCCGCGATGCGCTTCGGAAGCGGCCGGTGCGGCCCGCCTTGGCAGGCCGGGACCGGGCCATCGCTGACCCGTGCGTCAGACCTTTCCGCTCGCCGACAGCATCACGGCGATCGGTCGCGTGGCTCGTATCTCCGAAAGCACGAGAACGAGACTTGCCGTCATCGGCACGGCCAGAAGCGCGCCGGGCAGGCCCCAGAGCGTGCTCCAGACCGCCAGCGCGAGGAGGACGACGAAGGGGCTCAGATTGAAGGCCCGGCCCATCATGCGCGGCTCCAGATAGGCGCCGACGACGATCTGGGCCGTGGTCAGGGCCACCAGGACGACGCTCGCCATCCACAGCGTGCCGAACTGGGCGAGGCTGAGCAGCACCGGAAAGATCACGCCGATGAGCGACCCGATATACGGGATATAGTTGAGGAACGCGATCAGCACCGCCCAGAAGAGCGCGAACTCGATCCCCAGAAGCAGCATGATCGCGAAAGAGGCGCCGCCGAGGATGATGTTCACCACGGTCTTGACGAAGAGGTAGCGGCCGATGCGGTCGTTGATCCGGGCCAGCAGGGAAAGCGCCCGCTCTCCGGCCTCTGCCCCGCCCATCGCGATGACGACCTTCCGGGCCATCACGCCGCGTTCCGCCATGAAGAAGCTCGCGTAGAGCACGACGAGGAACAGCGTCGTGCCGAAGCCTCTGAGCGAGAGCAGCGCCGGGGTGATCCACGTCCGCATGTCGACCTGGTCGAGCGTCACGCGGCGCATGTTTTCCCAGGTCGGCTCGTTCTCGATGCCGAGAAGGCTGGCGCTGCGCGTCACCAGCGCGTCGAGGTTGGATTCGTAGCGGGGAAGCGCCGCGGCGACCTGGGCGAGGTTGTTGATGACGAGAACGAAGAGCGAGACGAGCCCCACCGCGAAGGCCAGCAGCACGATGCCGCGGCGGGCCATGGCCGGGAGGCGGCCGACCACCGGAAGCGCCTGCATGGTCGCGGCGGCGGTGGACAGGACGTAGACGGAGATGACCGCTGCGATGACCGGGACGAGCACGGGGCGGCCGACCCACAGGAGCCAGCCGAACATCAGGGTGAGTGCCGTCGCATATGTCGCGTTGCGCATGGGAGTCCGCGGTCCTGTGGCCCGGGTTGGCGCTACGCTCGGCGAGGCGGAGGTCGGTTGTCAACTCGTCCGCGAGAGACGGACCGCTGACCGGCCCGGCGAGCCGGCCAGGCACGCGGTCACGATGTCGGGGAGGCCGGGCAGGAGCCCGCCGTCGGCCGGCGAGCGCCGTTCCGACCTCGTGGCGTGCGCTGCCGGTGGCCTCAGACGGCGCGGGCGCGCATCCCGTCATCGGCGCCGTTGGTGGGCACCAGGGCGCGCACGAGATCCTTCATGTGCAGCACGCCGATCGGCGCGCCGTCGCGCGTGACACGGTACCTGACTTGCGTGTCCCCGCCCGAGATCGCGATCACCGATTCCAGCGTGTCGTCGGGATCGACGTCTCCGGCGAACGGCCCCTCGGGCGCCTTGCTGGCGGTCATCACCGAGCGCACGCGCAGCACCCGCGCGCGATTGATGTCGCTGATGAAATCCACGATGTAGGGGTCGTTGGGGTGAAGCAGGATGTTCTGCGGCTCGCCCTGCTGCACCACGCGGCCATCCTTCAGGATAACAAGGTGATCGGCGAGTTTCAGCGCCTCGTCGAGGTCGTGGCTGATGAACACGACCGTCTTCCGCAACTCCTCCTGCAGGTCGAGCAGCAGGTTCTGCATGTCGGTGCGTATGAGCGGATCGAGGGCCGAAAACGCCTCGTCCATCAGCATGATCGGGGAATCCGAGGCGAGCGCGCGGGCAAGGCCGACCCGCTGCTGCATCCCGCCGGAAAGCTGGTGGGGATATTGCCCGCCCTGGCCGCCGAGCCCCACGCGATCGAGCCATTTCAGGGCGTCCTGCTCGTACTCCGCGTGGCGCTCGCCGCGGACCGCCCGGGCCATGCCCGTATTCTCCAGCACCGTTCGGTGCGGCAAGAGCGCGAAGTGCTGGAACACCATCGACATCTTCTGGCGCCGGAGGGCGCGCAGGGCCCGCTCGTCATGGGCGAGCACGTCCTCGCCGTCGAGGAGGATCTCGCCCGCCGTGGGTTCGATCAGCCGGTTGAGGTGCCGGATGAGCGTGGATTTCCCCGACCCCGACAGCCCCATGATCACCGTGATGTCCCCGTCCCGGATGTCGACGTTGATATCCTCAAGGCCGAGGACGTGGCCGTAGTCCTCCCACAACTCGGGTTTTCCGACGCCCGCGCGGACATGCTCCAGCGCGCCCTCGGGGTCGGCCCCGAAGATCTTGTAGAGGTGGCGGATCGAGATCTTGACGTTCTTGTCCATGTGCTCCGCCCCGCTCATGCTTTCTGCTGTGCCGCGCTCGCGGCGTTGACACGGTCCAGCGCCGCCTTCGTCGTCCGGTCGAGCATCACCGCCAGAAGCACGATGCCAAGCCCGGAAACGAGGCCCACGCCAAGCTCCAGGTTGTTGATCCCCCGCAGCACCAGCACGCCGAGGCCCGGCGCGGAGACGAGCGAGGCGATCACCACCATCGCGAGGCTCATCATGATGGTCTGGTTCACGCCCGCCATGATGTTCGGCAGCGCCAGCGGGATCTGCACCCCGTAAAGCTTCTGCCGGTTGGTCATGCCGAACGCGTCGGCCGCCTCGATCACGGACGGGTCCACCATGCGGATGCCAAGATCGGTCAGCCGGATGACCGGGACGATGGCGTAAAGGATGATGGCGATGCCGTAGAGCTTGGGCTCTGTCACCGAAAAGAGGAAGATGAGCGGGATGAGATAGACGAAGGGCGGAAGCGTCTGAAGCATGTCGAGGACCGGGATCGTCGCCCCGCGCAGTCGGTCGGAGCGCGACATCGCGATCCCGATCGGCACGCCCAGAAGCACGCAGAGAAACGCGCAGACGAAGATGATCGCCAGCGTCTGCATGGCGTAGCTGTAGTAGTCGATGAAGGCGAGCCCGCCGAGGCTGAGCGCGACGAAGGCCAGAAGCCTCCAGGATCTCGACACCATCCAGACGACGAGCATCAGGAGCGGGATGACGATCCACCAGGGCGTGTTGAGAATGCCGTAGAGCGCCCCTTCGAGCAGCCAGGACAAGGGTTGCGTGATCGGATCGAGCACGACGCTCATGGAGTCCTTCACGTCCAGAAAGCCCTGCTCCAGGCCAAGCGTGACGTTGCGCGACTGGGGAAACGCAGGACAGGCTTCGTTCAGCGCGTCCATCGAGGGGAATGGAAGGGTCCAGATGGATGTCGACGCCTCTTCGCCCGAGCTTTGGGCGACAAGCGCGTCCATCGACATCGGGGCTGCGTCGCCGCCATCGGCCGCGCACCACTCCTCGAGCCCGAGGGCCCGGAAAACGAAATCATATGTTGCCATGGTGACCTTGCTCCCATGCGCCGTTGCATCGAGGGGCCCGGCGCAAAAAAGGCGGGGCCGATCCCTGACCGGCCCCGCCGCGTTTCAGCGCATCAGCTCTGGTCGAGGATGTTGGCGAGATTCGCCCGCGCCTCGTCGTTCAGCCAGTTTGCCCACTGATCCTGGTAGTTGGTCAGGTAGTAGACCGCCGCCTCATCCGCCGAGGCGTTGTTCTCGTCCTTCCAGGCCAGCACCGAACTCATGTCCGCGGTCTTGAAGGTCATGTTCTGCAGGAACTCGAAAACCTCCGGGTTTTCCTGCTGGAAGGTGGCCGTCACGGCGGTGGCGACCGGCGCGGCCGGAAAGTCCGAGACGCCGGGATTGTCGGCGTCGGCGTTCTGGTTACGGGCGTGCACGTCTTCCTTGACCGGGCCGAGATCGACCTTGGTCATGTCGTACTTGCCCAGCGGCACGGTCGGTCCCCAGTAATAGCCCAGCCACGGCTCCTCGTTGAGCACGGCGTCGGCCATCGACGAGGCGAGCACCTGCCCGGAGCCGGAGTTGAACACCTCGAAGCCGTTGCCCTCGAGGTCGAGCGCACGGGCGAGGTTGTCGCTCACCACGCGGCAGCCCCAGCCCTCGGGACAGTTGTAGAAGCGTGCGTCGACCAGCTCCGGGTTCTCGAGAATGCCCTCGATGGTGGTCAGTTCGGGATGCGCCTCGGCGAGGTAGGTGGGAATCCACCAGCCCTCGACACCGCCGGGATCGAGCACGGGGCCGGCCTCGACGACC
This sequence comes from Rhodosalinus sp. K401, assembly GCF_041365735.1. Classification (NCBI taxonomy): domain Bacteria; kingdom Pseudomonadati; phylum Pseudomonadota; class Alphaproteobacteria; order Rhodobacterales; family Paracoccaceae; genus Rhodosalinus; species Rhodosalinus sp. K401. Next base: position 139,238 of record NZ_JBGFSI010000007.1, on the reverse strand, counting down.
TTGCCGGCCTGCTTGAGCTCGTCGTAGGTGTCGCCGGTCGAATTAAGCCAGAGCTCGGTCACGATGTCGGGTTCGCCGTTCTCGGCCACCGAGGTGACGGCCGGGATGGTGTCGGACTGCACCACGCTCACGTCGCAGCCATAGCCCTGACCCATGATGAACGATGCGACGCTCGTGACGACCTGTCCGGACGCCCAGTTCATCTCGGTGATCGACACCTCGCCACATTCAGCGTGGGCCATCGCCGGAACGCTCAGCGCCCCTGCTGCCATTGCAAGTGTCAGCTTTTTCATCGCTTCTCTCCCTTCGGAGTGGTTGCGTAACATTTGAGTCGTCTCGTCGCGGGACAATGGGTACCGTCTCCCGCAGACCGGCATCGGCGCGGCTGCGCCGAAACGTGCCAAGGACGCGCGACCGCGGCGCGGTCAGCGCCGGTGTCGGGGGGCGCATGTGATCGCCCCAAGCGTCGAGATCGTTTTGCCGCGCCATGAAGCCCAATTCGGATGCACCGCCTTTCGTGATGGCGGTTCGGCGCGTGATCGGCATCCGTCGGGCGTGGGCGCCTGTCTTGCGCCACACCTGTACGCTACATAACCAACCTGAGCCCGAGGTCAACCCGGGCCGCCGCGCGCCCGCGCCAAGTGCTCGAAGAACCGGACCGACCGGTTGCCCCGGCCGGGCGGCACCTCCTTCGCGCTGACGCGTCCCGCCTCCTGCCGCGGAACCCGGGCCGCGAGCCGGTCAGGGTCATCCGTGCCGAGCGGGCCTCGGGCGGCAGATCGCAAGCGAAGGCCAAGAGGCTCGATGCGCCCTCCGGGCCGGTCATGCGATGGACCGCGCGGCCCACGCCGCGCGCCTCATCTCCGGGGACGCGGCCGGCGTGATCGCCGCCGATGCATGTCGCGCCCCCGTCGCCGCCGGACGTCGGGGTGATCTTGCGGACGGGCCGCCGTCCGGGCCCTGTCGGCGGAGCCTTCCTGACCTGTCCGGCCCGACCCGTCGCGGCCCGGGGCTCCCGCGATCTCTCCGGGGCCGGGCAAGAGCCTGATCCCTTCGGAGACCTCTTCAGGTTCGACGTGCCGGGCCGAAGACCGGCTTGGTCGCGCGGAAAGTCGGCTGGTATTTCCCGCTCCCCGGTGGATACGGTCCGGCAAGACCGGGTCGAGGAGGCGCGCGAAGCATGATGACCAGGACGAGCGTGCCCGGGGCGGAGCGCCCCGGCAGCGACCGGGGGCCTCGGCCGGGCCGGCGGAGGCGCGTCCATGCGTGACGCCGAAAGCCTCGACACGACGGTCGCCATCGTCGGCGGCGGTCTTTCCGGAGTGTCGCTCGCCGCGCGGCTGGCGCGCGCCGGGATAGAGTTCCGGGTTTTCGAGGCGGGACAGAGGTTTGGCGGCCGAATCGCGGCGCTCGACGCGCCCGGTGGCCGCGTGGACCTCGGCCCGTCCTGGTTCTGGCCGGGTCAGCCGCGCCTTGCGCAACTGATCGCGGATCTCGGCCTTCGGGCCTTTCCCCAGCATTCGGAGGGCGAGATCTGCCTCGAGGACGCGCGGGGCCGCGTGCATCGCGGGGCGGGCTTCGCGTCGATGCAGGGCGCCTTGCGCATCGACGGCGGCGCGGTCGCCGTGATCGACGGGCTGGTGGCGCGCTTGCCGGCGGACCGTCTGCACCTCGACAGCCCGGTTTGCGGTGTCGAACGGGGCGCCGGGATCGTGCTGGCCGACGGGCGGCGCGTGGTGGCGCGCCACGTGGTGCTGGCGCTGCCGCCGCGCCTTGCCGCGGGTCTTCGTTTCGAGCCCGGTCTGCCCGGGGACGTGCTGCACCGCCTCGACGCCATTCCCACCTGGATGGCAGGGCATGCCAAGTTCGTCGCGGTCTACGATCGCCCTTTCTGGCGCGAGGCGGGCCTGTCCGGTGACGCGATGAGCCGCCACGGGCCGCTCGCGGAAATCCACGACGCCTCGGGCGCTGACGGACGCCCTGCCGCGCTTTTCGGATTCCTGGGCGTTCCCGCGGCCCAGCGGTTCGAGAATGCCCGGCAGATCGAGGACGCCGCGCTTGGCCAGCTTTCGCGCATCTTCGGTTCCGCCGCGGCGTCGCCGGTGCTGACGTCGCTGAAGGACTGGGCGTTCGACCCCCTCGCCGCGACCGGGCAAGATCACGTTCCTCCGCAAGGCCACCCTGCCTACGGCGTGCCCGCCGGAGCGACGGACCTCTGGGGCGGCCGGCTTCATTTCGCCGTGACCGAGACCGCACCCGAGATGGGCGGATTGATGGAGGGGGCCTTGGCATCGGCCGAAAGGGCCGCGAGCGCGATCATCGCCGCGCAGTCCGGTGTGCTGTGACCCATAAGATCTCTCGGCCCGCCGCCGCTTTGACGCCGGGCGCGGCCGCGATCGTCTCAGGATGAAGCGTCGGGGCACCCGCTCTTGAGCCGCCGGGAGAGTTCCGCGATATGCGCGGGCCCGATTTCGCAGCACCCGCCGATCGTCGAGGCGCCGGCTTCGACCCATTCGGCCGCGAAGTCCGCGTATCGTTCCGGCCCGACATCCTCGCGCGCCGTCAGCAGGTCCGTGGTCGCGCCGATCCGGTCGAACCGTGGATCGATTTGCGTGAACCCGTTGGCGTAGGCGCCGAAGAGCAGGCCGAGGCCGGCGAGGATCGGCAATCCGCGGGACACTGCCTCGGGACGCGAACAGTTCAGCATCACCCGCTCCGGGCGGTATTCGGGCAGGAGCGGCGCGATATCGGACAAGGCTTCGCCGGAACGAAGGCGCGTGCCGTCCTCGTCCATGACGCTCAGCGCCAGCCAGACGGGTTTGCCGGCGGTTCGCGCACCCATGAGCGCGCCGCGCGCCTCGTCGACCGAAGACATCGTCTCGAGCAGGAGGACGTCGACCACCCGCGCCTGGCGCGCGGCGACATGCGCGTAGATCTCCGCCGCGCGCTCGACGGGCGGGGCAAGGTCCGGGCGATACGAGAAGCCGAGCGGCCCCAGCGATCCGGCGACCAGCCCGCGGCCGACCGCGTCACGCGCCTCGGCGGCGATCGCGCAGGCGATATCGAGGAGTTCCTCTAGGCGCTCGGCAAAGTCGTGCGGCGCAAGCCGGTCTGGCAGAAGGGCGTATGTGTCCGCGGTCGCGACCTCTGCACCCGCCGCGAAGAAATCGCGATGTACGCCGCGCACCAGATCGGGCTCGTCGAGCAGCGCCTGCGTGGACCAGAGCGGTGTCGCGCGGCCCGCGCGGCGCACCAGCTCCTGCCCCATTCCGCCATCGAGGATGGTGATGTCCATGATATTGCCTCGCAGACCCCGATCCGTGCAAGTAACCGGACGCCGCGGAAAGTCCAGCCCTTCTTCGACCGCCGGGCGAAACGCGCCCGCGAGGCGGGGGAGGTTCGAACCGGGCAGCGGCTTCGACAAGGCGTCAGTCGAGCCGCGGGACCGGGGCCTCTGCCGTTTCCGCGCGAGCGGAGAAGCCGCCACCGCCCGAACGCCGTGCCGCGTCGTCGCGATCGCGCGGCGACGCCTTGGCCCAGACCAAGGCGCGCGGGTCCGTTCGCGGCGGCGTCTTCCGAAGCCGGCTGCCGCGGGCATCATTGCGGCGGGCGCTCCGCGCGCGTGGCGCGCGCAGGGCCGACCGCGAGGGCCGGAGCGTCCGTTGCAAGGGAAAGGTCGATGACCGGATCCGGCAATCCGTTGTCGGCCACGCCCCAGACCGGTTCGCGCAGCGGAAGCACCCATGGGTCGGCGCGAAGGTAGCCCAGAGGCACCGCGGTCAGGTCCACCGCGGGATCGATGAATAGCTGCGGCGGGCGGCCGTTGAGCGACTTGCGGATCTCCGCGCGGACCGAGACGTCGCTGTGGCCGGCCTGTCGCCAGATCTCTTCCAGATGACCGGCGAAGGCGTGCACCATGTCGGAGCGCACCATCATCTTGCGCGCCTGCCGCCGGGAGAGGTAATCGCGTGCGTCGACCTCCCACGTCTCGGTGCCGGACGTCACGTGGAACACGCCCTCGGCGTCCCGGTCGTAGATCCGCATCCGCCAGGAAAAGCGGTGCCCGTCCCCCGACCAGCGCACCTCGGTGGGAAGGGCGCCTGCGCGCAGCGGCAGCGCGACCTGCACCGCAAGCCAGCCGGCCATCGCCACGAGGGCCGCGGCCGGCAGGGCGCGCATGGCCGGCGCGGGTGGCGGCACATGGGGCGGCAGTTCCTCGAAGCGCAGGAGCAGCCAGCGCGCGAACCGGCGCGGCCAGTCCGGCGCGAAGAAGATCGTCGTCGCCGCGATCGTCAGCCAGGGAAAGATCCCGATGTTGAAGAAGAGGGCGTTCGCGGCGTGGAACACGCAGTAGACGAGGAAGACGGCAAGCCGGGTCCTTTCCCACAGGAGCAGCGGCGCACCGACGATGTGGAGCGCGACGGCGCCCCATGTGCCCGCGAGGATCACCCAATCGTACTGGAAAAGGAAACCGAACCAGTGATCGCCCGCCTGCGCGCGAAGCCACAGCCCAAGCGGCTCTCCCGCCAGCCAGTCGGGCGTCAGCTTCACGAGGCCCGCATAGATCAGCATGATCTCCATCTGCGCGCGCAGGATGAACACCGCGGCATAGGGCACATGCGTCGCGCGCACGCCCGTAAAGAGGCGCGCGTCGAGCGACAGGGCCCGATGCGCGGGAAGGACGCACATGATCAGCAGGAACAGGATGACGAGGTAGAAGTGGTTGAGGTATTCCGCCTTGTCGAGCAGGAAGAAATAGCTGAACGTCACGGTCAGCGCGACGATCGCCACGCGGTAGAACAGGCCCAGCATGACGAGCAGCGCGAAGACGCCCATCGCCAGCCACGCGACGTGGATCCACGGCTCCGGCAGGGGCTGCACCCAGCCGAAACCGGGATAGGTGAAATGGTAGTCCGGCGCGACCCAGTAGCGCCATATCCGGTCGTACTTGATGAAACGCCAGCAATCCCAGACCAGCATGGCCCCCAGCGCGATCCGGAACGCGGCGAGCGAGAGCGCGGGAACCGGGCGCGCGAGCGCCTGGGCGAGGGTGGCTGCGTGCGGCAGGCGTGTCGGCATCCGTCCGTCTCCGGTTTTTCCCATCCTGTCGGAATACGATCCAAGCGGCTGCGTATTCCATGAAGCCATGAAATGAAGGACCCCGCCATGACGGCCGATCCGCTGACCATCCTCTACGACGGCGCGTGCCCGTTCTGCGCGTCTTATGTCCGCATGGCGCGGCTTCGCGCGACGGTGGGCCAGGTGGAACTGGTCGATGCCCGGTCCGGGGATCCGCGCGTCGGCGAGGCGCTCGCCGCGGGGCTCGATCTCGACGAGGGCATGGTCGTGCTTTGGCAGGGGAAGCGATATCACGGGGTCGAGGCGGTTCACCTGCTCGCCCTGCTGTCCGGCGAGGGCGGGCTCGGCAACCGGGTGCAGCGCTGGCTCTTCGGCAAGCCGGGCAGGGCCGCCCTGATTTATCCGTGGCTCGTGCGCGGACGGCGAGCGTGGTTGCGGCTGGCCGGTCGCGCACCGATCGCGGCGGGGAAGAAATCCGTCCCGTCCCGGGAATAGATGACGGCCACGGTTCGTAAACCCTTCCGAGGCCCAGCGCACGGGGCCAGGTGGCGGGAGCGCAAGAATGAAGGACCGAACATCGTTCACGACGGTCGTCGATCCCGCCGCGCCGGGCCATCCCGTGCACTCCTCGACGGGCGCGCGCCCGTCCGGGCCTTCGCCGGCGCGGTCGGCGGCTTCCGCCGCGTGCAGAGCGCGACCCGACCGGTTCGATCGAATCACACCTCAAATCACGGAGATCCTGCAATGACCTTCAGATTCACCTTCGCGGCTCTCGGCACCGTCGCGCTTCTCATGACGAGCACGACCGCGGGAGCGCAGGCGCGCTTTTCGGATATCGATACCAACGGGGACGGCCTTCTGTCCTTCGAGGAGCTTGAAAGCCGCTTCGGCGCGGCCGCGGCGACGCGGTTCCTGGACCGCAACGGCGGACAGGACCTCTCGCGCGATGACGTGCGTGGCATGAATGACGACGATGATGACGACGACGATGACGATGATGACGATGACGATGACGACGACGATGATGATGATGATGATGACGGTGATCTCGACGACGATGACGATGACGGTGATCGCGACGATGATGACGATGACGGCGGCGACCGCGATGACGACGACGATGACGGTGGCGACCGCGATGACGATGATGATGACGGTGGCGACCGCGATGACGATGACGACGGGGGCGACGGCGACGACAACGACGATGACGACTGAGCGATAGCATCGCGACCGAGGTGGGGCCGGCCCGGCATGCGGGCCGGCCCTTTTCGTTCCCGCTCCGTGCGTGCGCCGAGCGCCTTGTCCCTCGGGTTTTCCCGCGCATGGACCGAACGCCGGGCGACAGCCCCGTTCCGGCACCCGAACATGCGCAACGTGCCGACCGGCCCCGTCGCTCCGGTCTTTCAGCCGTGATGCAAGCTGATGCGCCTTGGCAAGGGCGCCGAAGGCGCCCGGACCGGCCGGCGCGAGGCTGTCAGTCCTCCAGCGCCGACAGCGCGGCCCGCTCCTCCTCCGGCGGCAGCGGCGCACCGGCTTCGACCGACACCATCCATGCGTCCAGCGCCTCGAGCGCGCCGGCGGGCGCGTAGCTCTGCCCACTGTCCGCGCCAGCGCCGGTCGAGGCTGCGAAACGCAGGTTCCACGCCGCACCCTCGGCGCAGGCGACGGCGATCGTGGCGTCGCGCTCCGTGTCGAGTTCGAATTCGCGGCAAAGCGCGCCGTCGGGCATGCGGAAGGACGAGATCACCGAAACCTCGCCTGCCGCCACATGCTCCGCCGCCCCGGCCTCGAGCCGCGACAGCGCCCCGGCGATCCCGCCCGCCTCGAGCGCGGCGAGCCCCCGCGCGGCATCCGGCGCGGTATCCGGCCGCAGCGTCAGGCCCGCGGCCAGCCCGACCGCGAGCGCCAGGCTCGCCGCGAGCGCCATGGGCGCCCAGGGCAGCCCGCTGGCCGCACCCCGGCCGGCGGGTCGGGCAAACGGCGTGACGCGCGTGTCGCGGGCCGCGTCGAGCGTCGCCCGCACCCGCGCCATCAGCGTTTCGGGCACCGGCTCCGCGGGGCGGGCGGCGCGGGCCGTGGCAAGCACATCGCCCGTCGCGCGGAATAGCGCGATGCGCTGCGCCACGGTCTCGTCCTCCGACGCGGCCCTTTCGACCGCGGCCGCGGTGTCCGCGTCGAGCACCCCGTCGGCGTAGGCCATCAGGGTCTCGTCGGAGAGGTCATGCGTTGCCATGGGCTCTTTCCTTTTCCCTTGACGCACCTACGCGTCGGCGGCGCGATCTATTCCCATCCTCCGGGCCAGCGCGACGCGTCCGCGCGCCAGGCGGCTCATCACGGTGCCCGCCGGGACGCCCAGAACCCCGGCCGCCTCGGCATAGGTCAGTTCCTCGAAGCAGACGAGGACGATCACGTCCCGCTGATCGGCGGGCAGGGTTTCCAGCGCGGCCACGGTCTGCTTCAGCATCAGCGACGCCTCCGTCGCGCGTGCCCCGTCGGTGACCGCGGCCTCGGGCGTGGCGTGCACGTCGATCTCCGTGCCCCGGGTGGCCTGCCGGCGCCCGGTGTCGATCCAGGCATTGCGCAGGATGCGAAAGAGCCACGGCTGAAGCCGCGCCCCGGGTTCGACGCGGCCGCGCGCCTCGACCGCGCGTTCCACCGTGGTCTGCACGAGATCGTCGGCCATGTCCGGCCGCCGGCAGAGCGACAGCGCGTAGCGGCGCAGGACCGGCAGCGCCGCGACGAGCTCCGTCTCGAAATCATCCAGCATCCGGCGCGCCCCAGAACTTTCCGCGCAGCATTGCGGAATACGAAGATATCCGGAACGTATTCCTTGCGACGCAAGAAAAACGGAGAGTATCGCCATGATGCTGCGCGCGGCCACCCTGCTTTTTCTCGCCGGTCTTCTTGCCGTGGCGCCCCCGTTTTTCCCGACCGGGGGGCCCGGCGGTGCGGCCTGGGCGGACGACGACGACGGCGGGAACGACGATGGCGGGGACGACGACAATGGCGGCGACGACGGCCGGGGCGACGACGATGACGACGGCGGCGACGACGGCCGGGGCGACGACGACGATGNCACCCTGCTTTTTCTCGCCGGTCTTCTTGCCGTGGCGCCCCCGTTTTTCCCGACCGGGGGGCCCGGCGGTGCGGCCTGGGCGGACGACGACGACGGCGGGAACGACGATGGCGGGGACGACGACAATGGCGGCGACGACGGCCGGGGCGACGACGATGACGACGGCGGCGACGACGGCCGGGGCGACGACGACGATGATGACGACGATGATGACGACGACGACGATGGCGGCGGCGGGCGCAGCGCCGGGAGCGACGGGGGCAACTTCCTGGAGCGCCTGTTCGGTCAGCCCGAGCGCACCGCGCCGGAGCCGCGTCGCACGGCACCTGCCCCCGCCGCCCCCGCTGCGCCGGCCCCGCCGCCCCCCCTTTCGGCGCCGGACGAGATCGTCGCCCTCGCGCTCACCACGGCCGATTTGTCCACGCTCACCGCGCAGGGCTTCGAGGTGATCGAGGAGCTTGCGGTGCCCGGGCTCGACGCGACGCCGCGGCGGCTGCGCATCCCCCGCGGCCAGACGCTGGCCGATGCCCGCGCCGCGGTGCGTGCGCTGCCAAGCGGTCGGGACGCCGACGTCAATCACTACTACCGGTCCGAGGGCTTCCCCGAGGATTGCGAGGCGCTGGAATGTCCGATCCGGCGGATGATCGACTGGCCCGAGCCGGCCGACCGGGCCGCGGGCTGCGGCGGCGGGGTGGCGATCGGGATGGTCGACACCGGCATCAACGAGGCCCACGAGACGCTCGTCGGCGCCGACCTTGAGGTCGTGCGCCTGTCGCCGGAGGAGATCGCGCCCTCGCGCGCCCTGCACGGCACGGCGATCGCGGCGCTTCTCGTCGGCGATCCGGCCACACGCGCGCCCGGCCTCGTGCCCTCGGCGCGGCTTGTCGCGGTGGACGCGTTTCACCGTCGCGGATCGGACGAGCGCGCGGATCTCTTCACCCTTCTCGAGGCGATGGCGCTTCTGGCCGAGCGCGATGTCGGCGTCATCAATCTCAGCCTCGCCGGTCCGCCCAACACCGTGCTCGAGACCGTCGTCGCGCGGCTTTCGGGCGAGGCGGGGATCGTCCTCGTCGCCGCGGTTGGCAATGACGGGCCGCGGGCAGACCCGGCCTTTCCCGCCGCCTATCCCGAGGTGATCGCCGTCACCGCGGTCGATCGCGACCTCGTGGTCTACCGCCGCGCGATCCAGGGCGCGCATGTCGATCTTGCCGCGCCGGGGGTCGCCGTATGGACGGCGGCCTCTATCAGCGGCGCGCGCTGGAAGACGGGCACCTCCTACGCGGTGCCGTTCGTCACCGCCGCCGCCGCGATCCTGCGCGAGCGGCGCCCCGAGCTTCGCCCGCGCGAGATCGCAGCGAAGTTGCGCGTCATGGCGGCGGATCTGGGAGAGCCCGGCCCGGACCCGGTCTTCGGCGCGGGGCTGCTTCAACTCGGAACGCTTTGCGAGGGCCGAGGCTGATGCCTGCCGGAGGCAGCCTGCCAGGGCGGCCATGGCACAAGGCGTGATCCGGGCGGCGCTTGCCATTGCGGCGCGCTCGACCGGAAGGCGAAGGCCACGCGCCCGGGGCCCGTCACCCGGGAACCGCCCGGGCGAAGTGCGGGCGAGAGACCATGAGGATGATCCGCGACGGGGTGGTCGGCATCATCGGCGTCGAACGGGACCCCGGCGGTGGCACGGGATTGCCGAAGTCACGCCCCCGTCGTCCGGTGCGCCTCTCCCTTCCCGGCGCTCTCCGCGGCGCCGACTTTCCTTAAAGGTCCGGCACGACACCCGGCCTCCTGGCCAACCGTCCGACGATCACGGCCCCGCCGCGCCCACGGCCGACAGCGCAGCGACAAGCAGGCCGAGGCCCAGCGCCAGCAGCGTCCAGTCCCGTCCCGTGATCGGAGGCTGCGGCAGGTGGGTTCTCGTTGCGCCGGGCTGCATGCCGCGCGCCTCGAAGGAGAGTGCGGCGCGGGTCGCGCGCCGGATCGCGTAGGCGAGGGCCGGGATGGCCAGCGCCCCGATTTCCGCGGGCGACGCGATGCGCCGCAGCGGGCGGCCCAGCCGGATCGCGCGCGCCATGCGCAGCTGAAGCATCTCCGCGCGCAGGTCCGGCACCATGTGCATGGCCTGCAGCAGGGCGAAACCCATCGGCGCCGGCAGGCGCAGATGAAACATCAGCGCGCGCACGAACTGGCCGGGATCCGTCGTCGCCGCGAAGACGGCCGAGACCATGCCGCAGGCCAGCACCCGGAAGAACAGCACCAGCCCCGGTGCCGCGTCGGGCGCGCCGCCCTGTTCCCGCGCCATCTGGAAGGCGAAGCCCGTGTCGGCGCGAAACAGCACCGATGTCGTGAAGAACCCGAACCCGAAAAGCGCGAAGGGCACCATCAGCGCCAGAAGGCGCCGCGGCGGGATGCGCGCGTCGACCAGAAGCAGGACCGACGCGGCCACGAAAAGCGCGATCTGGAAGGAGAGCCGGAAAACGAGGAGGGACGCCACGATCCAGGCAAGGCACAACGCCAGCTTCGGCAGGGGATGAAAGCCGTTCAGCATGCCGTCTCCAGCCAGCCGAGCAGCGGCGCGGCCTCCGGCGGCAGGAGCCCCGCTTGCGCCAGCCGCGCCTCGTCCCGCAACAGGGCCGGACATGCGCCGTCGAACCGCAGGGCACCCTGCGCGACGAGCACCGCGCGGTCCGCCACCGACAGGGCGAAATCGAGATCATGCGTGATGACGGCAACCCCGTGCCCGCCCCGGGCAAGCGCCCGGATCCGCCGCCCCAGCGCGGCCTCGCCAGCCCCGTCGAGCCCGCCCGTCGGCTCGTCGAGGATCAGGACCGGCCAGCGGCCGGTTTCGGTCAGAAGCGCCAGCGCCAACCGCCGTTTCTGACCCTGCGAAAGGGTGAAGGGGTGCTGGCCCGCCACCAAGGTCAGGCCCCAACGGGCCAGGATGTCGGAGGCCGTCGCAGAGTCCGTTGCCGCCGTGATCTCGGCGGCAACGGACTCGCGGCTGAAATGCGCCTCGGGGTTCTGGAACGCCACCGCGCCGGGCGGGCCGGTCCGTTGGCCCGCGCGCGGGGGCAGCAGCCCCGCGAGGCAGGCGGCAAGCGTGGATTTGCCGGCCCCGTTGGGTCCCAGGATCGCAAGCACCTCTCCGGCGCGCAGGGATAACGTGATGTCCCGCAGCACCACGGGACCGAAGGCCGGGGCGCAATCCGCGTTCCGGAGCGTGACGAGCGTTTCGCCGGGTGGCACCGGATCGGGCAGGACGGCGGCGCGCAGGGCCTCCGTGCGGCGGCGTCCGGGCGCCAGGCCGCGCAGGCTGTCGGTCAGGTCGGCTGCCGGGGCGAGGATCTCCGGCATGGCGAGGTGCAAGCGGATGCCAAGCGGCAGGGCGATCCCGTTGTCGGCCAGCGCCGGGCCCTGCGCGACAAGCACCTCCGAGGGCGGGCCCTCGGCGATGATGCGGCCGTCGCGGCCGAGCGCGAGGCAGCGGTCGATCCGGTCGAGGATCGGCCCCGGCTTGTGCTCCACCACGAGGGCCGTGCGGCCGCGCGCCAGAACGAGCTCCGTCATGCGCCGCGCCGCCTGGGGGGCGAGGCTTGCCGCGGGCTCGTCGGCAAGCGTGATCGCGGCGTCCTGCGCGAGAAGCGCGGCAAGCGCCACCAGTTGACGCTCCCCGCCGGAGAGGTTGGAAATCCGCCGTCCCGCCCAGTCTGTCGGCAGCCCGGCGCGGGCCATCGCTCTTGCGACCAGCCCCGGGATATCCACGGCCTCGACCGCCCTGTTCTCCAGGGCGAAGGCCACCTCGTCGCGCACGGTGAATCCGGCCAGCGTCTGCGCGGCGTCCTGAAAGAGATAGCCGCAGGTATCGGCCCAGCCCGCCGGGCGCCGCGCGTCCGCCGGCTGCCCCTCGACGCGGATCTCGCCCCTGCGGATGCCGTCGATCGCTTCGGGCAGAAGCCCGGTCGCGGCGTGCAGAAGCGAGGATTTTCCCGCGCCGGACGGGCCGAGCAGAAGCACTCGTTCGCCACGTCGCACGCAGAACGAGACGGGCCCGACCGCGTCGGACGCCGCGCCGGGATAGCGCAGCGCGACGCGTTCGTAGGCCAGCGCGTCAGGCATTGGCGGCGCGGGTTTCCCGGTCAATGGCGAGGCCCGACAGGACGCCCGTGCGGTAGAGCGCCTTGACGACGACATGCCCCAGAAGGCCGCCCAGCAAGGCGCCCGAAGCCAGCCGAAGCACGAACATGGCGACGAGCAGCCCGGGCGCCAGACTTGCGTAGTCGAACCGGATCCATGTGTAGACGAACGAGAACACGGCCGCCCCCATGCCCGCGGCCATCAGGACCGGCAGGGAATAACGCCGCCAGCGCGTCGCCGCGAAGACCGCTTCCGCCCCCGCGCCTTGCACGAGGCCCGTGAGCAGCAGCAAGAGCCCCGCCGGGCTGCCCAGAAGCACCTGAACGGCGGCGGCCATGACCTCGGAGACAAGCGCGACCCCCGGCTTTCGGATGATCGCCGCCGCGATGATCGAGACGATGAACCAGAAGCCCATGACCACGTCCATCGTCACGGCCCCGAAGATCGCCTGCAAAACCAGCCAGACCTGGACCCAGCCCAGGTAAAGCACGCCGAAGACGGTGCCGAGAACGGCGATGATCAGGGTTTCGCGCATGGTCCAGATGGATTGTTCAGCCATGTCGGCCTCCTTTTTTGGACAAGATTTCGAAGGGATGCCGGCCGCGCGCGGGCGGCAGGGTCAGCGGTCGCTTGGCGAATTCGCCGATACGGTCACGTCGAGCGCGAGATGCACGGCCGCCGACCCGAAGCCGGTGAAGGCCTGGTTCAGCGTCTCGAAGACGGGGCCTGCGTCGCCGCGCAGCGCGGTGCAGAAATTCTTCGACCTGTCGAAGGTGCCCGAGCTTTTGAGGAACGCGATGCAGCCGTAGATCTCGTCCATGTGATGGCCGATGCCCAGCGGATAGAGCGACAGCTGCGCCGCCACCGACTGCGTGCTTTCAGGCGCGGCGGCCACCGACTCGCGGCAGGTGGCGATGCGCGTGGGCAGGTCCATCTCCGGGGGCGGCCCGGCGACGGGGGTGCAGATCGGGTCGTCGGGCTCTCCGGGACAGCCGCGCGAGATCGACGCGTGCATCGTCGTGTGCGCGCCGGACGCGGCGGCCGCCACGAAGAGGTCGCGCATCGCGGGAAAGAGGATCTCCGGCGGACCGACCATCAGGGTCGACAGGTCGTCGGTCTCGAGCCTGAGCCGATCGCGCCAGGGATCGAGCGCCCCGAGCGCGCCGAGAATGATGCCGACGAAATCGTCGGACATCGGATACAATGACACCTGTGCGCCGGAAAACATGATCACCTCGCTCCGCTGGCATTACCCAGATCAGCTGAAGGGTCCGAGGGCCTGCGCCCTGCATCTCAGCCCCGGCATCGCGGAGCTCCCCTGTGCACCGCCCAAACTATCCTCTTCCGGGTCGGCTTCAAGCCCGAATATCGGGCCGACCGTGCATCCAGCGGTCCCGGGCGGAAGGATCCGGGCGGCCACGTTTGCGGCGCCGGCCGGAGCAGGGGCCGTGCCGACCGCGTTTCCACCGGGCGCACCGCGCGCGGGCCGCGGGGCGAAGGGGGGTTGCGCCGCCGCGCGCATCCAAGAATGCTTTGCCGTGTCGCCGCTTCGAACGCGGATGCGCAGCCTGGGGAAAGAGGAGCAACCATGTCCGACTTGCCATCGCACGCAGGCGTCGTGATCGTCGGGGGCGGCTCCATCGGCTGCAACACCGCCTATCACCTCACGAAGCTCGGCGTGTCGGACGTGGTGGTGCTGGAGCGTGACCGCCTGACATCGGGCACGACATGGCACGCCGCGGGGCTGGTCGTCGCGGGGCTGCTCAAGTCCGAGGCGGAATGCGAGATCTACACCCACGGCCGCGACCTCTACGCCCGGCTCGAGGAAGAGACGGGCGTGCCCACCGGCTTTCGCGCGGTGGGATACCTGCAGGTCGCCAGCAACGAGGAGCGCGTGCACGAGATGCGCCGCGTCGCGCCCTTCATGCGCAGGCACGGGATCGACATGGTCGAGATCTCGCCCCGCGAGGTGCAGGAGCTCTTCCCGGTCGGGGACGTGAGCGACGTGCTGGCCGGCTTCTACATCGCCGAGGACGGGCGCGCGAACCCGGTGGACGTGACGATGTCGCTCGCCAAGGGCGCGCAGATGGGTGGCGCGCGGATCTTCGAGACGACCGCCGTCACCGACATCGTCGTGCGGGGGGACCGTGCCGTGGGGGTGCGCATGGCGGACGGGCACGAGATCAGCGCCGATCACGTGGTGATCTGCGCGGGCATGTGGTCGCGGCAACTGGGCGCGAAGGCCGGCATCACGCTGCCGCTTCAGGCCGCCGAGCATTACTATCTCATCACCGACAAGATCGAGGGTCTGCCGCGCGACCTGCCGGTGCTGGAGGATCCGAAGACCTACACCTATTACCGCGAGGAAGTGGGCGGCCTGATGCTGGGCCTGTTCGAGCCCGGCGCCGCGCCCTGGAAGGTCGAGGGCATCCCGGAGACCTTCGCCTTCGGCGAGATCGAGCCGGACTGGGACCGGGTCGGCCCCTGGCTCGAACTGGCCTACAGCCGCGTGCCCGGCGCGTTGGACGTGGGCGTGCGCAAGCTCTTCTGCGGGCCGGAGAGCTTCACCCCGGACAACGCGCCGCTGGTGGGCGAAACGCCGGAGCTTCGCAACTGCTGGGTGGCCTGCGGCATGAACTCCCTGGGCATCCTGAACGGGGCGGGCACGGGCCGGGCGCTCGCGCACTGGATCGTCGAGGGCGTGCCGCCGATCGACGTGACCGGCATCAACGTCAATCGCTTCACCCGGCACCACGCGACGCCCGCCTTCCGCCGCGACCGGACGACCGAACTTCTGGGCAAGCTGTTCGGCCAGCATTTCCACAACGAGGCCCCGAAAACCGGGCGGAACCTCAAGCGGTCGGTGCTTTACGACCGGCTGGCGGCGGCGGGCGCGTATTTCACCGAAGGAAACGGCTGGGAACAGCCCGACTGGTTCGCGCCATCACCCGCGCAGGCGAAGATCGAGCGGCTGAGCTGGTTCCGCCAGAACTGGTGGGACTGGCACGCCGAGGAGCATCGCGCGGCGCGCGAGGACGTGATCGTGATGGACATGTCGAGCATGTCGAAATTCGCCGTCGAGGGGCCCGACGCCTGCGCGCTGCTCTCGCGGCTGAGCTGCAACGACGTGGACGTCGCGCCGGGGCGCGTCGTCTACACCGCCTGGGTCAACGACCGGGGCGGCTTCGAGGCCGATCTGACCGTGACGCGCCTGTCGGAGACGAAATTCATCGTCGTGGTGGGCGAGAACTCGCACGGCCACACCGAGATGCGGATGCGCCGCCACATCGGCGCGAACGAATGGGTCACGATCACCGACCTCACCGCGGGCATCACGCAGATCAACGTGCATGGCCCCAAGGCGCGGCAGCTGATGCAGCGGCTGAGCGAAACCGACCTGTCCAACGCGGCCTTCCCCTTCATGACGGCGCAGGAGATCGATATCGGCTACTACGCGGTGCTCGCCCTGCGCGTGACCTTCGTGGGCGAACTGGGCTGGGAACTCCATGTGCCGGCGACGCAGGCGGTTCAGGTCTACGATCTGCTGGTCGAGGCCGGGCGCGACCTGGGGCTGCGCAACGCCGGGATGCAGACGCTGAACTCGCTGCGGCTGGAGAAGGCCTATCGCGACTTCGGCATCGACGTGGACAACACCGACAACCCGATCGAGGCGGGTCTCGGCTTCGCGGTGAAGCTCGACAAGCCCGGAGGCTTCATCGGCCGCGACGCGCTGGCCGCGATCAAGGCGCAAGGCGTGCCGAAGACGCGGATGCTGCAATTCCTGCTCGAGGACCCCGAGCCGCTGCTCTACGGCAACGAGATCGTGCGCCTCGACGGCAAGGAGGTGGGCCATCTTCAGATCGGCGGCTACGGGCACACGCTGGGCGGTGCGGTGGGTATCGGCTTCGTCGCGCTCGACTGCGCCGTGACGCCCGAGATCGTCGAGGCCGGCCCGTGGGAGGTCGATGTCGCGGGCGAGCGCGTGCCGGCCCGCGCCGCGCTGCGGCCGATGCTGGATCCGGCGATGGAGCGCGTGAAACGGTGATGCCTTCCGCACGCCCGAACTCGCCCTCGACGGGGCGACGCAGGTCGCGAAACGCGGCGCACCCCCGTGCGCGGGCCATGGTGCGCCCCCGGCCGGCCCGCCCCGAAGCGCCGGGGCCGTCGGGCGGGGTAAGCGACGGGGCGCGCGCGGAGCTCGCGATGCCGGCAGGGTTGACGCGACACCGTCCTCCCGTCACCCCGCTCGGCTCCGCTTCGGGACGAACGACATGACCGCGCTTCCCCGCGAGGCCCGGGCCGTCATCATCGGCGGAGGGGTGTCCGGCTGCTCGGTCGCCTACCACCTTGCGAAGGCGGGCTGGACCGACATCGTCCTTCTGGAACGCAAGCGGCTGACCAGCGGCACGACCTGGCATGCGGCCGGCCTAATCGGTCAGCTGCGCAACAGCCAGAACATGACCCGCCTCGCCAGGTATTCGACCGAGCTTTACACCCGGCTCGAGGACGAAACCGGCATGGCGACAGGCTTTCGCCAGACCGGATCGATCACCGTCGCGCTGACCTCCCACCGCAAGGAGGAGCTGCTGCGCACCGCCGGCATGGCGCGGGTCTTCGGCGTCGAGGTCGAGGAGCTGGGGCCGGCCGACGTGAAGGCGATGTATCCGCATCTGAACACCGAGGGCGTCACCGCCGGTGTCTGGCTGCCGAAGGACGGGCAGGCCGATCCCGCCAACATCGCGCTGGCGCTCGCGCGGGGCGCGCGCGACCGGGGCGCGACCATCGCCGAGAACGTGAAGGTCACGGGTGTCGGCGTGAAGGAGGGCCGCGTCACCGGCGTGTCGTGGCAGAGCGGCGCGGAACAGGGCCATATCGCGGCCGACGTCGTGGTGAACTGCGCGGGGATGTGGGCGCGCGAACTGGCCGCGCAGTCGGGCGTCGCCGTGCCCCTGCACGCCTGCGAGCATTTCTACATCGTCACCGAGGGCATCGAAGGATTGGACCGGTTGCCCGTCCTGCGGGTGCCCGACGAATGCGCGTATTACAAGGAGGACGCCGGCAAGATGATGCTCGGCGCCTTCGAGCCGCGCGCCAAGCCCTGGGGGATGGGCGGCATCCCCGAGGATTTCGAATTCGACCAGCTGCCCGAGGATTTCGACCATTTCGAGCCGATCCTCGAGACCGCGGTCGCGCGGATGCCGATGCTGGCGACGGCCGGTATCCACACCTTCTTCAACGGGCCCGAAAGCTTCACGCCCGACGACCGCTACTATCTGGGCGAGGCGCCGGAGCTTCGGGGCTACTGGGTGGCGGCGGGCTACAACTCCATCGGGATCGTCTCGTCCGGGGGCGCCGGCATGGCGCTTGCGCACTGGATCACGGAAGGCGAGCCGCCTTTCGACCTGTGGGAGGTCGATATCCGCCGCGCCCAGCCCTTTCAGCGCAACCGCCGCTACCTGCGCGAGCGCGTGTCCGAGACGCTGGGCCTGCTCTACGCCGATCACTACCCGAACCGCCAGCCGGTCACGGCCCGCGGCGTGCGTCGCTCGCCGGTGCACGAGCATCTGAAGGCCGCCGGCGCGGTCTTAGGCGAAACGGCCGGCTGGGAGCGCGCCAACTGGTTCGCCGACCCCGGTCAGGAGCGGGCCTATCGCTACGACTGGGGCGGGCAGAACTGGTTCGCCAACGCCCGGGCCGAGCACATCGCGCTGCGCGAGGGCGTGGGGCTGATCGACATGACCTCTTTCGGCAAGATCCGGGTGGAGGGGCGCGACGCCTGCGCCTTTCTTCAGCGCGTCTGCGCCGGGCAGCTCGACGTGGCGGCGGGGCGCATCGTCTACACGCAGATGCTGAACGCCCGTGGCGGCATCGAAAGCGACCTGACGGTGACCCGGCTGGGCGAGACGAGCTTTCTTCTGGTCGTCCCGGCGGCCATGCTGCAACGCGATCTGGCATGGCTGCGCCGTCACGCAGGCGAGCGCGCGGTGGCGATCGTCGACATGACCTCGGGCGAATCCGTCTTCTCGCTCATGGGGCCGCTGTCGCGCGCTGTGCTTGCAGGCTGTTCACCGGACGATTTCTCGAACGCGGCGCATCCCTTCGGCACGGCGCGGGACATCGAGATCGGCCTCGGGATCGCCCGTGCGCATCGCGTGAGCTATGTCGGCGAGCTTGGCTGGGAGATCTACGCGCCCTGCGATCAGGCCGCCCATGTGTTCGAGACGCTGGTCGAGGCCGGCGCGGCGCAAGGGCTCAGGCTCTGCGGCATTCACGCGATGAATTCCTGCCGCCTCGAGAAGGCGTTCCGGCATTACGGGCATGATATCACCGACGAGGATCACGTGATCGAGGCGGGGCTGGGTTTCGCGGTGAAGACGCGGAAGGGGGACTTCATCGGCCGCGAGGCCGTGCTGCGCAAGCTGGAGACGGGCCCGGAGCGGCGTCTCGTGCAATTTCGGCTCGAGGATCCCGAAATCCACCTGCACCACAACGAGCCGCTGCTGCGCGACGGCGAGATCGTGGGGTTTCTCACCTCCGGCGGCTATGGCCACGCCCTGGGGGCGGCGGTCGGGCTCGGCTATGTGCCCTGCACCCGTCCCGGAGAACCGGCGGTCGAGATGCTGGCCGCCTCCTACGCGGTCGAGGTCGCGGGACGCCGTGTGCCCGCCCACGCGAGCCTGACGCCGATGTACGACCCCAAGGCGCTGAGGGTGAAAACCTGACGGCGGAAGCGGGAAACGGTGGGTCCTGGCCCGATACCGGCATGGCCGGCGCCAGCGGCCCGCGGGTGTCCTCGTGCGCGGCGCTCGCCCGCTGCGCGGGGCCGGCATTCGGGCCGTGTTGCCGGGAGGCGCGCTCCCGCGCTGCCCCGTCGCGCGGGCGGCGTGGACATCGCCGCCGCCTCGGCACGTGTCGTCGCGGGCGCAGGCGTCCGCACGGATCCGCATCTCGCGCCCCATGCGCACCGCGCGGCTTTCCCGCCTCGCCGGTCCCGTCTGGGCGCATCGAAAGGAGCTGGCCCGCGATGGGGGCGTTCCATGCCGCCAGACGCCACCCACGGCATCGAAGGCGGCGCGCCCGAGATCATGGATCTCATTCCTCGGCGGGCGACGCCCGGGGGCTTGCGGTCCGGTCAGCCCGCGCCGTCCCCGCCCGGGAACGTGGCGCTGCCCCCGTGTGCGCCCTTGGGCATGGCCGGTTCCGCCCTGGAATTTGCCCGGGGAGGGTGTCGAGGACGCTCGGCCCGATGCAGGCCACCGGAAAATCCGGTCGAACGAAGCAGCACGACCGCCCGGCTGCCTGACGCCTCGGTCGCCGTGGTGGGCGCGCCCCGCCACTGCCTGTCAGTGTCACCGGCAAGGGGCCATGACGCGGACGAGCGGCGCGATTGGCCTCGGGGACCCGGATGCCGTCATCCTCGCGCGCGCGACGGAGGGGT
The DNA here is from genome assembly GCF_041365735.1 of Rhodosalinus sp. K401. Classification (NCBI taxonomy): domain Bacteria; kingdom Pseudomonadati; phylum Pseudomonadota; class Alphaproteobacteria; order Rhodobacterales; family Paracoccaceae; genus Rhodosalinus; species Rhodosalinus sp. K401. The sequence continues at coordinate 119,517 of NZ_JBGFSI010000007.1, read as the reverse complement.
GGCCGTTATCTTCAGGACGCGATGCAAGGCGACGCGAAGGATCAATTCCTCGCGATCCGGGTTGGACGGGTCTTTCGGGCGCAACCCGTGCCGCAGTCCTTCGCCAGGGCCCATCGAAAGCTCGCGAAAGCCCCGATCATTCCCGGCGCGGGGGCCGTTCCGGGAGGCGCCAGTCCTGGCGGGATTGCCTTCGCCCGAAGGCGTCGAGCGCCGGCGCCCTCGCGCCGATGCCTAGAGCGGCCAACCGCCGCCCGCCCCGAGCGCCGCGTTGCCATCCAGCGCCAGTGCAAGGCGGCCATCGATCCGCGTGATGGCGCGCACCGCTCCGCCGGACTGCCCGTATTCGGCCGGTTCGAAAGCGTCCGGGGCGATCTCGATCACGCTCTCGACGCGGTCGACGCGCAGGCCTCTCGGACGATCCCCGCCTCCATCGAGCACGAGGATTCGGCCTTCGCCGCCGGCCGGGCTCCTCGGCAGGCCAAGCCGGACGGCCAGGTCCGCGACCTCGATCGCGCGGCCGCGAAGGTCTATGAGGCCGAGGACGTCGGACCCGGCGCCGGGCAGGGGAGACATCCGCGCCATGTCGAGGATTTCGCGCACATGCGCGACGTCGAGCACGAAGAGCTGGTCATCAAGGCTCAGAACGACATAGGCTCGCGCCTCCTGCTCTTCTGGCCGGGACGGGATGGTGTCGGTTGCGTCATTGTCGATGGTCATGGCGGTCTTCCGGAGAGGGGCGTGGAGAAATGCCGGGCCGGGCTGGTGCCCGGCCCGGCGCAAGCGTCAATTGCGGGCGAAATCGGCGTCGGTCATGTCGTCGTAGCCGAGATCCAGCGCCACGCCGTTGGTCGGCCCGTGACCCGTGCCGGATGCCGGGGCCGTCGCGGCGCGCGACCCCCGGTCGGCCAGGTCGATGCTCTTGCGCGATCCTTCCTTCCGGGGGCCCCGGGCCTCCGTGGTGCCGGCCGGGACGGAGGGGGCAGTTCGGGCCTCCGCCGAAACCGTGCGCGCGGCATGGTGCCGCTCCGCCGTGCCGGTGCTGAAGAAGGCGAGGACGGCGCGGACCTGTTCGGACTGGGCGGCCAGCGCCTCCGCCACCGAGGCCGCCTCGGTCGCGGCGGAGGCATTCTGCTGGATCACGCTGTCGAGTTGGCGGATGGCGTCGTTGATCTGATCGGCGCCGGTGCTTTGCTCGCGCGATGCCGCCGAGATCTCCTGCACGAGGTCCGCGGTGCGCCGGATCGAGGGGACGAGCGACTTGAGCGTCTGGCCGGCTGTTTCGCTCGCCTCGACCGTCGCGCCGGACATGCCCGAAATCTCGGTGGCGGCCTGCTGGCTTCGCTCGGCCAGCTTGCGCACCTCGGAGGCGACGACGGCGAAGCCCTTGCCGTGCTGGCCTGCGCGCGCGGCTTCCACGGCGGCGTTGAGGGCCAGCAGATCGGTCTGGCGCGCGATTTCCTGGATGATCGTGATCTTCTCCGCGATCGTCTTCATCCGGGTCACCGCGGCATCGACGGCCTGTCCACCCTCTTCGGCCTCGCGCGCGGCCTGTTCGGCGATCTTCTCGGTTTGCGCGGCGTTGTCGGCCGCCTGCCGGATCGTGGCGGTCATCTGCTCCATGGCGCTGCTGGCCTGTTCCGCGGCCGACGCCTGCTCCGTCGCGCTCTGGCTGATCTGCTCGGAGGCGACGCCGGCCGATTGCGCCCCTTCGGCCACTTGCGCCGACGCGGCCTGCACCTCGCTCACCACGTCGCGCAGCTTGACCGCCATGCGGTCGAGCGCACCGAGAAGTCGCCCGATCTCGTCGCGCGAGGTCGTGGAGGCGTCGACCGTCAGGTCGCCGTCGGCCACCTGCTCGGCCACGTGAAGTGCGCGGCCGAGACCGCGCGTGATGCTGCGCACGGTGAGTGCGGCCAGCAGCGCCAGCGCCACGACGATCGCCCCCGTCAGCCACCAGAGCGTGTTCTGCGCCTTGGCCGCGGCGGCGCGCACTTCCGCCCGGACGGCGGACCTGTCGGCGTCGATCGCCTCCCGCAACGTGCCGATCGCCTCGGTAGGCAGGATGGTGGCCGCGTCGAGGTCGGCCCGGGCCGCGCTGACGTTGCCAACGCCCTCGGCATAAGCCTCGAAGGCCGAAACGTAGCCGTTCCTCGCCTCGCGCAGCGCGGCGCGCTCGCCCGCGGGCAGCGCGAGCGCCGTGTCCAGCCGGGCGGCGAACGCCTCCGCCGCGTCCTGGAATTCCCGGATTGCCGCATCGTCCTGGATGGTGATGAACGTGCGTTCGTGGCCTTGCAACCGCAGGCCCAGGGCCCGCAGTTGAGCGTCGTCCACGTTTACCAGCCTGTCGTCCAGCGCTTCTCGTGCTGCCGCCAGTTCGGCGCGCAACCCCATGCTCCAGTCAAAGCCGCGTTCCGCGATCCGCGCGGACAGTCGTGCGACGGCGTCGCCATAACCGCGTATCTGCGCGTCCACGGTTTCCAGCGCGGCGCGCGTGTCGTCCTGGTGGTCCATGAGCAGGGCGCGAAGCGCCTCCAACGGCCGGGTCTTGGCGTCAAGCGCCGCCTCCGCGACCGCGAGGCTCTCGTTTCCCGGCGCGAGTTCAAAGCCTCGCACGGCGATGACTGAGTCGGAAAAAGCCTCGTCGAGCGCGGATGCGAGAGACACTTGCTCGGTATACTTGTCGTAGCGCGAATCGAGCCGGTCGGTGGTCGCTCGGGTCTGCACGAAAAGCGCCACGGATGCGATCACGCCGAGCACGCCGAAGGCGCCAAGCAGGGAGACCTTCAGTTTCACGCTCAGATTATCAAGGGGGTTCTTCATTGGGTAGGTCTTTCAGTTGGCAATCAAGAGACGCGGCACCGCCTTCGGCGACGCGCGCAGTAGGGCGAAATGCGGTTCGATCCCGGAAGAGGCTCAGCCGGCTTCGGTGTCCGGGTCGAACACGGCATCGGGGGATAGAAGGATCACGACGCCCTGGGCATCGCGACAGACACCCTTGACGAGCGAGGCGGGCCAGCGGCTGCCCAGCTCCGGCAAGGGCTCGAGTGCGCCTGTATCGACCTCCAGCACGTTTTCCACCGCGTCGGCCTCGATGGCGAGGCGTTGGGGCCCGACCGGCAGCGTGACCTCGATCACGACCAGTCGCAGGGTGGCCGGCGCCTCGGCCGAGGCGGGAATGCGCAGGCGTCGGCGGATGTCGATCACCGGCGTGATGACGCCACGGACGTTCACCAGCAGGCGGGCGTGGGGCGCTGCATGGGGCACCGGGGTCGCCGGAACCGGATCGATCACTTCGGCCACAGTCGTGACCGGCAGCGCGAACCGTTCGCCGGCGAGGTGGAAGACAAGCAGCGTGGCAAGCCCCGTGGGCGCCTCGGCCACGATGTCGGGATGCGTGTCGGCCATGGCGGGATCCTTTCAGGCGGCGTCGGGCGCGACGGGCGTGCTGCGCGACAGGCCACGGCAGAGCGTGGCCACATCGATGATGAGCGCGATGGATCCGTCGCCAAGGATGGTGGCCCCGGACAGTCCGGAGATGCCGCGATGATAGGGGCTGAGCGGTTTGATGACCGTCTGGTTCTGGCCGAGGATGTCGTCGACCACGAGGCCCAGGCGGGCGCCATCCGCCCGCACGACCACGACACGCCGGCGCGCGCCGGGATCCGCCGCGAGGCCCAGCGCGTCGTCCAGCGCGACGAAGGGTATCAACGTGTCGCGGATCTGCAGCGTGCGGCGCCCGCTGTCGCGCAGGGTGTCGGAGGGGTCCATCTCGACGCATTCGTCGATGACCGCCAGCGGAACCACCAGCACCGAGTCGCCCAGCCGCACCAGCAACCCGTCCATGATGGCCATCGTCATCGGAAGCCGAAGCGTGACGCGGGTGCCCTGACCGCGGGACGAGGTGACCTCGACGCCGCCGTTCAGCCCGTCGATGGTGCTGCGCACCGCGTCCATTCCCACACCGCGGCCCGAGACGGAAGAGAGCGTCTGCGCCGTCGAGAAGCCGGGCGCGAAGATCATCTGCTGCAGTTCCGCCTCGGTCGGCGCAGCCTTCGGTGCCAGCAGGCCGCGCTCGACCGCGCGGGTCCGGATCGCCTCCGTGTCGAGGCCGCCGCCATCGTCTTCCAGCGTGATCAATACCTCGCCGCCCTCCTGGCGGGCGTTGAGGCGCAGGGTGCCGCGCGCGGGCTTGCCAGCGGCAAGCCGGTCCTCGGCCGGCTCGAACCCGTGGTCCATGGAATTGCGGATCATGTGCACGAGGGGTTCGGTAAGCTGGTCGAGCACGGTCTTGTCGAGCTCCGTCTCGCCCCCGGTGGCGACGAGGTCGACCTCCTTGCCGAGTTCGGCGGCAAGGTCGCGCACCACCCTGCGAAATTTTCCGAAAACGCCTTCGATGGGCAGCATCCGGATCGAGAGGGTTTCCTCCCTCATGCCCGTGACGAGACGCTCGACCGTTTCAACCACGGTCTCGAGCTCGGAATGTCCGACATCGGCGGCCAGCTTGTGCAGGCGCGACTGGGCGATCACCAGTTCCCCGAGCTGATCCATGATGCGGTCGAGCTTGGCGGATGCCACGCGCAGGCTGTCGGCGGGCCGGTTTTGCCCCGGCCGCGCCGCCGGTTGGGCCGGTCCGTCCGCGCGGGGCGACGACATGCTTGCGGACGGGGCTTCTGCGCGCGTCCGCGCGTCGATACCGGATGCGCCGGGCGCCGCCTCGGACGGCTCTTCCAGCGGCTCGATTTCGAGGGTCGCGTCGTCGGCGAAGATGAACACGCCCTCGATCTCCGCCCGCGGCCGGTCCGTACGAAGCACGACCTCCCAGGCAAGATAACTGTCCTCGGGGGTCATCGCCTCGAGCGTCGGAACCGCGGTGGTGTCCAGCGTGACGTCGAGCGCACCGAGCGACGCCAGTTCCTCGATCAGAAGATCCGGGCGCATGCCCTGGCGCAACGCCTCCCGGTCGGGGCGGAAACGGATATGCCAGCGCCGCGCGCGATCGGCGGCCACCGCGTCATGTCGGGTGGGGGCGGGGGGCGAAGATGTCTCCGACGTCTCGCCGGTGACCCGTGCCAGAGCCTCGAGCAGGCGCGCCGCCTCGGGCGACGTGTCGGGCTCATCCGCAGCGTCGCCGTCTGCGCCGGCCTCGAGCAGCCCGATCATGTGGTCGCGCGCACGCAGGCACAGGTCGACAAGCGACGGATCGACGGTGAGATGACCCGCGCGCAGCTGATCGAAGGCCTCCTCGAAATGGTGGGTGAACCGGCTAAGATCGGTAAACCCGAACATCGCTCCGGATCCCTTTATCGTGTGCAGGGTGCGGAATACGGCATCCAGACGCTCGGGATCCGCGTTCGCCTCGAGGTCCAGAAGCTGACCTTCGAGGCCCTCGAGCAGATCGCCGGCCTCCTGAACGAAGCTGGCGATGGCGGGGTTGATCTCGGCAGACATGGCGATCACCCCAGCAACTTGTTGACGACGGCCGTCAGCATGTCGGCGTCGAAGGGCTTGTTGATCCAGCCGGTCGCGCCCAGCGCCTTGCCGCGGCTCTTGGCGGCGGGGTCCGACTCGGTCGACAGCATCACGATCGGAACCCCGGCATTGGCCGCCGAGCCGCGCGCCTGCTCGATGAATTCGAACCCGTTCATGTTGGGCATGTTGAGGTCGGTGATGACCAGATCGATCTTCTGGGAGGTGAAAGCCGACAGCCCCTCCGCGCCGTCAGCCGCCCCGACGACCCGGAAACCTTTCTGGCCGAGGGTGAAGGCCACCATGTCGCGGACCGATTTGCTGTCATCGACCGTGAGAACCGTACGTGTCATCTTGCTGTCCTCCGAAGGACGCGACGCCAATTACGGCGAAGCGCAGTGTGGCCATCTTCGAAACCGGGCATTTGCGGCGTGCGTCCGACCTCTGACCGCAGCCGCATATGATGCGGCACCTCGTCGTGTCAAAACCCCTGAGTTCCGGTTTTATTTTTAATTTTCATATACTTGTCATTCGCTTCCCTTGGGCGCGCATGCAGCGACGCCGGAGGCTCAGAACAGAATGTCATCGAGGGATTGCGAAGCGGGCGCTGTCGCCTTCGGCGCGGCCGTACCGTCCAGCCCCGCGTGCACATCCCTCTCGCTTTGCATCGTGTAGATCGCATTCAACGGTGCGAGGCTTTCGAGGGCGGCGCCTGACAAGGGGGTCGCTGGCTCCATCGCGCGGCCGCAGCGGCGCAGCGCCTCGACCGCTTCGGGCAGGATGGCCAGGGCGGCGAGCCCTTCCTCGACGGCGTTGGACAGCGTCGCGGCGTCCGCGCGCGCGCTGTCACGCAAGGCGGCAAGGTCGGATACGCCCTTGGCGACGTCATCGTGACGCGCGCGCGCCGCGGCGAGGCTTTGGTTCAGCTCTGCGGTGCGGTCCTCCAGTCGCGACAGGGTCGCGCTTTCGATCAGTGCATCGACATGGGAGAAGGCCGTCTTGCAGGCGTCGGCTTGCGCGCTGCACCGGGCCGCCGTTTCCTGGACCGTGCGCGACAGGACGTCCATGGCCGCCTTCGACATGCCGCTGCGATCGGCCAGCAATCCCGCGTTGATCGATGCGAGGGTGATTCCCTCGGCGGTGTCCAGGAGCCGCGCGAAATCGGAGCGCGCTTCGGACACGCGGGTGCGCACGGCGCCCGCAGCTTCCAGGGCCGCGGCCAGCGCGGGGCCCAGCAACCGCTCCAGCCGTTCGGCCTGCGCCAATTCGGTCGACAGGCCCTCGATCAGGGCCTCGGCTTCGCCACCGATGTCGCCGGCCAGCATCTGGGCGGCGTTGCGCCCGTTTTCGCGCATCCGCGAAAGCGCGGTCCGCAAACGGCGCAGCACCTCATCGGTGTCGGCGCAAGCCGCTGCGATCTGCGCCGAGGCGAGCGCGCGGGCGGCGACCGGGTCGGCTGTGGTGCTTGAAAGAATGGTGCCGACATGGTCCAGCCGCTGCGAAAGCTCGTCGGCGTGCTGGATGCCGGCGATCAACGCGCCGGTTTCGGTGCGGCTCGTGGCCTCCAGCCGCTCTGCAAGCCTGTCGAGGCCGTTGCTCAGTTCGCGGTTGCGATCGTGGATGTCGGCGTGACGGGCGCGCGCCGCGCCGCCGAATGATTGCGCCTCTGCCGCGCTGAGGGCCGTCGCGCCGATCTGGCGGAGCGCCGCATCCCTGCGCTCGCGAATCTCCTGGATCGTGCTTTCCAGGCTGCCGGCCGATCCGCGCAGTTCCTCTGTCATGTGGCGAAGCGATGCGACGAACCCGTTGATCTGCTCCATGCCGCTCGCATTGCCCGTGATCCGGCTCATGGTGGCGACCATGGCCAGCTGGCGTGTTTCGCGCAGGATGGCGCCGCTGGCCGAGAACGCGCCGTCAAGCCCTTCGGCAAGCGCGCCTTGAGCGAGCTCCTTGGCCTGGGTGGCGAGAAGCTGCGCGATCTCCTCGCAGATGCCGGCAAGCGCATCCTGCGTGCCCGGGTCGTCGAGACGCGACAGCAGCGCGCCCAGCGCCTTCACCGCGCCGCCCACATCGCCGAGGCTTTCGTTGGCGCCGCCGAGGCTTTGCGAAAGACGTTCGAAGGCGGCGACCACGCGGCTGCGCGCCTCCTCGGCCTGCGCCAATCCTTCCGCGACGATTTCAACCGTGTCCTTGGGCATCTCTTGCTCGCGTGGCAGCCGCTCGATGGGACGTTTCTTCCTGACACCCGTTGACATCCGGTTACCGGCCAAGCGCGCCGTCGGTCCGGCGCTGGCAAGCGATCGTTAAGCGAAGGGCGCTACCAACGGCCTCGTCCGTAAAGGAGGTTGCCGTGCCCGCTGATTCGCCCGACCTGCAGATTCTCGACATCGACGCGGCACTGGACCTGTCGGGCGCGCAGTCGGTGCATGCATCGCTCTGCGCGCGGCTCGCCGATCTCGATCCGGCCCGGCCCGTGCGGCTGGAACTCGGCGAGGGGCGGGCCACGGCGCCGGCGTTGCAGCTGCTTCAGGCGACGCGGCTTGCCCTTCAGGCGCGCGACATTGATCCGGCCCTTGGCCCTCGGGCACGGGCTGCGCTGGGCCCGCCCCCGCGAGAGACCTGATTCTTCCTTGGTTCCGTTTCCCGGTTCGGCACGTTTCAGGAGGTTCCCATGCGCCCGACCCTAAAGGCCAAGCTGGCCGCGACCTTCACGCTCGTTCTCGTCCTCTTCGGCGCCCTCGTCTTCGTGTCGGAGCGCAATCTGAAAAGCCTCGACTCCGTGCTCGACCAAATCGTCAACGAGAGCGCCGACAATATCCTCACGGCTGCCGACATGCGCCGGCACGCGCTCGAAATGGAAATTGCGATGAACCGGCTGATCGTCGCCGACGAGCCGGCCGAACTCGAGGCGGCCGAGGCGGCAATCGCGGCTCATGCTTCCAAGCTTGACGCCGCGCTCGCGCACATGGCCGAGGGAGCCGGTCCAAACTTGCTCGCGCAGATGGCCGACATCCGCGGGGCGCTTGACGATCTCGACGACATACTCGGCGAAGTTGCGACGATGTCGCAGGCCCAGACCAACACCCGCGGCCGCCGGCTTGCGCGCGATGCCGGCGAGGCTGCCATCGCCGAAGGGAGGGAGGCCGTTTCGGCCTTGCGCGGTGCCGTTGCGCGAGGCGCCGGGCTGGACGCGAACGCCGTCGACGGCGCGCTCGACGAGATGGCGGACGCGTTTCTGGCCGCCCAGGCGGCGGCGCAGATGACTTTGCTCGAGGCCGATCCCGCGGAGCAGGAAGAGGCTTCGGCCAAGCTCGACGCGGCATTGGCCAGAGGGTCGGCAGCGCTTGCGCGGATCGACGCCATTCTCGGGGTGACCGCCCGCGCCGAGAGGAGTGATCTGCGCGATGCCTGGGACAGGTCGGCCTCCGTTCTGGACGAGGTGCGCATGCTGGCGCTGGAGAACAGCAACCGGCAGGCGGAGGCATTGGCGACGGGGCCGGCCGATGCGGCGTTCGAGCGGGCACTCGACACCATTTCCGAGGTTTTCGCCGGCAGCCGTGCCGAGATGGTCGATGCCCAGGCCGAGGCCGATGCCACTTACGCAGAGGCCCGGTCGATGCTTTTTTCCGCCGCGGCCCTGGCGTTCATCGTCAGCCTCGCCGCCGGCGCATGGATCATGATATCGATCACTCGTGGCCTCGGTCTGGCAACGGATGTGGCGAACCGGGTCGCGCGGGGCGATCTGGACATTGCCGCGGCCAACCGACCGCGCGACGAGATCGGCGATCTCTTGCGCGCGATGGACACGATGGCCGGGGACCTGCGCGGCATGACCCGTGCAGCGGAAACCATCGCGAAGGGTGATCTGACCGCGAGCGTCACGCGCCGCTCCGAAGTGGACGCGCTCGGCATCGCGCTCGAGGACATGCTGGCCCGTTTGCGCCAGGTCATTTCCAGTGCCGGTGCCAGTGCCGACAGTGTCGCCGCCAGCGCGCAGGAAATGAGCGCCACTGCCGAACAACTCAGCCAGGGCAACACCGAGCAGGCGGCTGCGGCAGGCCAGGCCAGCGCCTCCATGGAGGAGATGTCGGCCACCATACGCCAATCCTCCGACAACGCCGCCCAGACCGAGCAGATCGCCACCAAGTCGGCGCAGGAGGCCGAGGATAGCGGCCGCGCCGTGGACGAGGCGGTCGCCGCCATGAAGACCATCGCGGAGAAGATCACGATCATCCAGGAAATCGCGCGCCAGACCGATCTGCTGGCCCTCAACGCCGCCGTGGAAGCCGCGCGCGCAGGCCAGCACGGCAAGGGCTTCGCCGTCGTCGCCTCCGAGGTGCGCAAGCTGGCCGAGCGAAGCCAGCAGGCCGCGACGGAGATTTCGTCGCTTTCGGGACGTACGCTCGATGCCAGCGCCCGGGCGGGCGAGATGCTCCGCGCGCTGGTGCCTTCGATCCAGCGCACCGCGGATCTGGTGCAGGAGATCTCGGCCGCGGCCCGGGAGCAGACCACGGGCGCTGAACAGGTCAACGAAGCGATCCGTCAACTCGACATCGTGATCCAGCAAAACGCCTCTGCCGCGACGGAGGCCGCCTCGTCCGCCGAGAGTCTCGCGTCTCAGTCCGAGCAGATGCGCCAGGTGATCGGATATTTCCGCCTGTCGGACGCATCCGGAGAAGTTTCGTCGCCCGGTGCGACGACAGGGGTGTCGCCCGCGCCGCGTGGCCTGCGTCCCGCGACGGAGGCATCCGGCTCGACCGTAACGGCCCGGGCTTCCATGCCGCCCGTCGTGGCGGGTGGTCAGGGAGTAACGCTGGATCTCGGCTCCGAGGACATCTCGGACAGCGATTTCGAGCGCTACGCGAGGGAAAACACGCGCGCGGCGGGCCGGGCCTGAGATGACAGGGGGAACATCGACGTGAGCGCGATGACGCATCGCGGGCTCGGCGGCGCGGCGGGTGCCGTCGAGACCTCTCCTCCGCCGGCGTTGACCGAGGTCCAGGCAAGCGGCTTGTGCGACATCATGCTTCGCGTTTCCGGCGTGCGGATCGATGCCGCCAAGCGCAGCTTTCTGGAGCTGCGCGTCGGGCGACGGCTTCAGGCGACGGGAGCGGCAGATTTCGACGCCTATCTCGCCCATCTGCGGGGCCCCTCGGGCGCGGCCGAGCGCCAGAACCTCGCGGAGGCGCTGGTCACCCACACCACGTCGTTCTTCCGGGAGCGGGCGCATTTCGACTGGCTTGCACAGGAGGGCATAGACCAGGTGGTGGCCTCCGGCGCAGGGCGGTCCTGGCCCCTCACGGTCTGGAGCGCCGCCTGTTCGACCGGGGCGGAGATGTGGTCGGCTGCGATGGTGCTGGATCAGGCCGCCCGGTCGCGTGCCGGCGGGCTGCGCTGGGCGGTAGTGGGCACCGACATCTCGCGCCGCATCCTGCAACGGGCCGCCACCGCGATCTTCACCGAAGACGAGATCGAAGGTCTGCCGGAGACCTTTCGCCGGCGCTATCTCATGCGGTCCCGCGCGGGACGCAGGCCGCTTTACCGCATCGTGCCGGAGTTGCGTGCGCAGGCGCGACTGGCCTGGGCGAACCTGTCAGAGCCGGCCCGTGGCCCGGCCCTGACCGCCGACATCGCCTTTCTGCGCAATGTCCTGCTCTATTTCCCGCCATCCGAGCAGCCGATGATCGCGGCAGGGGTCGTGGGCCGCCTGCGGCCTGGCGGGTATCTCGTCACCGGTCACGCCGAGGGGCTGAGCCGCGTGCCCCAGGGGCTGCGGCAGGTCGCGCCCACGCTCTACCGCAAGGAGGGCCCGTGATGTCCGCGCAGCCGCGGCGCCCGCTCAAGGTGCTCATCGTGGATGACAGCGCGGTGGTGCGTCAGACACTGTGCGAACTGATCGCGTCCGACCCGGGGCTGGAAGTCATGGGTGCGGCAAGCGATCCCTTCGCCGCGGCGCAGCGGCTTCGCGTTGAAAAGCCGGACGTGATCATTCTCGACGTCGAGATGCCGCGCATGGACGGGGTGACCTTTCTCAAGAAGCTCATGGCCCAACACCCGATTCCCGTGGTCATGTGCTCTTCGCTCGTGGGCGCCAATACCGCGACCCTGACCGCGGCCATGGCGGCCGGAGCCGTGGACGCGATCTGCAAGCCGCAGGTCGGCATTCGCGGCTTTCTGGAGGAAAGCCGGGTTCGCATCTGCGACGCGGTGCGCGCGGCCGCGCAGGCGCGGCTGTCGCGGTTGCGCCCGTCCGAGGTGGAGGCGAAGCTGACCGCCGACGCCATGCTTCCGCCGCCGGGAAGCAGGGCGATGGCGCGCACCACCGACAGGATCATCGCCGTCGGCGCTTCCACCGGCGGGACCGAGGCGCTGCGCCTCTTCCTGCGCCAGATGCCGGCCGGATGCCCGCCGATCGTGATCGTGCAGCACATGCCCGAGACGTTCACCGCCGCCTTCGCGCGGCGCCTCGACGGGGAGTGCGACATCTCCGTGCAGGAGGCCCGGCCGGGGGACCGCATGCTGCGCGGTCATGCCCTGATCGCCCCCGGCAACCGCCACACGATGGTCACCCGCTCGGGCGCGCATTACGGGATCGACGTGCGCGACGGGCCCCTGGTGTCGCGGCACCGCCCGTCGGTGGACGTCCTGTTTCGCTCGGTGGCGCAGAACGCGGGCTCCAACGCGGTCGGGATCATCATGACGGGCATGGGCGATGACGGCGCGCGCGGTCTGAAGGAGATGCGCGAGGCCGGCGCCCGCACCTTGGGCCAGGACGAGGACAGCTGCGTGATCTACGGGATGCCGAAGGAGGCAAGGCGCATGGGTGGCGTCGAGGAGGAACTGCCGCTTCCGCGGCTCGCCGCGGCCGCCATGAGGCTCTGCCAGGAGTGAGGCCCTTTTTGCCGCACGGCGGCGCTTTCGAAGAGAGGCGACCCAGCCGGTGCGAGCGTGCGGTCGTCGCCCCGCACGCGCCAGCCGAGGTGGCAAGAGGAGCGATGCGCCACGCTGCATGCGTCCGGCCCCGGCAGAAAAGGCGTGACGGCGGCTGGCGCGCGCCGCACCTTGCACGCTGTCACGGGCAACGGGCAGGCCGGACATGGGGTCGCGGCAGACACCCGGCGCATCGACACCGCGCGGGCCGGGGCGCGGGAGACGGGGTCTTGTCGTCCCGATCCACCTTGTCTCGTCGGGATCTTCCACCTCCGGCGTCCGGCGGGCCTTTCCGGGCCGGCCCCGCCGGGAAGCGCCCGTTTGCCGGGGCGGGGCGGGGCCGCTTCGTTCCCGAGTCGCGAATAATCACTGTTCAATGCGCCGAGCGTTCTCCAGCACGAAGCGACCCGGCGTCAGCCATCTCCCGAGTTCCGCGCTGGTTTGCGGTGGATCAATGGAACATCACCCGGGGCGGGCACACTCGGAGGGCTGCTGCCGGCGGCGGGTCGCGCCCCGCCGCGTTCGTCACGCACCTGTGACACTTGGCGGCTAGTTCCGCGTCGAGCGGTCTGCCGACTCGCTCTTTCGATGCAGCACAGGGAGCTGGACATGAAGGACTTTGAGCGGGACTATCCCGACCACACGCAGGCGATGGGCTACGAGCACGGCGACGAGCCGCAGTGCAACACGTCCGCCAATCGCAACTTCTACGACGTGATGGAGGCCCGCGTCGCGCGTCGCGGCTTCATGATGGGGGGCCTCGCCACCATCGCCACCGGTCTGATCGGCGGCGCGCTGTCGGGCAAGGCGGCGCTGGCGCAGGGCACCTCCAGCCTGATCGGGTTCAAGCCCGTGCCGGTGAGTTTCGAGGACGTCGTGGTCGTCCCCGAAGGCTACAGCTTCCAGGTTCTCGGCGCGACCGGCGAGCCGGTCTCGGGCGACATGCCCGCCTACCGGCCCGGTGCCAACACCGGCGCCGAGCAGGAACACCAGATCGGCCAATGCCACGACGGGATCCACTTCTTCCCGATCGACGGTGTCTCCTCGGAGGACGGCCTGCTCGTCCTCAACCACGAGTACATCGAGCCGCGCTTCCTGCATGCCGAAAAGGAAGGCTACAAGGGCGTGGCGCATGACAAGCGCAGCGTGGTCTACGACGCCGACGGCATGCGCGACGACGACGAGGTGCGCATGGAGATCGCCGCCCACGGCATCTCGATCTATCGTACCGCCAGGCAGGCCGATGGCCAGTGGGCCATCGTCGCCGACCCGCACAATCGCCGGATCACCGGCAACACGCCGATGGAGATCGGCGGCCCGGTCCGCGGCTCGGCGCATGTGCGCACCAAGTACAGCCCCGACGGAACGATGACCCGCGGCACGGTCAATAACTGCGCCCATGGCGTGACCCCGTGGAACACCTATCTCGCCGCGGAAGAGAACTGGGCGGGCTACTTCTCGAACACGACCCAGATCGACCAGAAGCCCGACCTGCCGCGCGAGCATGCCCGCTATGGCGTCTCGACCAACCCGAACGGTGGCCGCTACGGCTGGCACAAGGCGAAGTCGGGCGCCGACGAGTTCGTCAGGTTCGACGCCACGGCCCGGGGCGCCTCGGCCACCGAAGACTACCGCAACGAGCCCAATACCTATGGCTGGATGGTCGAGATCGACCCGTTCGATCCCGCAAGCACGCCGGTCAAGCGCACCCATCTGGGCCGCTTCGCGCATGAGGGCGTCGTGTTCGCCCCCGTCGTCGAGGGGGCTCCGGTGGTGTGCTACTCGGGCGACGACGCCCGGTTCGAGTACATCTACAAGTTCGTCTCCGACGGCGTCTGGGTGCCGGGAGAGACGGATGGCTCGATCCTCGACAGCGGCACGCTTTACGTGGCCAAGTTCAACGACGACGGCACCGGCGAATGGCTGGCTCTGGCGCCGGGACGCAACGGGCTGACGCCGGCCAACGGCTTCGCCGATCTGGCCGACATCCTCGTGAACACCCGCCTCGCCGCGGACCATGTGGGCGCGACGAAGATGGATCGCCCGGAATGGGGCACCGTTGATCCCAACGACGGCACGCTCTACTTCGCGCTCACCAACAACTCCCGCCGCACCCAGGCCCAGACCGACGCCGTCAACCCGCGCGCGGAAAACAACTTCGGCCAGATCGTGCGCTGGAACTACGAGAACGTCGACCACACCAAGGCGACGTTCCAGTGGGATCTGTTCGTGATCGCGGGCAACGCCCGCAACTCGGCGCTGGCCACGGGTGGCGCGCTGGGCGACGACAGCATCTTCGCCTGCCCGGACGGGCTGTGGTGCGACAACGACTCGCGGCTGTGGATCCAGACCGACATGGGCGATACCGGTCCCGATTACGAAGGCCCGCTCAAGGAGTTCGGCATGAACATGCTGCTGGCGGCCGATCCGGCCACCGGAGAGATCAAGCGTTTCATGACAGGACCCTGGGGGCAGGAGTGCACCGGCGTCGTCAGCACGCCGGACGGAAAGACCATGTTTGTCAACTTCCAGCATCCGGGCGCCCACGCCTCGGCCGAGCAGTTCGCCCAGGGCGACTTCGGGTCGGGCTTTCCCGACTACGACGGCACCGTGCCGCGTTCGGCCACCGTCGTCATCACGAAGGACGATGGCGGCTTCATCGGCACCTGACGCCGGACTTAGAAAGACGGAAAGGGCGCGGTTTCGCGCCCTTTCCACGCGACGCCCGGGACCGAAGGCAACGCGCCGCGCGCAAGGGAGGCCGCCCCCGTGACGGGATACCGCAGTGCCGCGATCATCTGTATCCTTTCGCCCCTGCTGACGGGGCAGGCGATCGCGGATCACACCGCCGAGATCGCGCGCGGAGAGGCGCTCTACATCGCCAACTGCCGCGAATGCCATGGTCCGACCGGGGCCGAGGGCGAGGTGGGCGACATTCGCGGATTGCCCGCGCGCGTTCTGCAGCACGCCACGCAGGCCGGCATCGGCATGATGCCGCGGATCGCGCTCGCCCGGGAGGATGTGGCCGCGATCGCCGCCTACCTGGCGCAGTCGCGCGAGTGACGTGAGGTGCGGCTCTCGGCGCGCGCGCTGGGATCAGGCGCCAAGTTCGTGCACGTAGGTGCCGCCGCGCTGGCTGACCACGTAAAGCGAGCCGTCCATCACCGAAAGAATGGCGGTGACGCGCCCGCCGCGGCGTACTTCCGCGCCGCCCCGGTTCGACAGCGCGTTCCGGATCGCGGGTCCGTGTTCGAGGATCTCCTCGCGCGAGAAGCCGCTGCGCCCCATCGCGATCACGAGATCGTCGGCGGACACGCGCGCCGTCTGACCGCCCGAGATCGGCACGACCCCCGAAAGGGAGTTGGAGACGTTCACGTCGGCGCAGGACGCCAGTGCCGACACGACCAGGAAGATTAGCGTCTTCTTCAAGCTCACGCCCTCCCTCACCGGTAGCCAAGCCGGTCCATGGCGGCGGCAAGCTCGGAGCGGAAGGCCGTCTCGTCCACCTGGCCGAGCGGAACCGCCCCCGGGTTGCCGCTGCGAAAGCGGCGGTCCTCGGGTTCCACCAGCGTTGCCGTCACGAAGATCGCCACCTGCTGCGTCCGGCTGCGCGAGGTGTCGTTGCGGCCCAGAAACGGAAGGTTGCGAAGCCCCGGTATCCCGCTGCGGCCTTGCTGGCTGCGAAGATCGGAAAGCCCCGCCACGGCCGCGGTCCCGCCGTTCTGAAGCTGCACGGTGTTCTGCACCGTGCGACGGTTGACAACGGGCAGGTTCTGCTCGCCCCGCGCCACCACGTCGGAGACCTCGAGCTCCATGTCGAGCGTGAGCGTCCTGTCGCGGCCCACCTGCGGTGTGATGCGCAGGATCGTGCCGGTCTCGATCTCCTCGAGGTCGCTGCGGATGAAGCTGTCGTTCTCGGTCAGGATCTGGAAGAACTCGGCGGTGGTCACGCGGATCACGGATTCGATCCCGTCCTGCGCAAGAACCTGCGGGCTTGCCACGATGGCGGCCTGGTTGTTCTCGGACAGCAGGTTAAGCGTGAGGCCGAGCGCGTTCGTGAAGGTCCGGCCGCTGGTGTAGCCGAGCGCGATCTCGGAAATGTCGGTGGTGCCGTCGGTCCGGTTCGCGCCGGCGGTCAGGCCGGGCGGCTGGAACTGGGTGCCGAGATCGAGAAAGGCGGTGGTGTCGAGCACGACCACACGCGCCTCCAGCATGATGTGCTTGCGCGGCTGGTCGATCTTGGCGATGTCGGCGTGGATCTGGCGCGCGATGGCGGGCGGCGCGTTGACCGACAGCGTGTTCGACACGGCGTCGGCGCGCACATGGGTGGCGAGGTTCTCGGGCAGCAGGTTCGTCACCACCTCCGCCGTCACGTGGTCCAGCTTTATCAGGCCGGTATCGTAGACGTCGCGCGCATCGACGTTCTTGGGTGGAAGCGGACGGTCGAGGCGCTGGACGAGTTGCAGCGCCTCCTGCCGGACGGAGGCGGGGCCGCTGATCGACAGGCTGTTGCGGACCTGGTCGGCGCGCACGTAACCCTGCAGCCGCTCGGGCAGAAGCTCCCGCGCGCTGGCCGCCTCGATGTAGGTGAGCGCGGCGAAGACGGTCTGGTCGGAGTTCGGGCGGTCGATTGTCTCGACGTCCTGCAGGATGACCTGCAGAAGCTCCGGCGGCGCCGAGATGACGAGCCGCCGGTTCGCGCTGTCGGCGCGCACGTATTTGCGCAGCGGCTCCACCAGCAGGTCGCGCGCGGCGGAGGCTTCGAGATTGCGCAGGGCGATGACCTCCGTGTCCGACACTTCCGCGAAGAGGTCGGCGCGGGGATCCGGATTGTAGACGAGGAAGTAGTCGGGCCGGCGCACGACGCGATAGCCGGTGCCGGCCAGCACCAGGTCGAGCGCGTCCTCGATCGTGGCATCCTCGATGGTGACCGTCACGATACCCTGCACGCCGGGGTCGGCCACGATGTTGGCCCCCGTCTGCGCCGCGATATCCTCGAGCGCGGTGCGAAGATCGGTCTGGAAGAAGACGTTGTCGACGATGGCGCGGCTCTGGGCCTGCGCGACGGTGGCGAAAGCGATCGCGAGCGCGCACAGGACGCACGCAAAAAGCCTGCCGGTTATCGGTCTCACCTGCATTTTCCTGCCTCGAAAGGTCGCCGGTAGATCCGGCCTGTCCTTGCCGCGCCGCGCTGCTCTGTGGATCGTTTTTCGCGGCACATTCGATTTCCAGTTTAGCTACCATGCGGAAGATCCTGAAAACAGTCAAATTTGTCCGGGCCCGGGGAAGTGTCGTCAAATTGCCACCCTGCCGGGGCGCGCTGGGGATGTCCTGGCCGGCGCGGCGTCATCTGTTCGCGCGGCCGGGTGGGCGCCGCCGTATCGGGGCCGGGCCTCTTGCGGCGGGAGCCATCGCGAGGAGGGTGCTGCGCCGCCGCGCCCATGCCGGAGGTTCACGGCGAAGCGCCCCATTGATCGGAACGGGGCGGCCGCCGGGACGAGGCGCAACCTTAAAGAGATTTAATAATTAATTAACATCTATTGCGCGATATTTGAATTGTATCAATGGTATAGGCGGTGCCGCAGGGCAGGGCGCGCGCATTGTCGCCTTCTCGGCCTCAATTCGGCCCCGGGCCGCTCAATTTTTCGACAATCTCTCTCATTAACCCTCTGAGGGCCCGGGCCGCGACCCGAAGTCCCGCGGCGCGACCCTTTTTGAGCATTGCCTCGAACACTGGAGGACAGACATGAAGAAACTTGCAGCCACGGCGAGCGCCCTCGCCCTTCTCGGCACGGGCGCCTACGCCCAGTCCACCGACACAGTCACGCTGAATGCGACGGTCGGCGACTACATCGCGATCACCGACAGCCAGGGGTCGACCATCGGCGACCTGAACATCGCGACCGGCTCGGGCGATGGCGCGAACAACAACGTGAACAACAACGGCGCAGGCGACGAAAAGGCCACCTTCACCGTCACGGCCAACGTGGACTACGACATCGCGCTCGCCTGGGAGACCTGGATTGACGCCGGTGTCGGCGATCCGACGCCGGGATACGCGCAGGCCAACTACTACAACTCGGTCGCCGGCTGCTCCATCGGCGGTGCCGTCCATTTCGACGAGACGCCCGGACAAGACGGCACCGGTGTGAGCTACCCTTCGGGCGGGGCCAATCCGTGGACCGTGGGCACGGCCTACGCGCCCGGCATGGACGTCGTTTACGGCATCGGCACCTCAGCCTCTCCGGACATCACGGACTGCACGAACGACGTCGCTGCGCCCGGCACCTACTCGCTCGACGTCGCCATCACGGTTTCGGCCTCCTGACCGCCACCGACGACCTGTGTGGAGGGGCCCCGTTCTGCCTCTCCGCCATCGCTTCACAGCCGCGCGGCCCGCACCCGGGCGCGCGGCTGTGTTGCCTTCGACGCCCCGCTCGGATTAGCTGACCGCGCATGACGAGACCCTTTCGCACCCTAATTCCGCTTCTTCTCGCCGCCGGCCTCGCCGTGCCCGCCGTGGCGCAGCAGGGCGGGCAGGTGGTGCCGCGGCCGGGCGGGCGGGATGCGCTGCTGGTGCAGGTGCTCGACCGGCAGGTGGACTACGTCGTGGCCGATCTGCTGGGTGCGCCGGGCTTCGAGACCACCGAAGACACGGCGCGGTTCCGCGTGCTGTCCACCGTGCCCTACACCGTCACGATCGGCTTTCCGACATGGCAGCCGGCCCCGCCCGCGCCCGCGAACTACCGCCAGCCGGCCTTTTCGGACGGCGCCCACCGGATCGGCGGGCGGGTCTACCTCGACCGCGACCGCGCGGGGGGTGGCAGGGGCCGGCCGGACTGGCTCGGCCCGCCGGGGCGCCCGGACTGGCTGGGCGAGACCGGCCCGCCCGACTGGCTGGACGATCCCGGCCGTCCGGGACGCCCCGGCCGCCCGGGGGGCGGCGGCAATGGTGGCGGGGAGGCCCGCATCTACCAGGACGCCGATGGCCGGCTCGCCGCCCTGGGCGCGCGCGGCGCCGCGCTCTGGGGCGTCGGGGCCGATCTGGGCCCGCGCTTCACCGACAATCCCACCGGGCTGCCCGCGCCCGGCATCTACAGCCTGGAGGTGGAGATCACGCTTCAGCCGCGCTGAGCGTTGAAAACCGCCGCGGCCTGTCGTAGCGAATGCGTGGCCGCACCGACCCGCGGCGCGACATCCCAGCGAAAGGGCCGTCCCCGTGCGCGCAGCCTTGCTTGTCCTCCTCGCCCTTCTGACCCTCGGCGCGATGGCGCCCGGCGCCGCGGCGCAGGGCTTCCAGGTGCGCCCGCTCACCGTGGAAGGCGAGGTGCCGCCCGGCACCACCGTGGACATTCCCATCGAGATCACCGGAACCTCGCAGCTCGAGGGGCGGCTTCTGGAGGTGGACGTGGTCCAGCTGGCCCAGACGCCCGATGGCGCCTTCACCATCGTGCCCTACGAGGAGGGCGGCCAGGTGCTGCCGCGCTCGGCCGCGCCGTGGATCACCGCGCCCTCCGAGGTGCAGGTGGACGCGCGCCAGACGACGATCCTCGAGGTTCTGATGCGCGTGCCCGCTTCCGCGCAGGGCAGCCATGTCGCCGGCCTTCTGCTGACGGCGCGCCCGCCCGAGGATGCCGAGGGGCTGCGCCTGACCCTGCGCCTTCTGGTTCCGATCATTCTCGGCACGGAGGGGCGTCCCGCCCGGCAGGACGTGCGCCTTGCCGATGCGACGCTGTCCTACCGCTTGCCGGACGTCACGGGCGCAGAGGACGCCGCCGCCGCGCCGTTTCCCGAGACGACGGTGGTGACCGCGCGGGTGGAGAACCGCGGCGGCACCTACTCCCGCTTCGGCGGCGACATCTGGGTGGACTACAAGGATGCCAGCGATACCTGGCGGCAGATCCGCCGCGTGCCCATCGAGGAGCGGCGCCTTCTTCCCGAAACGACGCTCATGGTGCCGGTGGACCTCGGGCGGCTTCTGCCCGCGGGCGACTACCGCGTGCGCGGAGAGCTTTACGTGGACGGGCGGCGCACGGTGCCCCTGCGCCGCGAGATCGCCTTCGAGGGGCATCCCGACATCAAGGACCTGGTGACCGATATCGAACTCGGGCTCAGCCCCGAGGTGTTCGAGTACGACTACCGCGCCGGCGCGCGGCGCACCGGCAGCGTCACGGTCGAGAACCCCTCGATCGATCCCGTCGACGTGACGGTGGAGGTCGCGCTGCCCGAAGGGATGGGCGGGCGCGCGAGCGCCGAGCTGCGCGGAGAGGACCTGTCGGCGGCCGGCTGGATCGACGTGGCGCCCGCGCGGTTCACCCTGCGGCCGGGCCAGTCGCGGAACCTGCGGCTGCTCGCGCGGTTTCCCGGCACCGACGCGGCGCACCAGAACTACTACGCCGAACTCCGGCTCGACGCGCGCTACGGCGACGGTCAGCGCGCGGGGTCGGCCACCGCCCTCGTCGAGGTGACGCGCCCCGAGGGCGAGGACGTGGCCCGTGCCGAGCTCGAGCCCTTGCGCGTCTCCAGCCTCGAGGAAGCGGGCCACTACGCGCTCGCGCTGCGGGCGGTCAACACGGGCAACGTTCTTCTGCGCCCCGAGGCGCGCTACAGCCTTCTTGCCGCCGACGGCGCGGAGCTGCGCCGGGGAGATCTCGCCAGCGAGGCGGCCGGGCCGCTGATGCCGCTCGCGGCCCGGAGTTTCGGCGCCACGCTCGACCTTTCGGAGTTGCCCGAGGGGGAGTACGTGCTCCTGACCATTCTGCGCGACAGCGGGCGGGAGGTCGGCGAGGTGACCCAACGCCTGTCCCGTAGCGCGGAAGGCGTCGCGGTGGAGACGGTGCGCTGACGCCGATGTCGCCGTCCGTACCCTGTTAACGGATCCCCTGCACACTGTCGCCGCGCACCGGCCTTGCGCGCCGGCCGCGTGAAAGTGACGAGTGATTCGACAAACGCTGGCGCCGCCGGGCGCGGTTATGTTAGTGTTCTCACTACATATAGGTGAGGCCATAAAATGTTGAGCAGCTACCGCCTCCTCGCCCTAGCGATAGGCTTCCTCGCCGCGCCGCTCGCCGCCGCGGCAGAAATCNTGTTGAGCAGCTACCGCCTCCTCGCCCTAGCGATAGGCTTCCTCGCCGCGCCGCTCGCCGCCGCGGCAGAAATCGACAGTTCGGTGTCGGGCACCTGGGCGCTTGAACGCGACATACCCGAGAACGCGTATGTGCTGGCCGGACGCGGGGCGCTCGGCAACTACCTCATCTGCTTCGATGCCGGGAATGTGGGCCGCGTCGTCGTCGCGGTGGGCGGCGAGCGAAGCGTGCTTGCCCGCGGCTCCTGCACGCTTTTCGCGCCGACGGCCGAGAACGGGATCGTGGTGAACTTCGACGACGAGGCGGAAAGCGGGGTGGCGCTCGGCACGTTCCGGATGATCCTGCAGGTCGACGACACCGACGACTGATCCCCGCGCCGGGTCACCGGCGCGGGACATGGCCGGGTCCCTAGGGGGCGCGGCCGGCGCGCTCATTCGCCGGCGGGCGGCGTGCAGGGGTAGGCGCGCCCGTCGGGCAGCGTGCAAAGCGCCGACAGGAAGCCCTGCGGAAGCGCCCCGTAGCTGGGCAGGGCGTGGCTGCGCTCCTGACGGTCGAGATAGTCGGCGCAGGCCGCGATCCGGTAGGTCTCCCGCCGCCAGTCCGAGACGTACCACTGCGCGAAGGCGCGCGCGGCGGCACGGACCGGATCGCCCGTTTCGGCCATCGCACCGGCGAAGGCGGCGGCGATGTCCTGCTGCCCCGGCCAGGCGGCAAGCGCGTCCCAGACGGCGGGCGCGCCCTCGGCGCGGAGCGCCCAGGCGACGTGGAGCGTGACGGCCGTGGCGTCCGCCTCGAGGGCGAGTGTGGCACGCGCGGTTTCGCCCATCGACAGCGCCGGACCCGGGCAGGCGCCGGTGCGCGCCTGGTGCAAGTGGCGCAGCTCGTGGATCAGCACCGCCTGCCGCATGGGCGGGGCGAGGGCGGCGCGCAGGACGATGCGGTTCTCCTCCACCCCGAGATAGCCCTGCGCGTCGAGAAGCGCGTCCACAAGGCAGATCTCGGGGGCGCCCTCGGCCAGCGCGCGCTCGAGGCTCTCGAACCGGGCGAGGGCGGGGCGGAGGCTGTCCACGAGATCCGCGACCTCCTGCTCGCGCGCCGTCACCGGCGCGTCGTGGGGTGCGGCGAGGCATTGCCCGCCGAAGCCGTCAGGCTGGGCGAACACGGGGAGCGCCCAGAGGCTGGCGGCCACCAGCACCGCGAGGCTTCGTTTCCGCATGGTCACTCTCCCGCCGCGTGAGGGAAGCCTAGCGGGATCGGCGGGAATGTCACGAGGGGCAGGGCGCTCAGGCGACGGGCGCGGCGACGCAGGCGCGGAACCGTTCGACCGGCTCCGCCGCGCCGTCGAGCGGGAACGCCACCGCCGTGTCGCCGAGACGCGCGGTGGCGGTGTCGTTGAACTGAAGCCCGTCGAGGACATTGCCGAAGCCGCGATCGGTGACGGTGAGCGCGCGGCCCGCCTCGCCCAGGCCGTGGCGCGTGGTGGAGATCGTGAGGCCGCGGGGCCCCTCGAAGCGGATGGCGAAGACCGGCCCCCCGGGCCAGGGTTCGCCCGCCCGGGTGATGGTGATGGCGTATTCCGGGATGGCGGGATCATGGGTCACGACCACCGCCGCCTCCTCCGTCGAGTGGGAGAGGGTGCAGAGCGGATCGGCCGAGAACTCCCAGGCATGGAGCGGGCCGGCGAGGAGGCAGAGAGCGAGGGCGAGGCGCATGGGGCGGAGATAGGACGGGCGCGCGCCCCGGCCACAGGGGGATGCCCGCACAGGGTGCGCGGTGGCAGGCGCCCTTGGTGGGTAACCGGATGAAGACATGCCGCGATCCGGTGCGGCGCGGGCGGGCCGTGCCCGACCTGGAGGGCGCATCGCGGCGCTGCTGTCACGCACGCCCCCCCGAAGCCCCCACGCCGCCCGTGCGGGAGGCGGCATTGCCAATGCGCCCTCCGGGGGGAGGTCGGGCGCTGCCCGGCTGCGCCGGGCATGTAGGGCGCGCGGCGTGACGCACCGTTGCGTTGCTGGAGCGGCGGGGTGCTTGGCGGGCACGCGCGCTGCGGTTGCTTGGTTAACCGCAATGCGGATTTTCTGCGCGTCTAGGGGATTTGAGAAGCTCAAGAACCAAACTGAAATCGTGAACACGCCCAAGCTCGAGATCTTTTGCGCCAGGCGCTTCGAGGGGAGTTGCGGGCGCCACATATCTACCACAATAAACGCCAATGATTTTGTTTGCCTCGTTTTTCATTACGATATCTCGTGTTGTATTCATGTAGCTACCGAAAGCTCGCTGGATAACCAAAGACCCCGACATGCCAGGCCTAGAAGAAGTGTCAACAAAAAAGAATGGATCCTTCGCACGACTGCGAGCAACACTTGGCTCAGAAGCAACGCTTGCGCGCTTCCAAATGGCGAGCTGGTAAACGTCAATCCTGAATGGGAACCCCAGAACAAAAAGATCCATCCCGAGGTCCAGAGACATGTCAGTGCTGTATGTAGTGTCGTCAGCAACGCTGCTATTTGCATAATATATGTCTGCCCATTCTGGCCTTTCAATAAACAAAGCCGCAAGGTCTATGCCGCGATCGAGCGCTTCGTGCTCAAACCATTGAGGCTCGCGCGCACAGTACAACTCAATGTCAAGAGGCGCAAAGAGACCAAGCTTGAAAACCCCTTTCTTCCGCAGAAATACCTTGATTTTGGTGGGGGCCTTCCAGGGAGAACCCGTCAAATAATTCCCAGTGACTTCATCTCTGCCAGTAAAGCAGTGTCTGCACGTCACAAAAGCAGTTTTGTCACTCTGATCGACCCGAGATAGCAATATAAAGAAGCCTGTTCCGTGACCAATTTGCTCTTCTTCGCAGAAAATCTCATAGTAAACAGCCTTCAGAGACCACTCGTCAATTCCCGCTTCTGGCATTGCTTGGCGTGTCCTTGTTCCTTGTCCGTTGCAACACGTTGTCTGTCTACCGCCCCCGCCGCTTCACATTCCCCCCACGCTGCCCCGCACGTCCCCCTGTGGAGCGGCCTCTTGTTCCCGCGGCATCCTCGCTCGCCTTCTCCACGGCCTGCTGGCGGGCCAGCGGGTCGTCGTGGACGGCGAGGTCCACCGCTTCCAGCCGCTTGACCTCGTCGCGCAGGCGCGCGGCTTCCTCGAACTCGAGGTTCTCGGCCGCCTTGCGCATGTCCTCGCGCAGCCCGTCGAGATGGGCCTGGAGGTTCGCGCCCGCCATCGGCTTTTCCACGGTCGCCGTGACCCGGTTCATGTCCACGTCGCCCTGGTAGAGGCCGGCGAGGATGTCCTCCACATTCTTCTTCACCGTGGCGGGGGTGATGCCGTGTTCCTCGTTGTAGGCGATCTGCTTGGCGCGGCGGCGCTCGGTCTCGGCCATGGCGCGCTCCATGCTGCCGGTCACGCGGTCGGCATACATGATGACGCGCCCGTCGACGTTGCGCGCCGCGCGCCCGACGGTCTGGATGAGCGAGGTCTCCGAGCGCAGAAAGCCCTCCTTGTCGGCGTCGAGGATCGCCACCAGCCCGCATTCGGGGATGTCGAGGCCCTCGCGCAGCAGGTTGATGCCAACAAGGACATCAAACGCCCCGAGCCGCAGGTCGCGCAGGATCTCGATCCGCTCGATCGTGTCGATGTCGGAATGCATGTAGCGCACGCGGATGCCCTGCTCGTGCAGGTATTCGGTGAGGTCCTCGGCCATGCGCTTGGTGAGCGTGGTGCAGAGCGTCCGGTAGCCCTTCGCCGCCACCTTGCGCACCTCGTCCAGAAGATCGTCCACCTGCATCTCGACAGGGCGGATCTCGATCTGCGGGTCCAGAAGGCCGGTGGGCCGGATCACCTGTTCGGTGAAGATGCCGCCGGTCTGCTCCAGCTCCCACGGCCCGGGCGTGGCGCTCACGAAGACCGACTGGGGGCGCATGGCGTCCCATTCCTCGAACTTGAGCGGGCGGTTGTCCATGCAGGAGGGCAGGCGGAAGCCGTGTTCGGCGAGCGTGAACTTGCGCCGATAGTCGCCGCGATACATGCCCCCGATCTGCGGCACGGAGACGTGGCTTTCGTCGGCGAAGACGATGGCGTTGTCGGGGATGAACTCGAAGAGGGTGGGGGGCGGCTCGCCGGGCGCGCGCCCGGTCAGGTAGCGTGAGTAGTTCTCGATCCCGTTGCACACGCCCGTGGCCTCCAGCATCTCGAGATCGAAATTGGTGCGCTGCTCGAGCCGCTGCGCCTCCAGCAGCTTGCCATCGTTCACCAGCTGGTCGAGCCGCTGGCGCAACTCCTTGCGGATGCTCTGGATCGCCTGCTGAAGCGTGGGCTTCGGGGTGACGTAGTGCGAGTTGGCATAGATCCGCACCCGCTCGAAGCTGCCCGTGCGCGCGCCGGTCAGGGGGTCGAACTCGGTGATGCCTTCGAGCTCCTCGCCGAAGAAGGACAGCCGCCAGGCCCGGTCCTCCAGGTGCGCGGGCCAGACTTCCAGGACGTCGCCGCGCACCCGGAACGCGCCGCGCTGGAAGGCCTGATCGTTGCGGCGGTACTGCTGCGCGACGAGGTCCGCGATCACGGCGCGCTGATCGTAGCTTTCGCCGGCTTGCAGATCCTGGGTCATCGCGCCGTAGGTCTCGACCGAGCCGATGCCGTAGATGCAGGACACCGAGGCGATGATGATGACATCGTCGCGTTCCAGAAGCGCCCGGGTGGCCGAGTGGCGCATCCGGTCGATCTGTTCGTTGATCTGGCTTTCCTTCTCGATATAGGTGTCCGAGCGGGGCACATAGGCCTCGGGCTGGTAGTAATCGTAGTAGCTGACGAAATACTCTACCGCGTTGTCCGGGAAGAAGCCCTTGAATTCTCCGTAAAGCTGGGCGGCCAGCGTCTTGTTGGGCGCGAGGATGATCGCCGGGCGCTGGGTGCGTTCGATCACCTTGGCCATGGTGAAGGTCTTGCCCGTGCCCGTGGCGCCAAGCAGCACCTGGTCGCGCTCGCCCGACAACACGCCTTCGCTGAGTTCGGCGATGGCGGTGGGCTGGTCGCCCGCGGCCGCGAAGTCTGACTTCATCTCGAACGGCCTGCCGCCCTCGAGCTTCGGGCGCGCGCGCACGTCGGCCGCCGCGGCGTGCAGGATCGTGGCGGAGTTTTCGGGCGGGGACTTGTCGGAATGGGCGTAGGGCATGAGGCGTCTCCTTCCCCTTCAAGATCGCGCTTCCCCGCCCGGGTTCAACCCCGGCGGACGATCGCGCCGCCCGCCGATTGTGATTGCGAAAAGAGGCATTCGTGACATATCATTTAACGGCAAGCAGCGCCTTGGCCTTTCGGCCGATCGCACATACCCACCCCTCGCTCCCCGCGAAAGTCCGGATGGTCAAGGTCTGCCTGCACCGCGGTCCGCGAGGGATCTTGTCGCCGGCTGCGGCATCCTTCATAACCGTCGCAAGACACGGAGGAAGTCATGCGCGCGCGCATCTACAAACCGTCCCGATCCGCGACCTCGTCTGGCACCGCGAAGACCCGGCAATGGGTGCTCGAATACGCGCCGGCGAGCCCGCGGGAGATCGATCCGCTGATGGGCTGGACCTCCTCGGCAGACATGGAATCGCAAGTCCGTCTGCGCTTTCCCACCAAGAAAGCCGCGCTGGCCTACGCCCGCGAACACGGGATCGAGGCGATCGTGTTCGAGCCCCACAAGCGCCGCACCAACATCCGCGCGCGCGGCTACGGCGAGAATTTCGCGACCGACCGGCGCGGCTCCTGGACGCACTGACGCGCTTGCGCATTTCCGCCTGATGACCGAAAACGGCGCGAGCGGTCCCGTAGCTCAACTGGATAGAGCAGCCGACTTCTAATCGGCAGGCTGAGGGTTCGAGTCCTTCCGGGATCGCCAACCGCTCTCATTTTTCCTTACCTTTCATTGGCTTACGGGACGATTTGGCGAACCTTTGGGCAAGGTTCACCACGTTCTGTTCGCCGTTCGGTCTTGCAATAAGCTTCTCGAAGGCGGCGTCCGCGAGTCCGTCGCGGTCCGCCTCGGCCGTGTAGCGTTGCACCTCGGCAAGCGTCTTGTGGCCCGTCACCGCGCCGATCTCGTGAGCCGACGCTCCGGCCTCGGCCAGGCGGCGGGCACATGCCTTCCGGAGACCGTGCGCGCTGCACAACGGCAGGTCCGCCGCATCGCACCATTCCCGCATCAGGTTGCCGAGGCCGCGCGGTGATCGGGACGCACCGCGGGCGGTTTCCAGGAAGGTGAGCGCGTGCCTTGGGCAGGTCTCGAGCGCCTCGGCCAAGTCGGGATGCACCGGGATCGAGACGGCCGAGCCTGTCTTACTGCGGCGATACTCGATCCGGTCGCCCTTCAAGTTCTGCCAGCCGAGCGCCACGACATCGACGCGCGCTGCGCCGGTGTAAAGCATGAGGGTGACCGCGCGATGGGCAAGCGTGCCCGCCTGGTGAACCTCGAAGAACCGGGCGATCTCGCCTTCCTGCCAGGTGTGGTGTCCGGTGCTTTCCAGCCTGTAAGGCTTCGTTCTCCGCGCCGGGTTGTCTGCGCGCCACTCGAGCTCGACGGCATGGTCGAGCACCTGGATCAGCCGCTTGCGGAGGTTGTTCGCCGCGGCCGGTGTGTCGGCCTTCGCGGCGAGGATGTTCTGAACGTGCCGCCGCGCCATGAGACGCACGGGCTTTTCGCCGTGCGCCTCCCGGACCGGCTCGATGATCCGGCGGTAGTTGTGTTGCGTGGAGGCGGCCAGCGCGCGAAACCCGGGCGTCTGATACCAGCTTGCGACCAGTGCGGAGAAGCTGCCGGGCACGGTGCGCGCGGCGCCGACAAGGCCGCGGGTGCGGTAGCCTTCGAGCGCCGCCTCGTAGCGTCGGATGAACTCGTCCGAGCCATAGTCAGTGCCAAGCTCGGCCGAGAAGCCGCCTTTGCGGAAACGCCAGCGGCGGCGGCCATGGCGATCCGTGTAGGGCGTTGCGTATGGAAACTGCCGCCGCTTCTTCATGCGACGTCATCCCAAGGATTGACGGAGTTCTCCGTCGCGGCATCGTGGGTGTAGATGATCACCTTGCCGTCGCGCCCGATCTCCGTCCGCCCCACCGGGATCCCCGCATCGCGGTAGGCGCGGAGATATCTGGTCAGCTCGGCCTGGGTAATTGGTGCGCGGCGGGCCGCCATGCTACGCCCTCCCGCCGGGCTTTGCGGCGTGGAGCTCGCCCTCCGCGCTCAGGTAGTTGAACAGGGCGGAGCCGGTCATGCCCATCGTTGTCCCGATGCCGAATCGGTGGATGTGATCGGCCAGGACCGCGACGAGAAAGCCGTGCGCGAGCGCCGTCCGCTGGTCGGACGGCGCATCGTCGTAGGCGCGTTCCAGCGCGGCCTCGGCGACGAAAGCCATTTCACGGAGCGTCTTCTCGTCCATAACGGGTTCTTCCACGGCCGATCAGCCGATCTTGACGCGGACGCTGCTCGCCGCGGCGAGAGCGCCCGCCACAGCCACGCCGAGCGCCGTGTTGTCCGTCGCGGTCGTCGTGACGACGCCAGGATCCGCATCCCAGTAGACGGCATCGCCGAGGGTGATCTCGAGAGCGGCCTCCTTGGGGAGGTCGAAGACGCCCGCGGTTGCGATGGCGACGTCTGCGCCGCTCTCGGCGTCGGTTGCGGCGATGCCGACGAGGCCGCCCGCGATCACCACCGCGCCGGAGGTGACCGCCGCCGGGGCGGGAATGGTGAGCGTGTCGCCCGTCTGAATGAAGTTCTTCATGGCTCAGAGTCCCTTGCTCGTGTTGAAGGCAACCGTCGCGCGGCGCTGCTGCGCGGCGGCGATGCGTCGGTCCAGATCGGCGATGGCCGCGGCGATCTCCGTGTCCGACCGGAAGGTCACGCTCAGCCCCTCCACCTCGTAAGAGCGGTGGGGCTGAGCGCGGGCCGAGAGCAGCCGGTCACGCTGCGCGATGAGCTCCTCGAGCGTCATCAGCCGACCCGGTACCAGCCGCGGTAGTCGATCCAGCCGGCCCCGAAATCGAGCCGCACCTTCATCTGCACGCCGTCCACCTCGAAGCCCGTCCGGGTCTCGATCTGCGGGCCGGGCGCACCCTCGAGATAGGCGTACTCGATCCCGTCGACCCGCGCCGCATCGGCAACGATGTACCACTGCGTGACGGAGGCGAGCCGCGGCTCCACGATCAGGCGCAGCCGGGAGAAGGGGTTGGCCTCGTCGGTCGTGGTGGCCTGCACCTCCGAGAGCGCGCGCTCCATCTCCGTCTCAAGGTCGGGCGGGACCAGGACGAAGGCCGGGGTCACGTCGATGAGCTGGCCGGAGAGGCCGGTCTGTTTCCGCATGGCGAGGCGCCCGGCGGCGAGGTCGGCGGCAATGGTGCCGGCGGACGACGCCTGGTTGCCGTGGGCCGCGCTGTCGAAAACCGCCACCCCGTCGCTCATCGTCGGGTTATCGGCGACGAGGGAGGCGATCTGCGCGGCCTCGAAGGATCGCGCGGCCGTGCCCATCATGGCCGGGATCCGCGTGAAGGCGCCCAGGTCGTCGTTGACGAGCGCCTGCCGCGAGATGGAGAAGATCTTGCCGTAGGTCTTCGCGCGGTAGCTTTCCGCCGACTCGTCGATGGTCCCGTGGCGGAACTCGCCGTTTTCGGCCACCTCCTCAAGGGCAGGGCCTTCGCCGAGCTGCACGGCGCGCTTCTCGCGGAAGTCGCGCGCCGTGGTCTGCCGCGCCAGCTCGAGCGCACCGGCCGGCGCGGCGTCGTAGGCCCGGCGCAGCTCACGGTTGGTCGCCTCGCCCAGGATCAGCGGGAAGTCGGAGGTCGAGTGCATCGCCCGCGTGATGATCGCGTCGGCGGAGAGCCCGGTCGCCCGGTCGCCGCGCATGTGCAGGCATTCCCGCGCAACCTCGCGAAAGCTCATCCCCGCCCAGGCGCGGGCGGGCTCGGAGAGCTCGTGGTCCGGGTGCGCGCGGGCGTAGAGCGCCTCCCCGGCGCGCTCGGCGACGAGCGCCGGGTCCGTGTGATCGAAGGTCACGCGCGCCCGCTGCGTCCGGGTCCGCGTCTCCGCGCTGCGGGTGCGCATGGCATCGAAGGCCGCGGCGCGCGCCGCCTCCACGGTCGCCTCGGCGTCGATCTGGTCATCCGCCCAGGCGCGGGCCAGGCCCGCCGTTTCGGCGATGCTGCGAATCTCGCGGTTGATCTCTGCGCGCGCCTGCATCGTCGGCGCCTCGGCGGTCCGCTCCGCCACCTGCTCTTCGGTGTCTTCCATGACGTACTCCATGTGTCGGAAGTGAGCGCCGGGATCTGCCGGCACGGGAACGATGGACACCTCGAGCGGCGTCCACCTCGTGGCGGTGCGGATGCGGCGCTCGCCGTCGCGGCTCGTCGCCCATTCCTGCACCGTGTAGCCAATAGAGAGCCCGCGGATCGTGCCCTCGTTAATGCCCTCCAGGACGGCCTGGGCGGGTTCGTTGTTCCGGAATCGGATCTTGGCCAACACACCTTCGGGTCGAACCTCTGCGGCCTCGACAACGCCGAGCTGGTCGCGGGTCGATCCGGAGCGGTGCGCGTCCAGCACGGGCCCGCCGACCAGGCGGGACAGGTCGACGCCCGCCATGTCGAGCCTCTCGACGTAGCCCGGCCGCGCCGTTTCCGCGCCGGTCGAGACGATGGCCTCGACGGTGCGGGCCTCGAGGTCGAGCGTGGAGGGCTTCGGCGAGGCGAAGCGAAGGTGGATCGTCATGCGGCGATACCTCCCTGCCGCTCGGCGTCGCGCGCGCGCTCCGCATCGAGCTCGTCAATGTCCCGGCCGCGCGCGGCCACCACCTCTTCGCGGGACTTGAGCCCCGCCTCGAGCGCGGCCACCTCGGCCGCGACTTCCTTCTGCGGGTCCACCCACTGCCAGCCAGGCGGCACGAAGCGGACCGGGTAGTAGTCCTCCACCGGGCCGGAGAGGCGCCCGGCGAGCGCCTCGATCTCGATCCAGCGCCGCCAGAGCGGCCGCAGGACGCCGTGCTCGAGGAGCTGGCGTTGCAGCATCTCGGCGCGGCGGCGGAACTCGAGGAGCCCGACGCGCGCGGAGCTGTAGTTGGCCTCGCTCATGTCGCCGGTCAGCTGCTCGTAGGTGAGCCCGACGCCCGCCGCGATCTCGCGGTCCTGGGCGCGGAGGAAATCCACCGCCTGGGCGAGGCCGGAGCCGGGGCTCGAAAAGGTGACGTCAGCGCCGGGCGGCAGGATGCGCATGGCGCCCGGCTCGAGCGAGACGTTGAGCTTGCTGCCCTCCGTCTCGCCCTCGAAGCCCGCGGCGGTGCCGTCGAGGTCGCGGACGAAGCCGGTGAGGAGCGCGCTGGTCTTCATCTGCATGAGCAGGGCGTCTGATGCTTCGTCCCGGTCGCGGATTTTCAGGAGCACGGGAGCGAGCCACGAGACGCCGCGCACCTGGCCGGGGAAATGCCGGTCGAAGACGTGCAGCATGTCGCCCGCCGGAACGCGGACCGCGCCCGAGTAGGACGCGAAGGGCGCGCCCGGCGCTTCGCGGAGAACGTGGTAGGCGACCACCTGGTCTTCGGCGTCGAACTCGACGCCCGCCACGATCCGCGCGCCGTCGCCCAGGTCGCGGGTGAGCGCCGGGTCAACCTGGTCGGCCGGCAGGAGCTTGGGCCGGAGCCCGTCATCCGCGATGCCGAGCTGCACGAAGGCTTCGCCGTCGCGCACGAGCGCGCGGCAAAGCGGGAGCAGGAGGGCCGCGGCGATCGCCTCGAACTCGGCGTTCATCTGGCGGCGCGCCGCTTCGTCGGGATGCTGCGAGCGCGCCTGCCAGCCGCCGCCGCCCGCCAGGGCCGCCGCCCAGGCTTCCACCGACCGCGCGCCCGCCGGCGTGTTGACGGATGCCGCGGCCGCCCGCGCCTTGGCGGGGCCGCGGGCGGCCAGCGTGGCGCTCTCGGGCGCCGGCATCGTCTGCGCGCCCTGCCAGCGGCGCCCGCCGCCGCCCGCCTCGAAGGCGCGACGGCGGAGCTTGCCGAGACCGCGGCGAGAGGCGCGAAGAATCTGGCGAGGGATGCGAAGCGGGCTCATTCGATGCGCCCCACGATGCGCTGAAAGTCGGCATTCGCGCGGTTCACGATGGATCCGAAGGGCATGGCGAGAACCGGCACGCTCGGCAACCGATGAGCCACATACTCCGCGGCGTCCTCCTCGGACAGCAGGTAGCCGAACTTTTCCAGGCAAGGCTTATCCATGAGGGGAAAAGGGTTCTCGATCACGAGCGACGTCGTGCCATCGAGACGCCGCATCGGCTCGTCGCCCTCGAGCTCCTCGACCTTGGAAATGACGGTGTGCGCGAGGACCGGAGTCCAGTCCCGACTGGCGCCGACACGATCCAGAGCCGCCACGACAGAGCAGGCGATCGCCTCCCCGCGTGTGTAGAGCCTGGGGCGACCTGAGCCGCCCGGTGCGTGCGCGTAGAGAGGCAACCGGCCTGCCGCGTTCCAGTTGTTGATCGTCGTGGCCGGCAGGCCGGAAATCTCGACCAGCCGCCCGCGATTCAGGCTTGGAGTGTGCAAATCGAACATTGCTGCCTCGATACGAACTCTATGCCAAAGCTTTACGGAAAAGAGAGCCGCGAGTCAAGATTGCCACTCTGGCCGCGCGCCGCGGCGATCTCCTCGGGCGTCAGCCCGCCAGAGTCGCCGCCGAGCCCCACCCATTCGGCGTCGTGCGCCTTCTCCACCTCGGCGAGCTTCTCGCTCGCCATGTCGAGAAGCAACTCGGCGGTGGCGTGCTCAAGGGTGCCCTTCTCCCTATGTTCATCGACGAATTGCATCCAGAGCGAAGCGGTGATGAAGCAGCGCGCCTGGTGTATAAGGTAGTGCGTGTGCTCGTAGTTCGCGCGCACGTTGTCCGGTATTCGTGCGGTCATGCGCGGTGTTACCGGCTGCGCGCCAGGCTGGCGCTTTCGGCATCCCTGACCTTGCGTAGATACACCTGCCCCGCTCTCCGCGCCGTCGATATGCTTTTCGGTCTCGGTCATTGTGCTTTCCCTTCGTTGTGGTAATGATGGTTTAGCATCATAAGCCCTTTGATGGGAATACATCAATAGCCCATGATCGACGGAAGACAGATTCAGGCCGCGCGGGCGCTCCTCGGCTGGTCGCAACGCCAGCTCGCCGAGGCGGCGGAACTCTCTGTGCCTACGGTGCAGCGGGCCGAGGGCGCGGCGCGGCTGCGCGCCTCGGCGGAGGCGCACGCCGCGATCCGCGCGGCCCTTGAGGCGGCGGGCGTGGTCTTCCTCGATCCGAACGGCGGCGGGCCGGGCGTGCGGCTGGCCGCGCGCTGAGGCGCGGTCCTCGGCGGCCCACATCGCGGCGGCGCGTTCGTCCTTACTGCAATTCGCAAGTTGCGAAGAGGAAAGCCATTCTGAAAACCGCGCGTTGTCGCCCTTCGGAAACAGCGCCCGCCCCTCGTTCAGCGCCGCGCCGTAGATCAGCCCGAAAACGCCCGCCGCGCCCGTGAGGAGATACGGACCGCGGGCTCTCGGGGTTTCTGACGGGACTCGCCGAGTGAACCGGATCGCTTCGGCCTGGACTTGGGACAGCCTGGCGCGATCAGCCAAGGTGCCCGCCGCGGCCGAGGAGAGCGGTGCCCGCGGGCTCTCGGCGGCCTGACGACATGACAGCCGAGCAATCGGAAGAAGGGTTTCTGCGCCGCCGGTCATCATCGGCGGCCCATCCAGTCGGAGCTGAGGACCGCGCGCGGCCTCGGGGCCGGCGGCCCTGCGCGCGAGAGCTCCGCGCGGCGCGCGGGCCAGTCGGGGTGGATCGCCTGGCGCGCCGCGAGGGCGTAGACCAGGCAATCGAGCGCCTCGGCCGCCCGGCCGGGGATGCGCTCGAAGCTCCGGACCGGCTGGCCGCGCCGGTAGCGCACGACCGCCCGCTCGGAGGCGACCTGCTCATGCCAGACGCGGGGCAGGTCCGCCGAGAGGCGGATCGTTCGTCCGCGCGCCAGCCGCGCGAAGATATGCGTCTTCGCCGTGTCCACGCCCACGATCCAGAGCCGCTGTGCGCCGCGCTTGGTGCGCGCCGCGCGCTCGAGGAGCGGCCGGTTGCCGGGCGCGCCCTTGATCGCCAGCACCTTGCGCCGGAGCCGGGGCGCGCAGAAGGCGAGCACGGCGCCCATCGTGGTCCCGTCGCCCGCGTCCACCGCCGCGGCGTCGATTCCGATGCGCCCGCCGAGCTCGTGCGGGAAGGTGCTTCGCAGAAGCTCGTCGAGCTCCGCCCAGGTGGCCTCGTCATCCCATGAGCCCCAGATCACGCGATGGCCGAGGGCGAAGGCTTCGCCCTCCTCGGCCCATCCGACGATCGTCACCTCGAGGCGGTCGTGCTGCACGTCTATCCCTGCGGTGAGCGCCAGCGCGTCGGCCGGAACCTGGCCGAGCCCCCAGGGCTCGCCGCGCGCCTCGAGCTCGTCTTCGGCCAGCTCGTCGCCTTCGCCGCGCCAGCCCTGGCCGAGGATCGTGTTGACGAAGGTTTGAAGGCTGGTCGGGTCATCCTTGGCCGCGACGAACTCCGCCGCCAGCTTTCCCCAGCTCGCGTTGGCGTGGAGCGAAACAAGCGCGTTCATCCGGAAGCCGGCGTGGCCGGTCACCTCGGGCTGCGTCGGCCGCCATGCGCCCGCCTCGACCATCGCGGGTTTCTGGCGCTCGTCGATCTCGGAAGTGCAATGCGGGCACCGCCAGCGGGCCGTTTCCGGGCGGCCTTCGTCCCACACGATGTCCGCCCAGGCGAGCTCGGAGAAGGCGCCGCACTCGGGGCAGGGTACCTCGAAGACGCGGGCGTCCGACTGCGCCCAGGCGCGGAGGACGTGGCTCGTCTCCTCATGGACCGGGGTCGAGCCCATGACGATCTTGCGGTCCGGGAAGCTCAGCGTCCGGCGCTCGGCCAGGAGGATCGGCGAGCCCTCGGGCGTGGCCTCCATGCCGTCTGCCTCGTCGATAAAGAGAATGCGCGAGGTGTGGCGCCGGAGGTTGCGCGGGGCCCTGGCCGCGACGATCTTGAGCGATCCGCCTGGGAACCGGCGCGATAGGAGCGTGTTGCGCTCGCCTTCCTCCCGATCCTCGCCCAGGGCGTCCGCCACCACCCTCGAGGCCGCGAAGATCGGCTCGACGTCCGAGACCATGTAGTCCCGGCAGTCGGCCTCCGCGGGCAGGAGGCAGAGGATCGGCGCGGGCTCGTTGGCCACGTAGGAGGCGAGGGCGGAGGTGAGGAGCGTCGTGAAGCCGACGCGCACCGGCTTGACCAGCGTCACCCGCTCGACGAGCGGATCCCCGATGGCGTCGGCGATCTCCCGTTGGAACGGCCAGAGGCGCACCGGGCCGGGCTGGGCACTGACGCCCTCGGGAAGCTCGACGTGGCCCTCGATCCACTCCGACAAGCGCAGCCGGGGCGGCGGGATGAGCGCGCGGAGCGCGGTGCAGGTGACGGCCTCAATCTGCATCGGCGGTCGCCTCCTCCTGGTCCGCCGCCTGGCCCAGCTCGGTCAGCGCCTCGCGGAGCTCCCGGTCGATCAGCGTGACGGCCTCGGGCTCGAGCTCCACCGCCTGGCGGACCCGCGACGGAACGGCGAGGATGCGGGACCGGACCCGGCGCAGCGTGTCCGACCACCCCCGCGCAACCTCCTCGGCCGGGACCAGCTCGCCGCGGGCGACGGCGTTCTTCATCTCGACCGCCTCGGCCTGGGCACGCGCCAGCCGCGCCCGCTCGCCGGTCAGGGTCAGCGTCTCCGCCTCTCCGCCCCGGCCGCTGGCGATGCCGCGCAGGTGCTCGGCGTAGTTGCCCACCGTCTCCCGCAGATCGTAGGCATCGCGGCCCATCTTCACGGCGATACCGCGCTTGACCAGGCCGCTCAGGGCAGCGGGGCTCAGGCGCAGGAGCTCGCACAGGTCCGCGCCGCCGATCCGCGTGATCGAGCGTTCGCCGTCCAGTCCGGGCAGTTCCTGCACGAGCCTCATAAGTCCTTCACCCCGTTGCGATTTTTTGCACCGGCTGAACTCCCGCGCTCAGCCCCACCGTATACGTTTCCGCCGGGAAGGACCCGGAAGGCGCCCGGCGCACGGCCTCGAAGCGGGCGCGGTCCTCGGCCAGGAGCTCGAGGCTCGGGGATGCGGCCTTGCCGATCATGCAACCCCCGCTCGACCTTGGGCCGCACGCGCTGCGGCCCACGCCACGTACTTCTCAGCAATCGAGATGCGGATCTGCTCATCGGGCTCAGGCGGGAGAGCGAAAGGAACGCGCCAGCCGTGGCCGTGGCCGTCACTGGCCCTGACGCCGAGTTCGGCAAGGCTCGGCCAGCCCTTCTCTGCAAGCCACGCATTCCACCGCGCGGCGCGGTGGCTGGTGTCGTGCGCCACCTCGATTTGAGCGACGGGACAGTCGCCGGCCTCGCGCGCCCTATGGTTCTTTACGTGGTTCTTATATAGGGCGGCTATCTCGTGACCCGCGTTCGGTTCAGATTTGACCCGCGTTCGGGCCTCTGACGCGGGTCGGCGATGACCCGCGTTCTCGGTCTTCGGCGGCGCGAATGCCACCACCTTGCCGGGGCTCGTGAAGGTGTAATTCGCCGTGCGGTTGCGCGCCGTCGCGCCGTGACGGCCGA
This sequence comes from Rhodosalinus sp. K401, assembly GCF_041365735.1. Classification (NCBI taxonomy): domain Bacteria; kingdom Pseudomonadati; phylum Pseudomonadota; class Alphaproteobacteria; order Rhodobacterales; family Paracoccaceae; genus Rhodosalinus; species Rhodosalinus sp. K401. Next base: position 82,405 of record NZ_JBGFSI010000007.1, on the reverse strand, counting down.
GCCATCCGGCTTTGGTCAGCTCGCCCAGAGCTCGCTTGATCGTGGCCTCGGACATGCCGAGGTGATCGGCGAGGACCGCGCGGCTAGGGTTGCATTGGCCCGTCTCGCCGTTGGCGAAATCGAGCGCGAGGGACTGCGCGACAAGCCGTGCCGTGGCGGATAGGCTCTTGTCCGTCCGGACGGCTTGCGCCCACTGGTGCCTCCACGCCGCCGTCATGTCGGGCCTCGCAGCTCGAGGTGAAGGCGGCGGCCCAGGCGCGGCGCGGCAGGCAAAAGAGGGTTCGCCAGACGCGGATTTTTCTGTATTATTTCAGAGGCCGGATTTTTGCGGTTCGTCAGCGCAAGGCAATGATTTTCCCCGCTGCTTACCGTTCTTCCGGGACCGCCAGACCGACCGAGGAGGCCGCGGCCCTGACCGAGCACCCTCCACGCCTTCGCCTGCGCGTCGTGTTCGGCGCCGACGCCATGCTGGGCCCAGGCAAGGCGGACCTGCTCGAACTGATCGAGCAGACCGGGTCCATCGCGGCGGCGGGCCGCGCCATGCGGATGAGCTACAAGCGCGCCTGGAGCCTCGTGGAGGAAATGAACGCCGCGTTCCGGGCACCGCTCGTGGCGCGCAGCCGAGGCGGCGCCCATGGCGGTGGCGCGCATCTGACCGAGACGGGAGCGACGGTGCTGGCGCATTACCGCGCGCTCGAACGACGGGCGACCGACGCCGGAGAGGCGGAGATCGCTGCGCTGCGCGCCCTGCTCGCGGAGGCGGGCGCGTCCGACATGTCCGGCGGGAAATAACGCTTGCCATTGGCGGGGGTGCCGGGCGATATGTTTCGTGAAACATATCAACAGGAGAGAGACGCCCCGGTGTTCAAGCCAGCTTGCATTCGAGCGGCCGCCCGCACGACAGCGGCTGCGCTGGTCATCGCCATGTGCGTCCCCGTGCAGGCCAGCGCGGACCGGATCACGGTGTTCGCCGCGGCCAGCATGAGCGACGCGATGGCGGAGATCGAGCAGGGTTTCGAGGCCGCCACCGGCCACGACGTCGTTGTCTCCCTCGCCGGATCCTCCGCGCTCGCCCGCCAGATCCAGCAGGGCGCGCCGGCGGATGTCTTCATCTCCGCCAACCCGGGCTGGATGGACATGCTCGAGGCCGACGGCCTTGTCGAAGCGGCCACGCGCTTCGATCTCCTTGCGAATTCCCTCGTGCTGGTCGCGGCGGGTGGCGCCGCCGCGCCGGTCGAGATCGGTCCCGGAATGGACCTCGCGGGCCTCCTGGGCGACGGGCGGCTGGCCATGGCGCTCGTCGACGCAGTGCCCGCGGGCATTTACGGCAAGGCGGCGCTGGAAAGCCTCGGGCAGTGGGACAAGGTCGCGGCGCAAGTGGCGCAGGCCGACAACGTCCGTGCCGCGCTCGCCTTCGTGGCGACGGGCGAGGCGCCTTACGGCATCGTCTACGCCACCGACGCGGTGGCCGAGGATGATGTGACGGTCGCCGGCACCTTTCCCGCCGCGACCCATCCGCCCATCGTCTATCCGGCCGCCGCCCTCGCCGAGAGCCAGAGCGCCCTGAGCCGGTCCTTCCTCGACTTCCTCCGCAGCCCGGACTCGCGCAAGGCGTTCGAGCGTCAGGGCTTCGTGGTCCTCGCCGAATAGCGCATGATGGCCTGGCTCGGCCCTGATGAATGGCGGGCGGTGGCGCTGTCGCTGCGCGTCTCCCTCTGGGCGACGCTGGTCAGCTTGCCGCTGGGTATCCTCACGGCTTATGCGCTGGCCCGCTGGTCCTTTCCCGGCAAGCAGCTTCTGAACGGCATCGTGCACCTGCCGCTCATCCTGCCGCCGGTGGTGACGGGCTACCTGTTGCTGCTGACGTTCGGCACGCGCGGGCCTGTCGGCAGCGTCCTGGCCGATTGGGGCATCGTCCTCGCCTTTCGCTGGACAGGCGCGGCGCTCGCGGCGGGCGTCATGGCCTTTCCGCTGATGGTGCGCGCGATCCGCCTGTCGATCGAGGCGGTGGACCCGAAGCTCGAGCAGGCGAGCGCGACGCTCGGCGCGCCGCCGCTCTGGGTCTTCCTGACGGTGACGTTGCCGATGGCACTGCCGGGCATCGTGGCGGGCGCCATCCTCGCCTTCGCCAAGGCGATGGGCGAGTTCGGCGCGACGATCACGTTTGTGTCGAACATCCCCGGTGAGACTCGCACGATCCCGTCCGCGATCTACGCGTTCCTGCAGATCCCCGGCGGCGAAGGCCCGGCGATGAAGCTGGTGATCGTCTCGGTGGTGGTGGCGATGGGGGCGCTCTTATTGTCGGAAGTCGTGGGCCGCCGCGTCGCCGCGCGCGTCGGCGGCGCCTGATGCTCGAGGTCGCGGTCAGCCACGCGTTCCCGGGCTTCGAACTCGATGCACGCTTCGAGGCGCCGCCGGGTGTCACCGCTCTTTTCGGGCGCTCCGGGTCGGGAAAGACCACCGTGGTGAACGCGGTGGCGGGGCTTCTGCGCCCGGACAAGGGCCGGGTCGCGGTCAACGGGGAGGCGCTTTTCGATATCGAGGCCGGGCTCTGGACGCCGCCCCACCGCCGACGGGTCGGCTACGTGTTCCAGGAGGGGCGGCTCTTTCCCCATCTCACGGTGCGGCAGAACCTGCTTTACGGCCGATGGATGGCGCGTGCCGCTCGGGATGCGGCGGCCTTCGACCGGATCGTTGGGATGCTTGGATTGGAGCCGCTCCTGCTGCGCCGCCCGGGGGGCCTGTCGGGCGGCGAAAAGCAGCGCGTCGCGGTCGGGCGCGCGCTTCTCGCCGCGCCGCGCCTCATCCTGATGGACGAGCCGCTCGCCGCGCTCGACGAGGCGCGCAAGGCCGAGATCCTGCCCTATCTCGAACGCCTGCGGGACGATACGGAAACGCCCGTCCTCTACGTCAGCCACTCGGTCGCGGAGGTGGCGCGGCTCGCCACTACGGTGGTCGCGCTGAAGGAGGGCCGCGTGCTGCGCGCGGGGCCTGCGGCGGAGGTCATGTCGGACCCGGCGGCTGTGCCCGCCTTCGGGCCGCGCGCGGCGGGCAGCGTGATCACCGCCCGCGTGGTCGCGCATCACCCCGACGGCCTGACCGAACTCGCCGCGCCGGGCGGGCGGCTTTTCCTGCCGCGCGTCGCCGCGTCGGAGGGCGCACCGCTGCGCGTGCGCGTGTCGGCTCAGGACGTGATGATTTCCACGACGCGTCCCGACGGCCTTTCGGCACTGAACCTTCTGGAGGGCCGGATCGCCGCGCTCCGTCCGGGCGAGGGGCCGGGCCTGCTGGTGCGGATCGATCTCGGGGCAGGGGAGATCCTGGCACGAATCACCCGCCGTTCGGCCAAGGCGTTGGCGCTTGCCGAGGGGCAGCAGGTGGTCGCGGTGGTCAAGGCGGTGTCGGTGGCGCCGGGCGACGTCGGCGGCGGCTGAGCCCCGCGGCGTCAGACGCTTTCGATGCGAAGCGCCACCACCTCGCCGGCCAGAACGCCGGTGCCCGGCATGGCCTCCAGCGCCGCATCGAGCGCGTCGCGCGCCGTCTTGTGGGTCACGATCAGCACCGGGGCGGTGTCGGCGGCGTGCTTGTACTGGCGCATCCGGTCGATGGAGATACCGGCCTCGCCCAGAACGGTGGCGATCTGCGCGAGCGCCCCGGGGCGATCCTTCAGTTCCATGCGCAGGTAGTAGGGCGCGGGCGTCGCCGTGCGCGCGGGCGTGGCGTGGGCCAGCCTTGCGGCGGGCACCCCGAAGGTGGAGACGCGCGTGCCCCGCGCGATGTCGAGCACGTCGGACATCACCGCGCTGGCCGTCGGGCCCTCGCCGGCCCCCGCGCCCCGCAGCACGATCTGGCCCACCGCGTCGCCTTCCAGGACGCACATGTTCGTGGGGCCCTCGAGCTGGCCTATGGGCGAGCTTGCCGGCACGAGGCAGGGCGACATGCGGGTTTCCAGCCCCCGCCCCGTCATCTGCGCCACGCCCAGAAGCTTGATGCGGAAGCCGAGGTCGCGCGCCCGGCGGATGTCGTCGATGGAGATGCGCTCGATCCCCTCGATCTCGACCCCGTCGAAATCCACCCGCGTGCCGAAGGCGATCGCGGCCAGCAGCGCGAGCTTGTGGGCCGCGTCGATGCCGCCCACGTCGAGGGTCGGGTCGGCCTCCAGGTAGCCAAGCTGGTTCGCCTCGTCGAAGACCGTGTCGTAGGACAGACCGGCGCTTTCCATCCGGGTCAGGATGTAGTTGCAGGTGCCGTTCATCACGCCCATCACGCGGGTCAGGTCGTTGCCGGCCAGCCCCTCGGTCAGCGACTTGATGACGGGGATGCCGCCGGCCACCGCCGCCTCGAAGCGCAGCACGCGCCCCGCGGCCTCGGCCGCCTCGGCAAGCGCCTGGCCGTGGATGGCGAGCATCGCCTTGTTGGCGGTGACCACGTCCTTGCCCGCGGCGAGCGCGGCCTCGGTCGCGGCCTTGGCGGGGCCGTCCGAGCCGCCCATCAGCTCCACGAACACGTCCACGTCGTCGCGCGTGGCCAGCGCGACGGGATCGTCCTCCCAGCTGTAGTCGGCAAGGCTCACGCCGCGGTCCTTGTCGCGGGTGCGCGCGGAGACGGCGGAGATCGTCACCGGCCGCCCGGTGCGCGCCTCCAGCAGTTCGGCCTTGCGGCGCACGATCTTGACGACGCCGGCGCCCACCGTGCCGAGACCGGCGATGCCGAGACGCAGGGGATCGGACATGGGCTGGCTCCTTTCGGGTGGGGACGTTCCTGGTACGCTTCCGGCGCGATCTATCCCGATCGCCGCGGGCGTGCAACGCCAAGCCGCCGCGCGGCGCTTACGCCTACTCCGCGCGAAGCGCGTCGGCCCGCAGGCGCAGCGTGTCCGCCCGCGCCGAGAGCGCCGCGGCCTCGCTGCCCGTGTCGGTGCGCGCCCGGGCCTGCAACGCCGCCGCCTGCAGCGACAGACGCTCCGCCGCCTCCGGCGTGGCGCGGGGCGGGCGGTCCGGGCCGAGCACCTCCTCGATGGGCAGAAGCCTGGGGTAGGGCGCGTTCGCCACGTCCGGCGCGACCGCCGCGTCAAGGTCCGGGAACTGCGTGCAGGCGGCGAGCGCGGTCAGGGCGAGCATGAAGAGGCGAGGGCGCATCGGGCGGCTTTCCGGCTGGGTCTGTCACCCTCTTGCCTCAGGGCGCGCGGGGCTGGCAAGCGCGGCGGTTGATCTGAACGGGCGTTCAGTAAATCCTGCCACCCATGGCACGCACGGCAGGATCGCATGCGGGGGTGACCGGCCCGAGGATGCGCGCGGCCGCGTTGAAGCTTTTCGCGCGCCACGGCTACGCGGCGGTCTCGATGCGCCGGATCGCCGCCGAGGTGGGTGTTCAGGCCGGGGCGCTCTACAGCTACACGCCCGACAAGCAGACGCTGCTCTTCTCGCTTCTCGAAAATCACATGGAAGAGTTGCTGGCGGCGCGCATGGCGCTGCCCGCCTCGGGCCCGGCGCTCGCGCGGCTTGAGGCGTTCACCCGGTTTCACATCCGGTTCCACCTCGAGCGCCCAGAGGCGGTCTTTATCTCCTACATGGAGCTTCGCAATCTCGAGCCGGAGAATTTCGCCGTGATCGAGAGGCTACGGCGGGATTACGAGACCTTTCTGGAAACCATTCTGCGCGATGGCGATGCCGAGGGCGTTTTCGCGGTGCCCGACACCAAGATCGCCGCGCTCGCCCTCATCGCCATGCTGAACGGCGTGAACACCTGGTATCGCGCGGGCGGCCGGCTCTCGCTCGCCGAGGTGGAGGCGATCCACTGGGACATGGTGCGCAAGGCGGTCGCGCCGGCCTGACCGATCCGGGGCCGGGCCGCGCCCCGGCCCGATCCCGGCGCGCGGTCAGTCGGCCCGGATGAAGGTGCCGTTCCGCAACTCGGTCACGGCCTGCAGGATCTCCTCGCGGGTGTTCATTACGATCGGCCCATGCCAGGCGACGGGTTCGCGGATCGGCGCGCCCGAGATCAGCAGGAAGCGGATGCCCTCCGGCCCGGCCTGCACCGTCACCTCGTCGCCGGTGCCGAAGCGCACGAGAGTGCGGTCGCCCGACAGGTCGCGGATGTTCACTTCCTGGCCGGCGATCTCCTTCTCGAGCAGCACGCCCGCGGGCTGGCTCGCGTCGGCGAAGACGCCCGCGCCGTGGAACACGTAGGCGAAGGCGCGGCGGTAGGTGTCGATGCGGAACGTCTTCTTCACGCCCGCGGGCACGAAGATGTCGAGATATTGCGGCTCCGCCGCGATGCCGTCCACCGGGCCGGTCCTGCCCCAGAACTCGCCCACGATCACCTTCACGCGCGTGCCGTCATCGTCGATCACCTCGGGAATGTCGGTGCCTTTCACGTCCTGATAGTGGGGCGCGGTCATCTTCAGTGACGACGGCAGGTTCGCCCAGAGCTGGAAGCCGTGCATCTGACCCGCCGCGTTTCCCTTCGGCATCTCCTGGTGCAGGATGCCCGACCCGGCGGTCATCCACTGCACGTCGCCCGCGCCGAGCGAGCCGACATTGCCGAGGCTGTCGCCGTGATCGACCGTGCCCTCGAGCACATAGGTGATCGTCTCGATGCCGCGGTGCGGGTGCCAGGGAAAGCCGCGCTGATAGTGCTCGGGCACGTCGTTGCGGAAGTCGTCGAAAAGCAGGAACGGGTCGAGCTCCGAGGGATCCTGGAAACCGAAGGCGCGGTGCAGGTGCACGCCCGCGCCTTCAAGCGTCGGCTGCGCGCGGCGGGTCTCGACGGTCGGTCTGAGTGACATGGCGCTCTCTCCGGATTGATGTGACATCACGGCAGATAAGGGGCGTCGCGTCCGCGAGCAACGCGGGGGGCGAGAGGGCCGGTGTGCGGCACCGCACAGTCGCCGGCCCCTCGCCATCGCCGCGTGCCCGCGCTAGAGCAGGCGTCGAACCAGCGGACGGGGCAGGCATGAGCGAGCGGGATGAGCGGCACGACAGTGTGGAGGTGCGGCTTGCGCCCTCGCCGGGGCGGCGGTGGTTCGGGCTGGGCGTGACCTACGCTCTCGGCGCGCTTCTGCTTTACCTCGCGCTCGCGGCGCCGCCCGCGCCGGCCTGGCAGGTCTTTCTCGTCCTCGCGGCGGGAGCCGCGCTCTGGACCGGCGAGAAGATGCGCCGCGCGACGTCGGGCGCGGTGGAACTGACCGCCCAGGGGTTGCGTGATACGGACGGCACGCTGATCGCCCGCCTGGACGAGATCGAGGGACTGGATCGCGGGATGTTCGCCTTCAAGCCGTCCGGCGGCTTTCTTCTGCGCCTTGCCGCGCCGCGAAGCCCCCGGGTCTGGCGCCCGGGCCTGTGGTGGCGCACCGGCCGCCGGGTCGGCGTGGGCGGCATGACCTCACGCGCAGAGGCCCGCGCGATGGCGGACCTCATTTCGCTCAGGCTGGCAAAGCGGGATCGCTGAGCCTGCTCAGCTGTCCGACCAAACGAGTTGCGGCGCGAAACGCGGGCGCGTGAAGACGAAGGTCTCGAACTGCTGCTGGCCGATACCGACCCTGAAGAGCGGATTGTAGTCGGCCCAGGTCTGCACCAGGATGATCTGCTCTTCATCGACCATCGACGGCAGGACGCCGTCCCAATCCGCGACCTGATCCGGCGTCAGTTCGCCGGCCCCGCCGCGCGATTGGGACCAGCGCAGGTCGTAGCTTTGGGTGTCCTCGTCCCAGCGCACGACCGAGACGCGGACGCCCGGGTTTTCGAGCTCCCCGTCGGTCAGCATGTCGAAAAGCGTCAGCGTGTTGTCGAGGTAGGTCGGCGTGATCTCCAGCGTCTCGCGCGAGAGCATGTCGCCGATCGTGAAGGCGGCCTTGTGGGTGACGCTGTTCTGACGGAACATGTCGAAGAAGACGTAGGTGGCCGAGAATGCCCAGAGAATGACGGGCATCAGGATCACCGCTTCCACGGTCAGGCTGCCCCGCGTCTCGTCGAGGAAGCAGCGAAGGCGATCGCGCCAAAGTGTCATCATCCCGCCATACTCCTCAGGGTTCCTGCACGAAGGCAGAGCTCACGACGAGCGCGACATCGCCCGATGCGTCGGACGCCATGTTCTGGCCGAGCCAGCTTGCGGGCGTGAGCGGCGCGAATTTCAGGCAGGCGCGCAGCAGCATCAGCTCGTTCGACTTGCCCGGCGTCCACTCGCGCAGTGGGTTCACCTCTTCCGACCGGTCCACGCAGTCCGGCTTGTCGGGCAGGGATTGCCAGGCGCGCATGTCGTTGGGCACCATCTCGAGCTTCAGCGCGTTGGTGCAGTCCGGAATGATCGCCGCGTTGTCGCAGATGCTCTGCCGAAGATCCGAGTATTGCGGCGGCGCACCGGTGCTCAGCCGCAGATCGCGCACCGCCATGTCGAGACCGCGCTCGAGCATGGCGTGGCGCATCGTGATGATCCCCAGCTCGATCGTCGCATAGAGGATCATCATGAACAGCGGCATCCAGATCGCGAACTCGATGGTCATGAACCCATCCTCGCGCCCGAGCCATCGCGCCAGCCGGGACTTGCCGCGTCTCATTGGGTAAGCCTCAGCTGGTTGATCTGGCTCGCGATCGCGACGAAGGCGTCGGAGATCTCAAGGCCGTCGACGTCGAAGTAGTGGCTGGGCGAGGAGGCGCAGTTCCGCATCTCCGTTCGGGCGTTGCTCGGCGCCTCGAACGAGATCGTGTAGACCGTCACGCCGTTGTCCTTGGCGAAGTTGCAGAGCGCGTAGAACCGCGAGAGGTTCGTCGAGCGCGAGGACAGTTGTTCGCGCTTGGAACTGGACTGGTTCTGAAGTTCGACGGTGGCGTTGTCGGGGTTCATCGGCTCGGTCGGGCGGTACTGGTCGGTGATCTGACCGTCGGTCATGAGGACGATCACCTTGCGCCAGCCTTCCGCGTTCCAGTCGGACGGACGATCCGTGAAGTCGGCCGGCACCTGCCCGTGGCCCGCGAGATGCGTGAAGGCCGGGCGCGTGGCCGGGTCGAGCAGCGAGAGACCCCACTTCAACGCATAGTGGGTCCCCGTGCCGTCATGCATCCGGATGTCCCGGATGAAGCCACGCAGAGAGCTCTCGTCGTTCTGCGCATACTGGATGCGGGTATCGTCCTCGGGGCACCAGCCCCAGTCCATCACGTTCGCGGCGATGTCCCAGTACATGAAGTGCGGCACCTGGCCCAGGCCGGTCTGCGGCAGGCCCGAATGCGTGAAGTCCGCCGATTCAAGTTCCAGGCAGGAGGAGACGTTCGGGAACTGGTTGGCGAAGAAGTCCGAGTAGCTGAGTTCGAGGTCCACGTCGCGGAAATCGGTCGGGCCGCTGTCGGGCGCGGCCGTGCCGCCCTCCTCGTAGGCGTAGTACTCGGTGGCCTGACGTCCGCCCTTGATAGAAACGCCGACGGTCATGCGGCTTTGATCCAGGTCCGGCGCCTGCGAGGCGATGTAGGACCGCGCGAGGTGGAAGAAATCGTCGAGGTCGTTGCTGATATGCGTTCCGGTGCCGCTGTCCGGGAAACCGTCGATCTTCACCGCGAAGTCGTCCTCGTCGACCGTTCCGAACGGCTCTTCCGTGTCGTAGTAGAACACGACGTTCGAGATGTCCTGCGCCCATTCCGGGAAGTGGTCCGCCCCGGTTTCGTGGTAACGGACGCCGTTCAGGTAATCGAACATCACCGGGCCGGGGTTCGTCTGCCCGGCATAGGGAACGACGTTGACCGAGGTCGTGTCCGCCGCGTTACCGCGCAGCACCGTGCTGATGAACTCCTCCGCCGCCGGCTTGAGGTTGTTCATGCGATTGTTGTAGCGCATGGAGCCCGAGATATCGAGAATGAGCGAGATCTCGATGTTGGGGATCTCCTCCTCCGCGGTGCCCACGGCCGGGGCGCTGAGGTAGTCGATGCCGAGCATGTCGATGAAGAGCGTCCTGGTCTGGCTCGACGCGTCTGCCGATACGGAGCGGAAATTCAGGCCATCCGTCACCGCAGTCTCGGCGAGGAAGTCGCCCATTCCGGACTTGTCGAAATAGCTTTGCACGACGCCCTTGGGCGACAGCGTCTGATCGAGGTCGGCCGCGGCCAGCACGGCCCGGTCGAGCGTGGCCTGAAGGCGCGTGCGCTTCATCTCGTTGAGCATGAAGTCGACGCCGATCCCCGCGACCATGAGCATCATGAGGAACATGTAGATCGACCAGATCGCCATCCCGCCGCGTTCGTCCCGGCCGAAGCGGCCGAAGCACCGCGCGATCGCTGTTTCACTCCTGGACGACGCCTTGCGGCACGCGTCCAGGAAACGCTGCCCTCGTGCCAATGCCACCATGATCGCTACCCTTGCCAAGCCCCCAGCCCAGCGCGCAGACCTTTTTATTACTCTGAAAAGTGGCGGAAATTGGACGACACCGCGCCACTTCGCGCGTCATTGCGCTGCAATTGCGCTGCAAAGGTTAACAAATCCGGCGTTCCCGCTGGAAACTCCGGGGTGCGGAAACGATCCCGCCGGGCGACACCCGAATCGTTTCTGCCGGTCCGCGGGGCGAAGGCCGGCAAAAAATCCCTCGCATCCGGACGCGCGGGCATCCTACGGTCGGCGGAAAAGAGCGGCACGACTCGGGCGCGTTGCGCGGGGACTGCCAGGAACCGCCAGGGGAGGACAGTGAAAATGACGGCGCCGATTCGCGAACCGAGCTTCCGCGAGAGCGTGGACCTGATGTTCAACCGGGCGGTGGCGCTCATGGACCTGCCGCCCGGTCTCGAGGAGAAGATCCGCGTCTGCAACGCCACCTATACCGTGCGCTTCGGCGTGCGCCTGCGCGGGCAGATCCAGACCTTCACCGGGTACCGGTCGGTGCATTCGGAGCACATGGAGCCCGTGAAGGGCGGCATCCGCTATTCCCTGGCGGTGAACCAGGACGAGGTCGAGGCGCTGGCCGCGCTGATGACCTACAAATGCGCGCTGGTGGAGGCGCCGTTCGGCGGCTCCAAGGGCGGGCTCTGCATCGATCCGCGCGAATACGAGGAGGACGAGCTGGAGCGGATCACCCGCCGCTTCGCCTACGAACTCATCAAGCGCGACCTGATCAATCCCGCGCAGAACGTGCCGGCACCCGACATGGGCACCAGCGAGCGCGAGATGTCGTGGATCGCGGACCAGTACAACCGGATGAACACCACCGACATCAACGCGCGCGCCTGCGTCACCGGCAAGCCGCTCGACGGCGGGGGAATCGCCGGCCGGGTGGAGGCCACCGGACGCGGCGTGCAATACGCGCTGCGCGAGTTCTTCCGCCATCCCGAGGACGTCGCCGAGGCCGGGCTCGAGGGCGGGCTGGACGGCAAGCGCGTGATCGTGCAGGGCCTCGGCAACGTTGGCTACCACGCCGCCAGCTTCCTGTCCGGCGAGGACGGCTGCCGCATCACCGGGATCGTCGAGCGGGACGGCGCGCTCTACAATCCCGCCGGGCTCGACGTGGACGCGGTGCGGGCGTGGATCCTCAAGCATGGCGGCGTCACGGGGTTCCCGGACGCCACGCACACCGCCGAGGGCGCGACGCTGCTCGAGACGGAGTGCGACATCCTGATCCCCGCGGCGCTCGAGGGCGTGATCAACATGGGCAACGCCGAGCGGATCAAGGCACCGCTCATCATCGAGGCGGCGAACGGTCCCGTGACGGCGGGCGCGGACGACATCCTGCGCCAGAAGGGCTGCGTCATCATCCCCGACATGTACGCCAATGCCGGCGGCGTCACGGTCAGCTATTTCGAGTGGGTCAAGAACCTCAGCCACATCCGCTTCGGCCGGATGCAGCGCAGGCAGGAAGAGGCGCGTCACGAACTCATCGTGCGCGAGCTCGAGCGGCTCGACCACATGCTGGGCGACGCCTGGAACCTGTCGCCCGATTTCAAGAAACGGTATCTGCGCGGTGCCGACGAGCAGGAACTCGTCCGCTCGGGGCTCGACGACACGATGCGCACCGCCTACCAGAAGATGCGCGAGGTCTGGCACGCACGCGAGGACGTGCAGGACCTGCGGACCGCCGCCTACCTGGTGTCGATCGACCGCGTGGCCGCGAGCTATCGCGCCAAGGGGCTCTAGGCCGGCGGCGCGTCAGCCGGTCATGGTGTCGCAGAACGTGGCGATCTCGGTGGCTGCGGAACTCTTTCCGACGCGGCCCTCGGGAAGGTGAAGCGTCGCGGCCGGCCGCCGCCGGGCCTCGGCCGCCATCTGACTGAAGGCGCCATCGGGGCGCTTCGCAGCACCGCTGGTGATCACGAGGCCGATCCGGTCGGGCAGGGCGGGCCGGGTGTCGAGCCAGCGCGACATCGGCAGCGCGGGCTTTCCGACCCAGAGCGGGGCCGCCAGCACGGCCCAGTCCGCGCTGCCGGGGTCGAGCGCGTCGGGCGCTTCCACGGGCGTGGCCGTTCCGAAGACGGTGCGCATGCTCCAGACCACGAAGGCCAGCGGGCCGGGCCCCGGTCCCGGCGCCGCAAGCTGGTGCAGCGGCGCGCCGGTGAGCTCCGCGATCCGCTCGCAGACCTTCCGCGTCGTCCCGCCCAGCGAGTAGCACACGACGATACCGCCCATGATCCCCCCATCCCGGTTGCGATCCTGCCCAGAATGCAGGCACGAGACGGCGTGTGCATTGATGTCGCGCAACGCGCAGTCGCGGATCGGCCCCGATTTGTCGAAAAGCGATTGGGCAGATCTGTTGCCCCATTGCTATCAAGGGGCCGAGTTGGTTCAGTCGGGCCGGCCGGCGGTGCGGCGCGCGAAGGAGAGGATGATGCGGTTTTCGGGGTTCCGGGTTTTCCGGGAGGGCCTTGCAGGCAATCGGGGCTGGGCGCCGCACTGGCGCGATCCCGAACCGAAGCCGGAATACGATATCGTCATCGTCGGCGGGGGCGGCCATGGCCTGGCCACCGCGTACTACCTGGCCAAGGAGCATGGCCTGACCAACGTGGCGGTGCTCGAGAAGGGCTACATCGGCGGCGGGAACGTGGGCCGGAACACGACCATCGTGCGCGCCAACTACTTCCTGCCGGGAAACTCGGAATTCTACTCGCATTCCCTCAAGCTCTGGGAAGGGCTGGAGGACGAGTTGAACTACAACGTGATGCACTCGCAGCGCGGGCTCATCAATCTCTTCCACTCGGACGGCCAGCGCGACGCCTTCGCCCGCCGCGGCAACGCGATGATCAACCAGGGCGACGACGCGATCCTGCTCGACCGCGAAGGCGTGCGCAAACACCTGCCCTACCTTGATTTCGACAACACCCGCTTTCCGATCTACGGCGGCCTGCTGCACCCGCGCGGCGGCACCGCACGTCACGACGCCGTGGCGTGGGGCTACGCCCGCGGCGCGGACCGGCGCGGTGTGGACCTGATCCAGAACTGCGAGGTGACCGGCATCGACATAGAGGGCGGCCGCGTGACCGGCGTTCAGACCACCCGCGGGGCGATCCGCGCCAAGAAGCTGGGCATCGTCGTCGCCGGACGCTCGAGCCAGGTCGCCGCGATGGCCGGGCTGCGCCTGCCGATCGAAAGCCACATCCTGCAGGCCTTCGTCACCGAGGGGCTGAAGCCCGTGATCGACCACGTCGTGAGCTTCGGCATGGGGCACTTCTACATCAGCCAGTCCGACAAGGGCGGGCTGGTGTTCGGCGGCGACCTCGACTTCTACGCCTCCTACGCGGCGCGGGGGAACCTGCCCATGGTGGAGCACGTGATGGAGGCGGGCATGACGCTGATGCCGATGATCGGCAAGGCGCGGGTTCTGCGCAGCTGGGGCGGCATCATGGACATGACGCCCGACGGATCGCCGATCATCGACAAGGCGCCGGTGGAGGGGCTCTACCTCAATTGCGGCTGGTGCTACGGCGGCTTCAAGGCGGTGCCGGGCTCGGGCTTCTCCTTCGCGCACCTGATGGCCACCGACCGGCACCACGCGCCGGCGGCGGGCTACCGCCTCGACCGGTTCCGGACCGGGCAGGGGCTGATGGACGAAGAGGGCACGGGCTCTCAGCACAATCTGCACTGAGGGGCGGACGATGCGGCATGCTGCGGGCGCGAGAGTTGCGGTGACGGGCGGGCGGACGGCGGTGCGGCCCGCGAACGGCGAAGGGATGACGGGCCGATGCGCATAGACTGCCCCCTCTGCGGCGCGCGCGACCTGCGCGAGTTCACCTACAAGGGCGCGGCGGTGGCGCTTGACCGGCCCGCGCCGGACGCGGGCGCGGAGGCGTGGGACGACTACCTGCACAACCGCGAGAACCCGGCCGGGCGCACCCGCGACCTCTGGTATCACGAGGCGGGCTGCGCCGCGTGGCTCGTGGTCGAGCGGGACACGCGCACGCACGAGGTTTTCTCCGCCGCGCTCGCCCGCGACGTGACCGCCGGGGAGGGCGCGGCATGAGAGTCGCCGGGGCAGGACGCAACGCGGAGGCGCCCGCGGTCTCCTTCCGCTTCGACGGGGTGGACTACCGCGGCCGCGCGGGCGAGCCGCTGTCGGCCGCGCTGCTCGGGAACGGGATCCGTCTGATCGGGCGCAGCTTCAAGTATCACCGCCCGCGCGGCGTGCTGACCGCCGGCTCGGAGGAGCCCAACGCGCTGGTGACGATCGGCCGGGGCGCCGCGGAGGAGCCCAACATCCGCGCCACCATGCAAGAACTCTACGAGGGGCTCGAGGCGCGCAGCCAGAACCGCTGGCCGTCGCTTTCGTGGGATCTGCTGAGCGTCAACGACCTCTTCGCGCCCTTCCTGGGCGCGGGGTTCTACTACAAGACCTTCATGTGGCCCCGCAGCTTCTGGGAGAAGCTCTACGAGCCCGCGATCCGCCGCGCGGCCGGACTCGGCGCGCTCTCGCGCGCGCACAATCCCGACCGCTACGAGAAGGCCTTCGCGTTCTGCGATCTGCTGGTGATCGGGGCGGGGCCGGCAGGGCTGATGGCGGCGCTTGCCGCGGGGCGCGCGGGCGCGGACGTGATCCTCGCCGACGAGAACGCAGAGATGGGCGGCCGCCTTCTCGCCGAGACCGAAGAGGTCGGCGGCCAGCCTGCCCACGGCTGGGCGCGCGAGGTCCTGGCCGAGCTTGCCGGGATGGATAATGTGCGGCTGATGCCGCGCACCACCGTGACGGGCGCCTACGACCAGGGCACCTACGGCGCGCTCGAACGGCTGGCGAGCCACCGCGCCGACCCGCCCGCAACGCTGCCGCAGGAGTGTTTCTGGCGGATCGTGGCAAAGCGCGCGATCCTCGCGGCGGGCGCGCTCGAACGTCCGGTCGCCTTCGCGAACAACGACCGCCCCGGCATCATGACCGCCTCGGCGGTGCGCGCCTACCTCAACCGCTGGGGCGTCGCGGCGGGCCGCTCCGTCGTCGTCTTCGGCAACAACGACGACGCCCACCGAACCGTGCGCGACCTGCAGGCCGCGGGTGTGCACGTGGCCGCGCTGGTGGACAGCCGCACCGACGCGCGCGGCCCCGAGGGCGTGCGCGTCTTTCGCGGCGCGGTGGTCTGCGGCACCGAAGGCGACCGGGACGGGCTCGAGTCCGTCACGATCCGGCTGGAGAACGGCCGCATCGAGCGCATCCGGACGCAGTGCCTGGCCATGTCGGGGGGGTGGAACCCGTCGGTTCACCTGACCTGCCACATGAACGGCCGCCCGGCCTGGCGCGAGGACATCGCCGCCTTCGTGCCGGCCGAGGGCGCGGTGCCGGGGCTGATTCCCGCGGGCGCCTGCGCGGGCGATTTCTCCACCCACGGCTGTCTTGCAGGCGGGCTGCGGACTGCGGCCGGCGCGCTTGCCGATCTCGGACGGCAGCTTCCCGACATCCCGCTGCCCGAGGCCGAGGACGCGCCGTACCGGCTGCGGCCGCTCTGGGCGGTGCCGGGCAAGGGGCGCGCCTGGCTCGATTTCCAGAACGACGTGACGGTGAAGGACGTGAAGCTCGCGGCGCAGGAGAACTACCGCTCCGTCGAGCACATGAAGCGCTACACCACCCAGGGCATGGCGCCCGACCAGGGCAAGAACTCCAACGTCGCCGCGCTGGCCGTCCTTGCCGACGCGACCGGGCGCGGCATCCCCGAGACCGGCACCACGACCTTCCGCCCGCCCTATGTGCCCGTCTCCATCGCCGCGATGGGCGCGGGCGCGCAGGGCAAGGGCTTCGCGCCCGAGCGTTTCACCACGAGCCACCGCGCGAGCCTCGAGCGTGGCGCCCCGATGATCGAGGCGGGTCTCTGGTACCGGCCGAGCTATTTCCCGCAGCCGGGCGAGACCGGCTGGCAGCCTGCCTGCGCGCGCGAGGTGACGATGGTGCGCGAGGCGGTGGGCGTGGCCGACGTCTCCACCCTCGGCAAGATCGACATCCAGGGGTCCGACGCCGCGGCCTTCCTCGACTTCGTCTACGCCAACACCTTCTCGACGCTGAAGGAGGGGCGGGTCCGCTACGGGCTCATGCTGCGCGAGGACGGCCACGTCATGGACGACGGTACCACCGCGCGGCTCGGAGAAACGCACTACCTGATGACCACCACCACCGCGGCGGCGGGGGAGGTGATGCGCCACCTCGAATTCGTGCACCAGGGTCTGCGGCCCGAGCTCGACGTGCGCTTCGTCTCGGTGACGGAGCAGTGGGCGCAGTTCGCCGTGGCCGGCCCGCGGGCGGCGGAACTCCTCGACGGGATCGTCGATGGCGGCCTCGACAGCGACGCCTTCCCCTTCATGGGATGCGGGCCGGTCTCCGTGCTGGGGGTGGCGGGGCGGCTCTTTCGCATCTCCTTCTCGGGCGAGCAGGGCTACGAGGTCGCGGTGCCCGCGCGATACGGCGACGCGCTCTTCCGCACGCTGGTGGCCCGTGCAGAGGCGCTGGGCGGCGGGCCCTACGGGATGGAGGCGCTCAACGTGCTCCGGATCGAGAAGGGCTTCATCACCCATGCCGAGATCCACGGGCGCACCACCGCCTTCGACATCGGCATGGCGCGGATGGTGAGCGCGAAGAAGGACTGCGTGGGCAAGGCCGCTTCCGAGCGGCCGGGCCTCGTCGGCGATCACCGCGAACAACTCGTCGGGCTGCGCCCGCTCGATGCGGCGCGTCCGCTCGGGGCCGGTGCGCATCTTTTCGAGGAGGGCGCGGCGCCCGTGCGCGAGAATTCCCAGGGCTATGTCACCTCCGTGGGGCCGTCCCCCACCTTCGGCTGCTGGCTGGGGCTCGGCTTCCTGCGCAACGGTCGCGCGCGGCATGGCGAGACGGTGATGATGGTGGACCACCTGCGCGGGCGGCGCGTGGCCTGCCGGGTGCAGGACCCCGTCCAGTTCGACCCGGAAGGAGAGCGGATCCGTGGCTGAATTGCCTCCCCTCACGCCCTGCGACGGGCTTCTGCCGGTGGAAACGGGCGGCCTGCGGCTCTCCGAGGAGACGCCGGGGCATATCACCTCGCTCATGCCCGGGCCGGACGGCGCGGCGGCGCTGGGCAAAGCGCTCAAGACGGCGCATGGTCTCGGCTGGCCCGATCCGGGCCGCGCCGTTCTGGGGGCGGACGCCGCCGTGGTCTGGACGGGCCACGACCAGGCGATGCTCATGGGCCCTGTGCCCGACGCGTCGCTTGCCGTTCACGCGGCGCTCACCGACCAGTCCGACGCATGGGCGGTGGTGACGCTTTCCGGGGCGGCCGGGCCTGACGCGCTCGCGCGGCTCGTGCCAGTCGACCTGCGGCCATCCGCCTTCCCGGAGGGCTTTGCCGCGCGCACGCTTCTCGGCCACATGAACGTGAGCCTCGTGCGGACCGGGCCCGAGGCGATCCGGATCATGGCGTTCCGCTCCATGGCGCAGACGCTCGTTCACGAGCTTCGCCAGGCGATGGAAGGCATCGCGGCCCGCCGCGCCGGGTGACAGGCGGGGGCCCGCGCGTTATGTCCTGACGGGATGCATCCCGAGGAGGTTCCATGACCCGCCTGACCCTGACTGTCGCCGCCGCGCTTTTCACCCCCCTGGCCGCCGCCGCGCAAACCGGTCCGGAGGACTGTGCCGCACAGGCGAGCATCGTCGCCGCGGCGGTGGAGCAGCGAAGCGCGGGAGAGGCGCCCGAGGCCGCCACGCAGGCCGTGGCCGGCGCGCTCGAAGGCCGGGCCGAGGCCTATGCAGAGGCGGTGCCGCTCATCGTGGAATGGGTCTGGTCGCTTCCCGAGGGGCAGCTCGGCGCCGACGTGGCCGACACGTACGAGGCCGCCTGCCGGAACCAGTGACCCCGAACGGCCGCGGCGCTGCCTGATCCTTTCACGGGCGACGCTGGACAGAGGCGCCCGTGCGGCCGATATTCGGGCCATGAGCCTGCCCCCCGGATTCCTCGACGAATTGCGCACCCGCACCAGCCTCGCGCAGGTCGTGGGCCGCAAGGTTCTGTGGGACAACCGGAAATCGAACCAGGCCAAGGGCGACATGTGGGCGCCGTGCCCGTTCCACCAGGAAAAGACGGCCAGTTTCCACGTCGACGACCGCAAGGGCTTCTACTATTGCTTCGGCTGTCACGCGAAGGGCGATGCCATCTCCTTCGTCCGCGAGACGGAAAACGTCGATTTCATGGAGGCCGTCGAGATCCTCGCCCGCGAGGCGGGCTTGCCGATGCCCGCCCGTGACCCGAAGGCGAAGGAGAAGGCCGACCGCAACGCCGAGCTCGCCGACGTGATGGAGCAGGCGGTGCGGCATTTCCGGCTCCAGCTCTCCACCGGCGCGGCGGCCGAGGCGCGGGCCTATCTCGCCCGCCGCGGCCTCGACGACGCTGCGCTGTCGCGTTTCGAGATCGGCTTCGCGCCGGACGCGCGCCAAGGGCTTTACCGTCATCTCCGGGACAAGGGGGTGGCGGACGACCTGATCGTGGAGGCCGGGCTTTGCGCCAGGCCCGACGATGGCGGCGCGCCCTACGATCGCTTCCGCGACCGCATCGTCTTTCCGATCCGCGATCCGCGGGGACGTGCCATCGCCCTGGGCGGGCGGGCGATGTCCCCGCAAGCCCGCGCGAAATACCTCAACTCTCCCGCGACGCCCCTCTTCGACAAGTCGCGCAACCTCTACAACCACGCCCCCGCGCGCGAGGCGGCGGGCAAGGGGCAGCCGCTCGTCGTGGCCGAGGGCTACATGGACGTGATCGCACTTGTCACCCACGGGTTCGAGGCGGCGGTGGCGCCGCTCGGAACAGCGATCACGGAAACCCAGCTGGGGCTTTTGTGGCGGATCGCGGACGAACCGGTGGTCGCGCTCGACGGCGACCGCGCCGGGCTTCAGGCCGCCTATCGCCTGATCGATCTCGCGCTGCCGCTTCTGGAGGCGGGCAAGGGGCTGCGCTTCGCGTTGATGCCGCCGGGGCAGGATCCGGACGATCTGCTGCGCGCGCAGGGGCCGACCGCGCTGCGCAAGCTCCTCGACGAGGCGCTGCCGATGGTGCGCCTGCTCTGGCGGCGCGAGACCGAGGGCCGCTCGCTCGACAGCCCCGAGCGCAGGGCCGCGCTCGACAAGGCGCTGCGCGCCGCGGTGGGCCGCATCCGGGATCCGTCGATCCGCACGCATTACGGCGAGGCCTTCCGGTCCCTGCGTTGGGAGCTTTTCCGCCCGGCGCGGCAAGGATTCGGCGGGCGCGTACGCCCTGGCAGCGGCCAGCGATCCCTGTCGCCGATGTCCAGCACGCGGCAGTCGCTGCTGGTCTCGGCCGGGGACGAGGTGACGGGGCATCTGCGCGAGGCGGTGATTCTGGCCACGCTGCTGGCCCATCCCGCGCTGATCGAGGAGGTGGCCGCACCGCTCGAGGCGCTGGAGTGCCGAGACCCCGATCACGACGCGCTGCGCACGGCGCTGCTTGCCCGCCCTGATGCCGACGCGGCGGAGTTGCGCGCGGCGATCGAGGCGACGCTCGGGACAGAGCCCCTTGAAAGGCTGGCCGCCACGGACCATGTGGCGGTAACGCCGTGTCTGCGCCGGCCGGGGGATGTGGAGCTGGCGCGCCAGACACTGTCGGAGGAGTTCGCAAAGCTCGACGCGATTCGCGGGCTGCAGATGGAGATCCGGGAAGCGGAAGAGGATCTGGCGCAGGTGGCCGACGAGACGCTGACATGGCGTCTTGGCCAGGCAGCAGAGGCCAACCACCGCGCCACGCGCATTGGACATGAGGACAAGGTCGAGTATGAAACTGGCCCAAACGGCGCCCGCGTCAGCCGAGCCGAACGAGACAGGCTTCGGGCGCTGCTCGACAGTATTGCGGACAGCAAGGGCCGCAAGTGAGGTCGGGCCACGACAGCCCGCGAAAAACCGACCTGCGCGGGGTGTCCGAATCGCCGCGCCGCGCTATTGATTCGCGTTAACCGAATCGACCCTGTCAGCCGGGAGATCTGAATGGCCGCCAAGGATACCGACGACCGCAAGCCCGAGGACCAGGATCAGGAGGCCGCCCTGACGCTCGACATGAGCCAGGCAGCGGTCAAGAAGATGATCGGCGAGGCGCGCGAGCGCGGCTACATCACCTACGACCAGCTCAACCAGGTTCTGCCGCCCGACCAGGTCTCGTCCGAGCAGATCGAGGACGTGATGTCGATGCTCTCTGAGATGGGCATCAACATCATCGAGGAGGAAGAGGTCGAGGAGGACGACGACAAGGGTTCGACCGATCTGGTCCAGGCGTCGACCTCCAAGGACGTGGCCGTGGCCGGGTCCGAAAGCGAGAAGCTCGACCGCACCGACGACCCGGTGCGCATGTATCTGCGCGAGATGGGCTCGGTCGAGCTTCTGTCGCGCGAAGGCGAGATCGCCATCGCCAAGCGGATCGAGGCCGGCCGCAACACGATGATCGCGGGGCTGTGCGAGAGCCCGCTGACCTTCCAGGCCATCACGATCTGGCGGGACGAGCTTCTGTCCGAGGACATTCTGCTTCGCGACGTCATCGACCTCGAGACGACCTTCGGAAACCAGCTCGGTGACGAGGAGGCGGACGCCCCCGTGGTCGACAGCGGGACCGTGGCGGCCCAGCCTCAACCCCAGGCGCAGCGCGCGCAATCCGAGGAGCAGCCCGAACTCGACGCCGACGGCAACCCGATCGCGCGCGAGGACGAGGACGACGAGGAAGAGCAGGCCAACATGTCGCTGGCCGCGATGGAGGCGGCGCTGAAGCCGCGCGTGCTCGAGACGCTCGACCGCATCGCCGAGGATTTCGAGAAGCTGCGTCACATGCAGGACGCGCGCATCTCGGCGACGCTGAACGAGGACGGCGCCTTCAGCGACACCGAAGAGACCGCCTATCAGACCCTTCGCGCCGAGATCGTGCAGCTGGTCAACTCGCTGCACCTGCACAACAACCGCATCGAGGCGCTGGTCGACCAGCTTTACGGCATCAACCGCCGGATCATGTCCATCGACAGCGCGATGGTGAAACTCGCCGACCAGGCGCGGATCAACCGGCGCGACTTCATCGACGCCTATCGCGGCTACGAACTCGATCCCACCTGGCTCGAGCGTATCTCTCAGAAACCCGGCCGTGGCTGGCAGTCCTTCCTCGAGCGCTCCGCCGACAAGGCGGCCGAGTTGCGCGCCGACATGGCGCAGGTGGGCCAGTATGTCGGCCTCGACATCTCGGAATTCCGCCGCATCGTGGCGCAGGTCCAGAAAGGCGAGAAGGAGGCCCGGCAGGCCAAGAAGGAGATGGTGGAGGCGAACCTGCGTCTCGTGATCTCCATCGCCAAGAAATACACCAACCGCGGCCTGCAGTTCCTCGACCTGATCCAGGAAGGCAACATCGGCCTGATGAAGGCCGTGGACAAGTTCGAGTATCGCCGCGGCTACAAGTTCTCGACCTATGCGACCTGGTGGATCCGCCAGGCGATCACCCGCTCGATCGCGGACCAGGCACGCACCATCCGCATCCCCGTGCACATGATCGAGACGATCAACAAGCTGGTGCGCACCTCGCGCCAGATGCTGCACGAGATCGGCCGCGAGCCCACGCCGGAGGAGCTGGCGGAAAAGCTCCAGATGCCGCTCGAGAAGGTCCGCAAGGTGATGAAGATCGCCAAGGAGCCGATCTCCCTCGAAACGCCCATCGGCGACGAGGAGGACAGCCAGCTCGGCGATTTCATCGAGGACAAGAACGCGGTCCTGCCCCTCGACGCCGCGATCCAAGACAACCTGCGCGAGACGACGACGCGGGTGCTGTCCTCGCTCACCCCGCGCGAGGAACGGGTGCTGCGCATGCGCTTCGGCATCGGGATGAACACCGACCACACGCTCGAGGAGGTCGGCCAGCAGTTCTCGGTCACCCGAGAGCGCATCCGCCAGATCGAGGCCAAGGCGCTGCGCAAGCTCAAGCATCCGAGCCGCTCGCGCAAGCTGCGCTCGTTCCTGGATCAGTAGCATGTCCATCCTGTCGCGTCTCTTCGGCGGCGGCGGCGCGCCCGAGCCCCGGCCAGAAGCCGGGCCCGAGCCGGTGGAGCATGACGGCTTCCGCATCTTCGCGGAGCCCGTGCGCGACGGCGCCGGGTGGCGCGTCGGCGCGCGCATCGAGACAGAGGTGGACGGCGAGGTGAAGGTGCACCGGATGATCCGGGCCGACACCATCGAGAACGAGGACACCGCGCGCGACGCCTCGCTTCGCAAGGCCCGGATGTTGATCGACCAGCAGGGCATGCGCATCTTCGACAGCTGAGACCGGCCCGCGCCGCCTCGTCTGAGCGAGTCGCGTGGCGGTGATCCGCGCACGGCGCGCCTCCTTGCTGCGGGTGGCGCACCGTCCTTTGTTGTCTTCGACAAGGAGTTCCCCGGGCAGGCGGGCCCGCCAATTTCGGGCCGGGCCTTGTTTTCTTGCGCGCGCCAGATCGACGACGGGGCCGCGGGCGGGGCCTCGCGCGGCCGAGTTCCGCCAAATCGTCGAAGGTCTGCCAGGCGGCGACGCCTCGATGCCGAGGGGCGTCCGGCGCGCGATCGCGCGCTTGCGGGCTAATGGCGGGACGCCGCCGGGAAAGGCCGCGCGCGACGTCGGCCCCGCGCCGGAGGGGCGCGATTGCAACGGCCCGGAAAGGAGATATGGCGCGTCCTGTTTTGGGCTACCCGCGATCTGGCGGCCTGCCTATAGTGATAGTGTCGAACTGGGGGAAACACCCCAGAGGCAGAGGCAGAGACAACCGAGGGGGATGGCCCATGCGCTGCCCGTTTTGTGGAAACATCGACACGCAGGTGAAGGACTCGCGGCCCGCAGAGGATCACGTCTCGATCCGGCGGCGACGGTTCTGCCCGGCCTGCGGGGGTCGGTTCACTACCTATGAGCGGGTGCAGCTTCGCGACCTGGTGGTCATCAAGTCGAACGGGCGGCGCGAGGATTTCGACCGCGACAAGCTCGAACGCTCGATCCGCATCGCCCTGCAGAAACGCCCGATCGATCCCGAGCGCGTGGACCAGATGATCAGCGGGATCGTCCGCCGCCTGGAGAGCATGGGCGAGACGGACATCCCCTCCAAGGTGATCGGCGAGATCGTGATGGAAACGCTGGCGCGGATCGACACCGTGGCCTATGTGCGCTTCGCTTCCGTCTACAAGAACTTCCAGGCGGTCGAGGACTTCGAGGACTTCATGTCCGAGCTGCGTCCGAAGATGGGCGCGGAGGTCGAAGACAAGTCATGACCGGGGGCGACGCCCGCTGGATGCGCGTGGCGCTCACGCTCGGGCGGCGCGGTCAGGGGCGCGTCTGGCCGAACCCGGCGGTGGGATGCGTCATCCTCCGAAACGGCCGCGTGGTGGGGCGCGGCTGGACCCGGCCCGGCGGCCGCCCCCATGCCGAGACCGAGGCGCTGGCAGAGGCCGGGGCCGCGGCGCAGGGTGCCACGGCCTACGTCACGCTGGAGCCTTGCGCCCATGGGGGCCGCACGCCGCCTTGCGCGCTTGCCCTTGCCGACGCGGGGGTGGCGCGCGTGGTCGCGCCCCTGACGGATCCCGATCCGCGCGTCGCGGGGCAGGGGTTCGAGGCGTTGCGCCGCCGCGGCGTGGAGGTCACGACGGGTGTCCTGGCCGAGGCCGCGGGCGCCGATCATGCGGGTTTCTTCCGCCGGGTGGAGCAGGGGCGCCCCCTCGTCACGCTGAAACTCGCCGCGTCCTTCGACGGGCGCATCGCCACCGCGACGGGCGAGAGCCGCTGGATCACCGGTGCCGCTGCGCGGCGCTGGGTGCACGGGATGCGCGCCCGCCACGACGCGGTGATGGTGGGGGCGGGCACGGCGCGGGCCGACGATCCCGCGCTGACGGTCCGGGGGCTTGGCGTCGCCCATCAGCCGGTGCGGGTCGTGGTGTCGCGCCGGCTCGATCTGCCGCTCATGGGCCAGCTTGCGCAGACCGCGCGGGACGTGCCGGTCTGGGTCTGTCATGGCGCGGATGCGGACGCCCAGCTCGTGCGCGCCTGGGGCGGGTTGGGCGCGCGGCTGCTGCCTTGCGCGGTGTCGGGCGGGCAGCTCGACCCCCATGCCGTGCTGCAGGCCCTGGGGCGCGAGGGGATCACGCGCGTCTTCTGCGAAGGCGGCGGCGCGCTCGCGGCCTCGCTGCTCGCGGCCGATCTGGTGGACATGCTGGCCGGGGTGACAGCGGGCGTCGCGCTCGGCGCGGAGGGTCAGCCGGTCTTCGGCGCGCTGGGCGTGGAGCGGCTGGAGGACGCGCCGCGCTTTCGCCTCATGGAGACGCGCGCCCTCGGCGCCGATGTCCTGCATGTCTGGCAGAAACCCTGAGCCCGACGCCGCCGCCGCCGTCGGCCCGCCTGGCTAACCGCGCCAGAGGCGGGCCTGCCCCGCGAAGAGCCCCTGCAGCTTCGAGAGGGTCCGCAGGGCGGGGCCGGGACGCGGACCGGGCCCCCCGGACAGGCGGTCGAGCGCCACCTCCGGCGGGCAGGGCCGTCCGGTGACGGGATCGTGGTATCGCGGGTAGGCGATGAGCGCGGCGTGCACCAGCCCGTCGAGGGACACGCGCGCACGCCGCCGCGGCGGCACGGGCCCGAGATCCCGGGTCAGCCCCCAGCCCGCGTAGAACGGCGCGCCCAGCGTCACGACAGGCACGCGCCGCAGCAGCGCCTCGAATCCCAGGCCGGAGGTGAGCGTCCAGACCTCGTCCACCCCGGCCAGAAGCGCGGCGGGGTCGGCGTGCTCCAGCACCGCGTCGGCGATCTCGTGCACCGCCTCCGGCGCCAGCGCGCCCGGCCGAAGGCCCGCCTCCACGTCCGGGTGCGGCTTGTAGAGCAGGACCGCGTCCGGGTTCGCCTCCCGCGTGGCGCGAAGCAGCTTGAGGTTGGTGCACAGCGCTCCGGCCCCGGCCCTGACGGAGGCGTCGTCCTCGACCTGCCCGGGCACGAGGATGCGCCGGCCGTCCGGCAGCGCGGGGCGCGCCCCGCCGAGATTGTATTTCGTAAGGCCCGCGGCCACCAGCCGCCTGCGCAAGCGCTCGGCCCGGGCAAGCTCGTCGGGGCGAAGATCGGCCGAGGCCGCGATCAGCCGTTCGAGCCGGCTTTCACGGCCGGGATCGTAGTAGATCCCCAGATCGTCGGTGACGAGCGACAGCGGCGGCACCAGCTCGGCCCCGAGCCCGCGCGAGCGCAGGAACCCGTCTTCCACCTGTACCGCATCTTCGGGAAGCACGTCCGCCCGGCTCGCCCACACCATGAGGCGGCGGCCGTCCTGTCGGGCCCGCGGCGCGGCGCGGCCCGGGTCGTCCTCGAAGACGACGCCGCGCGGCCCGCGGAAGAAGGCGCTCACCGCGGGACGTTTCCAAAGGCGGATGCCCGAGGCGACCCAGCCCCTGCGGTCCTCGCGCCACGCGCGCGCCGCCGCCTCGAACGCGTCGAGCGCCTCTTCGGGCGTCGCGCGGCGGTCGCGGAAGGGATCGAACCAGACCGGGTAGAGAACGAGCGCCGCCGCGGCGAGTTGGGCGCGGGTGAGCCTGCGCTCCCGGCGGGGTACCGGACGGTCGTCCTCGGTCAGGCCCCAGCCCGCGTAGAAGGGCTGTCCGAAGACGCGCGGGCGGTGGCCGGCGAAGATCGCCTCGAACCCCAGCTGCGAGGAGACCGTGTAGACCCCGACCGCGCCCTCCAGAAGGACCCAGGGCGAGATCGGTTCGTCGTGAAGCGTCACGCGCCCGCGCGCATCCTCGTCGTAGAAGTGGCCCGGCCGTAGTCCCTCCCGCGTTTCGGGATGGGTCTTGACGATCACCTGCGCGCCCGGGTGCTCTTCCTGCGCGAAGGCGAGCATCTCGAGGAACCGCCCGCGATCGGCCCCGCTTGCCCGCACGGACGCGTCGCCGGCAACCTGGTCCACGACGAGCACGTAGCCGGGCGGGGGTGGCGCGATGCCGGGATCGACGGCGGCATATTTCGTGAGATGCGCGCCGCGTAGGCGGGCCACGATGTCCCGCGCCCGTGACAGAAGCGCCGCATCGTCCAGCGGATGCGTGGCGAGCAGCGTCTCGAGGTCGGACGGCACGGACGGGTCGAAATGCACGCCCGAACGGTCGAGCAGCAGCCCCAGCGGCGCCTCGCCGCCCGAGCGCCCCGGATGGAGCGAGCGCAGGAACGCGTCCTCGATCCGAAGAAGCCCCGCGCCCCGCCGCCGCGCCACGGCCTCGCCGCGCCGTGCCGTGGGGCTTTGCCCCCAGACGGCCACCAGATCGTCCGGCCCGGGAAGGCCCGTGGTGACGCGGTACCCGGCCGCCGCCAGGATGCGCCGGAGCGCGGGCCGGCGCAGGAAGCCGCCGTTATAAACGAAAAGGCGCCGGGGAGCAGTCTCCCCGGCGCCGGGCGTGTGCGCCTGCGGCATGTCGCCCGTCAATTTCCGGAGAAGGTCGACGCGGCGGTGTCCACCGTGTTCACCACGCCCAGCGATCCGGTGATCGCGGAGATCACCTTGCTCCACTGGGTGAAAGGAGCTTCCGTGACGTAGAGCGTATCGCCGTCGCGGATCAGGAAGTCGCGCGCCTCGAAGATGCCGTTGGGTTCCGCCAGGTCGAGGACGTAGACGAAGCGCTGCGCGCCGACGAGGTCGTCGCGGCCCAGCACGGCGTTCGCGATCTCGGCAGGCTCGTTTCGGAACACGAAGACGCCCGTGGGATCGGCCGAGTTGGTGGCCAGCCCGCCGACCCGGGCGAGCGCCTCGAGCGCCGAGAGCGTTTCGCTCTCGAACGTCACGCGCGCCTGCGAGCCGGAGGCTCCGAGCACGCTGAAGGACCGCGTGTCCCGTTCCACGAGGATGCGGTCGCCGTCGCGCAGGGCGATGTCGAACTCGGGGGTATCGTAGAGATCCTCGAACCAGACGGTTCCGCGGTGCCCGCCGCGGATCACGCTGATCAGCGCGACCTCGGGCGGGATCGCGATCCCGCCCGCCGCCGAGATCATCGCCGAGAGGGTGCGCGTTGGCCGCTCGATCGGGTAGATGCCCTGCGCGCCCACGGCCCCCGCCAGCGAGACCGCCGCCCCGTTTCCGGCGAGGCGGCGCACCTGGACCTGGGGGTCGGGGGTCTGGTCGGCCAGCTGGCGGGTGATGATCCGGCGCACGGCCTCGGGCGTGTTTCCGGCGGCCCGGATCCGCCCGGCATAGGGCACGAAGACGAACCCTTCGGCATCCACCTGCACTTCCTCGAGAACGGTGGAATTGCCCGTCTCGCCGGCCAGCAGCCCGTCCTCCACGTTCTCCCAGATGGTCAGGCCGAGCGTGTCGCCCGGCCGGATCACGTCCGAGCCGATGATGCCCGCGTTCACGAACCCTTGCTGGAATGCCAGCGCGGGCATTACAGAGGTCGCGCGCGTCACGCGATCGTTCACTTCGATCACGAAGGCGTCGCCCTGCCGCTGTTCGGAGCCGGCGAATATCTCGTTCTTGCTGGGGCCGGAGCGCGGCAATCCGCAGCCCGCCGCCAGCGACACGACGAGAAGCAGGGCGATGGCGCGCGCCCAGCGGAACGATGTCGATGTCACTGCCTCGTCTCCGGTTCTTCTGCCTTCTGCTTGTCCCGCGAAGCTACCGGCAACCGGGCGAAACGGCCAGCCTGCCCTCGGGCGGGATCAGATCACCGCGCGCAACTGTTGCCTCGGGGCCGCGGTGCCATGTTCCAGCGCGTCGTAGGGATCCTCTGCCGCGAGCATCATGTCCACGACATGCCGCAGGAGCTGCCGTCGGCTCGCCGAGGCATAGAAGCCGCCCGGCACCTGGCTCGTTTCCAGAAGGTAGCGGCGATACTCCCGGTAGGCGCGCGTGTCGGGCCGGCGGGCCGCCGCGAAGAAGGCGGCGAGTGGCTGATCCGACACGAATTCGGGCTTTGCGTAGACCGCCCGCCCGAAGGCTTTCACCGGCACCCCGCGCCAGAGCGCCTGCTGTCCGGCGGTGGAATTGACGGTGACGGCGCTGCGCGCCTCGGCCAGGAGCCGGGCAAGCTTGCCGCCGCGGACATAGTGCACCCGGTCGGCCACGCCATGCGCCGCGGCCGCGCGCGCGAGCGCGGCGCGAACGGCCGCGCGGCCGTCTTCGAGCGGGTGCGCCTTGACCACCAGGTGATGGTGGTGCGGGGCGCCCCGCGCGAAATCGCGCACGCAGAGCTCCACGAACTCGGTCAGGCTGGCGAAGGGCGAATGCGCCCGGAAGGAGCTGTCATGCTCGAGCTGAAGCAGCACGAGGTGATAGGGGAACCCGCCGCGGCGAATCCGCCATGTCGCCAGCGCACGTTCCAGCGCGTGGGCCGGCATCCAGAGAAGCCGCCGGAGATAGAGACGGAATTCCCGCGTCACCGGAAGATCGCGGTGGGGCCGGAAATGGCGGTAGCCGCCGTTCCGAAGCATGACGTGGGCATGGTAGAGCGCGCCGTAGAAGATGTGCTGGCGCATGTCGCCCCAGCGCGCGGGTGCCTGCGGTTGCTCCAGCTCGCCATGCGCGAGCGCCGCCCGCATCCGGGCGACCGTCATGTCCATCAGCCGCGAGTTGCCGTTCGAGCCTCCGCGCTCGTAGGTCACCCAGTAGGGGCGAAGATAGCCCTCCTCGAAGACATGGACGCGCAGCCCCCGCTCCCGCGCCTGCGCCACCGCGACGGCGTGGACGGGTCGCGTGTCGCCGTAGAGCACGATGTCGGTGATCCCCTTTTCGGCCACGAGACGTTCGAGCGCCGCGGGCCATGCCTCGACGGGAGACCGGAACGGGATGTAGGAGGCGCGGTCGCGCCAGAACGCCCGGTCGCCCGCGTTGAAGCCGACGCGCCAGACGATGCCCCCGGCCTGGCGCAGCATCGCGCCGAGCGCGTCGAAGAACGGCCCGTGCGGTCCCTGCAAGAAGAGGAACACGCGCGAGGATGGCGGTGTCGCGATGGTGGTCATCCGGCCTCGAGCCCGCTAGATCGACGGCAGGCTACACCAGCTTTGGGACGGAAATAAGGTCCGTCGCGGCAGAAGGAGATGCGCGATGTTTACGGGGATCGTCACGGATGTGGGCACGCTGCGCGCGCTGGAGCGGCGCGGCGATCTGCGCGCGCGGATCGCCACGGGATACGACACCTCCGGCATCGAGATCGGCGCCTCGATCGCCTGCGACGGGGTCTGCCTGACCGTCGTGTCGCTGGGCGAGGACTGGTTCGAGGTCGATGTGAGCGCCGAAACCGTGTCGAAGACCGGTCTGGGGAACTGGGCGCCGGGACGCCGCGTCAACCTGGAGCGCGCGCTCTGCGTGGGCGACGAGCTTGGCGGGCACATCGTGTCGGGCCATGTGGACGGCGTGGCCGAGGTGGTCGCGGTGTCCGACGAGGGCGACAGCACCCGGGTGCGCCTGCGCGCGCCCGAGACGCTGGCCCGTTTCATCGCGCCGAAGGGATCGGTCGCCCTCAACGGGACATCGCTGACCGTGAACGAGGTGGAGGGGGCCGAGTTCGGCATCAACTTCATTCCCCACACCAAGGAGGTCACCACCTGGGGCGATGTGCGGGTGGGCGATCTAGTGAACCTCGAGGTCGACATGCTGGCGCGCTATGTCGCGCGACTGGCCGAGGCGGGGTAGGGCGCCCTTGCCGTAGCGCCGCGGGTCGCGGCGGTGTAGCCTAGCGGCGTCGCGTCTATGCCGGAGACCGTCCATGACGCCCAGAGCTTCCGCCGCGCCCTACCGTATCGCGGGCGTCGTCTACCTCGTCCTGATCGCGGCGGGCCTCTCCTCCGAGGCCGTGTTCCGTGCACCGCTCTCCGGGCTCGCCGACCTCTCGGCGCTGCCGGGCGGCGCGGATGGGGCGGCGGCCGCGTTGCGCGCCGCGCTTCTCCTCGACACGCTGATGGCGCTTTCGGACGTGGTGCTGGGCGCGCTTCTTCTCGTGATCCTGCGCCCGGCGGGCGAGGCGCTCGCGCTCATGGCGTTCAGCCTGCGCCTCGTGCAGGCGGCAGTTCTGGGCGCGGGGCTCGTGCTGCATCATGGTGCGGCGCTTGCGCTCGACGGGGGCGCGGCGGCCGGCCTCGCGCCCTTCCTTCTTTCGCTCCATGCCCATGCCTACGACATGGGGCTTGTCTTCTTCGGGGGGAGTTGCCTTGCGACGGGCGTGCTGCTCCTGCGGCATCCCGCCTTTCCGGCGGCGCTCGGCTGGGGGATCGGCGCGGCGGGGATCGTCTATCTGTCGGGGAGCGCGCTGCGCTTCCTCGCGCCGGGCCTCTCGGCGGGTTTCGCCCCGGCCTACATGGTGCCGCTGGTTGCCGAACTTGCGCTCGCGCTCTGGCTTGTCTTCGGGGCGCGGGGCCGGGTCGCGCGTGCGCGCCCGGCCGCCGCTTGATGCTTCAGAAGGACCAGACGGCGGCGCCGTCGTCCAGAAGCGCATCGGCCATCGCCGGGGGCTGCGCCACGCCGACGCCGTCCATCAGCACCTCGGGGCCTTCGCCGCGACCCGGCAGGTAGATCGCGCACACCTCTGCGGTGGCGCCGTTCGAGATCGCGGCCTTCAGCAGGCCCTGCGGGCTCATGTCTTTCGGCGGCTGGCCGGCGGTCGCGGTGTCGGGCGCCTCGTCGAGCGCGATGTCGCCGCCCGGCCCGCAAAGCAGGATGCGCACCTCCGCACCCTTTTGCAGCGCCTGCATGGTCAGCACCATGCTCATCAGCTGGGTCTGCGGGTTCTCCGAGGTGACGACGGTGACGAGTTTCTCTTCCATCTCGGCCACTGCGGGGCCGGCGATGAAAGCGGCCGCGGTGGCGGCCTTCAAGACTGTCTTGAGCATGAGGGTCCTTTCGGGACGTTGAAGCGCGTTTCCAGTTCCTACGTTAAAGATATATAATAAAAACGGAATACGATATTCTGTCGCAGGGGGCGTTGTGGACGCAGCCGGGGGCTCACTCGGCCGGCTGGAAGCCCTCGATGAGTTGGCGCAGCCCGAGCGCCGCGCCGGCCAGGATCGAAAGCAGCGTCACGGGCGCGCTGACCGCGAGAACCGAAAACGCCGAGAGGCCCTGACCGACAGAGCAGCCCATGGCGACCACGGCGCCTCCGCCCATCAGCATCGCCCCGAAGATCTGGCGGCGAAGCTCACGCGGATCCTCGCAGGCTTCCCAGCGGAAATGTCCCTTGACGAGGGAGCCGATGAAAGCGCCGGCCCACACCCCGGCGATGGAACCAACCGCGAAGCTGACCGGCCGCGCGCTGCCGGTCATGGCGAAGAGGATCGATTCGCCGACCGGCGCGGAGAAGGAATGCGACTGGACCGGCAGCGCCTCGAAGCCCGTGGTGGCCACCCAGGTCGTGCCCGCCCAGCCCGCGACCACCGCCACGCCCACCATGCCAGCCCAGAAGACCGAAGAGGCGTCGCCGCGCAACTCCCGCGATGCGAGCGCCAGGGCGCAAAGCGCCAGCCCCGCGCCAAGTCCGATCGCCACGGCCGGAACCCCCGTCCACGCCTCGGCGAGCGCGGGGAGCGCGGGCGCGACGTCTGTCACGTCGCGTTGCGGGAAGAGCAGGTCACGCAACGGTGCGAGAGGGCCCATCAGCACCCCATAGGCTGAGACGCCCATCACCAGCACGATGACGAAGCTGCGAAGGTCGCCGCCGCCCAGCCGCGCGATGGCGCCGTAGCCGCAATTCCCGGCGAGTGCCATGCCATAGCCGAAGGCCAGGCCGCCCAGGATGGAGGCGAGCGGCATCCATTCGATCGCGTAGTAGAAGCTGAGCTCGGGGCGCACGATGCCCGCCGCCGTCAGCGCGAAAGTGCCGGTCACGGCCACGCCGATGGCGAGAAGCCACATGTGCATGCGTCGCGCGCTGCCGCCGTAGAGCAGATCCTCGATCGCGCCCAGCGTGCAAAAGCGTCCAAGTCGCGCCGCGAGGCCCAGAAGTATCCCGCCGCCCGCGCCGATCAGCGCGACCGCCCAGCTTTCGGGGATCATCTCAAGCATCCGCATCCTCCCGTCGGGGCAGTATGCAGGCGTGAAGACCGGCGCGCAACGGTCCGGCGGCCGGCCCGGCGCGCCGGGTCAGTCGCCGTCGGCGCAGAAGAGATCGTAGACCGTCTCCAGCATCTTGCGGGGACGGTCGTCGGCGAGACGGTAGTAGATCGCCTTTCCCTCCCGCCGCGGAACGACCAGGCCTTCGAGGCGCAGGCGCGACAGCTGCTGCGACACGGCCGCCTGCCGCGCCGACAGCAATGCCTCCAGCTCGGTCACCGACTTCTCGCCGGTGACCAGATGGCACAGGATCATCAGGCGGCCCTCATGGCTGATCGCCTTGAGGAACGTCGAGGCCGTCTCCGCCTTCTCGACGATGCGGTCGAGCTCGGCCTCGGACATGTCGGACTTGAGAACCGGAAGAGACAACGGGACCTCCTCGACCCTGGCGCGGTCGGCGCGTGGCGCTTTGTCAGAAAGCGATGTCCATCTCGATGGCCGCAATCCCGGCTTCGGCGCATTCGTCGTCGAGCGCGGGCGTCGGAGCGCCGGACACGCCGATGGCGGCCACCATGTCACCTTCGCCCGCGACCACCGTCAGCCCGCCCCCGAGGGCGAGCGCCTCGCTCAGCTGGCGGATGCCGAAGGTGGCCTCGCCGGGCTGGGTCACTTCGGACAGCTCTGTCGTGGGCGTCCCGAAACTCGCCGCCGTCCACGCCTTGCGGTAGGAGGTCTCGTGCACGTGGGCGCCGGCGAACCGGTCGCGCACGAAGACCTGGGGCACGCCGAAGCGGTCGGTCACGGTGACGCCGACCTGGAACCCTTCCGCGCGGCAGTGTTCCAGCGCGGCCGTCGCCATGCGCATGGCGAGTTCGGGCGTGATCGCGCGGAATTCGACGAATGCATCCTGCGCGGCGGCGGGCAGCCCCGTCCCCGCGGCGAGCGCGAGCGCGCATACCGTTCTTTTCATTGTCCGTCTCCTCCCTCGTTGAAATCCGTGTGATCTTCCAGCATCCGGCCGAGAAGCCCCCAGAAGAAATCCTCTCCCGGATAGCCCTCGATCCGGGCGAGCTCCTCGCCGTCTTCCACCAGGATGAAGGTCGGGGTGAAGACGGCGGGCCGGTCGAACGTCACGCCCTCCGGCGCGCCCTCGCGCAGTTGCACGCGCACCAGGGGCGCAAAACGGCCCTCGGCGGTCTTGGGATATTCCGGCGCGACTTGGTCATGCCACGCCTCGCAATAGCTGCATCCCGGCTGTTCGACCATGACAAGCTCTGCCGCGCGGCCGCCGTCGAAGCCGGGAAGGCCGGCGAGGGCCGCCGCAATGAGAAATCGCTGTACGCGCATGTATACCGTAGATTGACGCCAAGCTGTCAGTCAACGTATTCTGAATATGTGAATGGATCAAGGAGCGGCGATGCTCGAGATTTCCTTTGCAGGCGCTGCGCTCGCCGGTCTGCTTTCGTTCTTCACGCCCTGCATCCTGCCCATGGTGCCGTTCTACCTGAGTTACATGGCGGGCATCTCCATGACCGAACTGCGCGGGAACGACGAGATCCCGCCGGGCGCGCAGCGGCGGCTCGTCCTCAGCTCCGTGATGTTCGCGCTGGGCGTCACGACCATCTTCGTGCTGCTGGGCATGGGCGCCACCGCGGTGGGGGAGGCGTTCGCGCAGTGGCGCCAGCCGCTTTCCTACGTGGCGGCGGCGATCCTGGCGGTGTTCGGCCTGCATTTCCTCGGCGTCATTCGAATCGGGTTTCTCTATCGCGAGGCGCGCCTGGAAAGTGGCGCGGAGCCCTCGACCATGCTGGGCGCCTATCTGATGGGTCTGGCCTTCGGCTTCGGCTGGACGCCCTGCGTGGGCCCGGCGCTCGCGTCGATCCTGATGATCGCGAGCGGCATGGGCGACATCTTCCGCGGCGGGCTGCTGCTTCTGGTCTACGGCCTTGCCATGACCGCGCCCTTCATCGTCGCGGCGCTTTTCGCGCGGCCCTTTCTCGCCTGGGTTCAGCGGCACAGGAACAAGATGCAATATGTCGAGAAGGCGATGGGCGGCATGCTGATCGTTTTCGCGGTACTCATCGCCACGAACACGGTAAACTGGATCGCGAACTGGATGATCGAGGCCTTTCCCGGCTTCACGAGCCTCGGGTGAGGTCCGCAGCGACGTCAACGATGACAGGGAGGAGATGCGGATGACGGGACTTGCGACACGGGCGATGGGTGCGCTGGCGGGGGTGCTGCTGGCGCTGCCGGCGGCGGCGGCCAATGTCGGCGACGACGGGCTGCACAAGACGGCGTGGATGCGCGACACCTTCAAGGACCTGCGCGAGGATCTGGAGGAGGCCAACGCCGAGGGCAAGCGCTTCGCGATCATCTTCGAGCAGCGTGGCTGCATCTACTGCACCAAGATGCACGAGGACGTCTTTCCGCGTCCCGAGATCGCCGAGTACATCGACGAGAACTTCTTCGTCGTGCAGCTCAACCTGCATGGCGCGGTCGAGGTGACCGACTTCGACGGCGAGACGCGGACGGAGCGCGAGATGGCGCGCAAGTGGGGGATTCTCTTCACGCCCACGCTGATGTTCCTGCCCGAGGAGGTTCCCGAGGACGCCACCGCCCCCGAGGCGGCGGTCGTCACCATGCCGGGGGCCTTCGCGGCGGGAACCACGCTCGACATGCTCACATGGGTCAACGAGAAGCGCTACGAGCTTGACGGGGATGAAGATTTTCAACGCTATCACGCGCGCCGCATCCAGGAACGCAACGACGGGAGCGCCGACTGACCGCGAACATTGTCCCGAATAATTCACTTCTGTGAATTTGATATTGCGTCACTGGGTCGCGGTGGCCTACGGTATACAGTGCTATCGGCGTGACGCTGACGGGATAGCCATGGGAGGGAATATGAAACTTACGCAGAACTTGATGGCTGGGGTCGCTTTCGCCGCGCTTGCCGGGGCCGCCTCGGCGGCAGACGTCGTTGCGCCCGGGGAAGTGACTTTCGGCGAATACGGCGCGGTGGAAACTTCGCTGACGGGCACGAAGGGCGATCCCGCGCGCGGTGCCGAGATCATGGTCACCAAGTCGCAGGGCAACTGCATCTCCTGCCACATGGTCACGGCGCTGAATGAAGCGCCCTTCCATGGCGAGGTGGGCCCGCCGCTCGACGGCGTCGGCGACCGCTGGGGGCCGGCGGAGCTTCGCGGCCTGCTCGTGGATGCGAAGAAGACCTACGAGGGCACAATCATGCCGGGCTACTACAAGACGACCGGCTTCACCCGTCCGGGCCAGGGCTTCACCAAGAAGCCCGCCGAGGAACCGCTTCCGCCGCTCCTGAGCGCGCAGGAAGTCGAGGACGTGGTCGCATTCCTGTCGACGCTCAAGTACGAGTGATCGGGGCGACCGGGAACCATCAGAGGAGAATTAGGATGGACTTCACCAGACGTGAAACCCTGGCGCTAGGGGCGGGGGCCGCGGCCCTCACCGTGCTGCCGGCCAGCGCCTTCGCGGCGACCGTGGACGAGCTCATCGCGGAGTTCACCGGCGGCGCGGATGTCGCCGACGGCGGCGTGACGCTGAACGCCCCAGAGATCGCCGAGAATGGCAACACGGTTCCGATCGAGGTCGCGGCCGACGGTGCGGCATCGATCATGGTGCTGGCCGCAGGCAACCCGACCCCGCCCGTCGCCACCTTCCATTTCGGCCCGCTGGCCGGCGCGAGCCGCGCGAGCACGCGGATCCGCCTTGCGGGCACCCAGGACGTCGTTGCGGTGGCCAAGATGGCTGACGGTTCCTTCGCCCGCACCTCGAAGGAAGTGAAAGTCACCATCGGCGGCTGCGGCGGCTGAGAGATCAGGAGACAAGACAGATGGCAGAAAACGTCAAACCGCGTGTCCGCGTCCCGCGCTCGGCTTCGGCCGGCGAGGTGGCCACCATCAAGACTCTCATCAGCCACAAGATGGAGTCGGGCCAGCGCAAGGACAGCGAGGGCAACACGATCCCGCGCTCGATCATCAATCGCTTCACGTGCGACTTCAACGGCCAGAACGTGATCGACGTCACCATGGAGCCCGCGATCTCGACCAACCCCTATTTCGAGTTCGAGGCGACGATCCCGGAGACGGGCGAGTTCACCTTCACATGGTACGACGACGACGGCTCCGTCTACGAGGACGTGCAGTCCGTCGAGGTCAGCTGAAGCCGAAGTGCGAAAGGCTGCCCCGCGCGCGGCGCGGGGCGGAACCCAAGGGAGGAACAGGGATGAGATACAAGGCACTGACGGCTGCGGCGGCACTCGCGATCGCGTTTCCCACGCTGGGGGCGGCCGATCCCGACGCGAACCTGATCATCAACGGCGAGATTGAAATGGTCACCGAGACGGCCGCGCCGGACCATCTGAAGGGTCATCTGCGCTCGATACGCTCGGGCTGGACATTCCGGACGGAAGAGACCCAGGCGCTCCAGATGGACGATTTCGACAACCCGGGGATGATCTTCGTCGACCAGGGACGCGACTCGTGGAACGCCGTCGAAGGCGACGCGGGCCAGTCCTGCGCCAGCTGCCACGAAGAGCCGGAATCGCTCCGCGGGCTTCGCGCATCGTTGCCGAAATGGAACGAGGAAAAGGGCAAGGTCTACACGGCCGAGATGTACATCAACGACTGCCGGACCGAGCGTATGGGCGCTGAGGCCTGGGGTTGGGACAGTCAGCCGATGAAGAACATGACGGCGCTGATCGCGTCGGTGTCCCGCGGCATGACGGTCGACGTCGCCATCGACGGGCCCGTCGAGGACACGTGGGAGCGTGGCAAGGAGATCTACTACACCCGCTACGGCCAGCTCGAACTTGCCTGCGCGAACTGCCACGAGGACAACTACGACAACTACATTCGCGCCGACCACCTGAGCCAGGGGCAGACCAACGGCTTCCCGGTCTACCGGCTGAAGCAGGCCAACCTCGTGTCGCAGCACAACCGTTTCAACGGCTGCATCCGCGACACGCGCGGCGTGCCCTACGACGTTGGCAGCGACGATTTCGTCGCACTGCAGCTCTACGTCGCCTCGCGCGGCAACGGCCTTTCGGTCGAGGGACCGTCGGTCCGCAACTAAGCGTAAGCGGCAAGGCTTGAAAAACGCATATCCCCTCCCGTGCGCGGGAGGGGGCATGTCACCCTTTATCCCCGAGAACACCAACGGAGCGTCACCCAGATGATTTCCCGCCGCGACTTCCTGCAGGCCAGCATGGCCGCCTCGGCCCTTGTCGGCGCCTCCGGTTTCGGCAACTGGTCCAGGCTCGCCGCGCAGCAGGCGCTGACGCAGGACCAGTTGCTGGACTTCGACACGTTCGGAAACGTGACGCTGATCCACGTCACCGACATCCACGCCCAGCTCAAGCCGATCTATTTCCGCGAACCGGAGGTCAACATCGGCGTTGGCCCCAACAAGGGAGAGGTGCCGCACATCACCGGCGCCGAGTTCCGCAGGCTTTACGGCATCGAGGATGGCAGCCCGTCGCACTACGCGCTGACCTACGACGATTTCGTTTCGCTCGCGCGCAGCTATGGCCGGATGGGCGGCATGGACCGCGTGTCCACGGTGGTGAACGCGATCCGGGGCGACCGGCCGGAGGCGCTTCTGCTCGACGGCGGCGACACCTGGCATGGCAGCTACACCTGCTATCACACCGAAGGCCAGGACATGGTCAACGTGATGAACGCGCTGCGGCCCGACGCGATGACCTTCCACTGGGAGTTCACGCTCGGCCAGGAGCGCGTGCGCGACCTGGTCGAGGGGCTGCCCTTCGCGGCGCTCGGCCAGAACATCTTCGACGCGATGTGGGACGAGCCGGCGGCGGAATTCGCGCCCTACCAGATGTTCGAGCGCGGCGGCGTGAACATCGCGGTGATCGGGCAGGCGTTCCCCTACATGCCGATCGCCAACCCGGGCTGGATGTTCCCCGACTACAGTTTCGGCATCCGCGACCAGCACATGCAGGAGATGGTGGACGAGGTCCGCGCCCAGGGGGCGGAGCTCGTCGTGGTTCTCAGCCACAATGGCTTCGACGTGGACAAGAAGATGGCCGGCCAGGTGTCCGGCATCGACGTGATCCTGACCGGCCACACGCATGATGCGCTGCCCGAGCCCGTGCTCGTGGGCGACACGATCCTGATCGCCTCCGGCTCCAACGGGAAGTTCGTCAGCCGGGTCGATCTCGACGTGCGCGACGGGCAGATGATGGGTTTCCGCCACAAGCTCATTCCCATCTTCTCCGACGTGATCCAGCCCGACGCGGAGATGACCGCCCTGGTGGACGAACAGCGCGCGCCCTTCGAGACGCAGCTCTCCGAGGTGATCGGCCAGACCGAAAGCCTGCTCTACCGGCGCGGCAACTTCAACGGCACCTGGGACGACCTGATCTGCGAGGCGCTGCTCGAACAGCGCGACGCGGAGATCGCCATGTCGCCCGGCGTGCGCTGGGGGCCGTCGCTGATCCCGGGCCAGGATATCACCCGCGAGGATATCTGGAACGTGACCTCGATGACCTACCCGAACGCCTACCGCACCGAGATGACCGGCGAATTCCTCAAGGTCGTGCTGGAGGACGTGGGCGACAACCTGTTCAACCCCGACCCCTACTACCAGCAGGGCGGGGACATGGTGCGCCTCGGCGGCCTCGGCTACCGCATCGACGTCTCCAAGCCGCAGGGCGAGCGCATCTCCGGGATGACGCTGCTCAAGACCGGCGAGCCGATCGATCCGGCGCGGTCCTATGTCGTCGCGGGCTGGGCGAGCGTCAACGAGGGGACAGAGGGCCCGCCGATCTGGGATGTCGTGGAAGATCACGTTCGCCAGAAGGGGACCGTGAAGGTAGAGCCCAACACCTCCGTCACGGTGACCGGCACCTGACGGTGCCGGCCCGTCGACGGTACAAGAGTTTGCCTGTCGAATTCACAAAAGCGAATTCGATGATCTGAGAGGAGCAATGGAGAGATGACGACCAGCTTCAAGGGACCGAAGCCATCGCGCCGGCAGTTCCTGACCGGCGCCGCGGCGGCCGGGGCAGGGGCCGTGGCGGCGAAGGCCGGACATGCCGCCAGCCCCAACCCGCTCATCACCGACGTGCAGCCCTGGGCCTCGGGCTGGGGCGATCCGGTGGACGCCACGCCCTACGGGATGCCGATCAAGTTCGAGGATCACGTGATCCGCCGCAACGTGGAGTGGCTGACCGCCGACACGATCAGCTCGATCAACTTCACGCCGATCCACGCGCTCGAGGGGACGATCACGCCGCAGGGCTGTGCGTTCGAGCGGCACCATTCGGGCGCGATCGAGCTGGCCAAGCCGGATTACCGGCTGATGATCAACGGCCTCGTGGATACGCCGCTTGTCTTCTCCTACGAGGATCTCGAGCGCTTCCCGCGCGAGAATCATGTCTATTTCTGCGAATGCGCGGCCAACACGGGCATGGAGTGGGCCGGCGCGCAGCTTAACGGCGCGCAGTACACCCACGGCATGATCCACAACATGGAATACACCGGCGTGCCGCTGCGCACGCTGCTGCAGGAGGCGGGTCTCGACGCCGCGGGCGATCTGTCCGACAAGTGGGTCTTCGTCGAGGGCGCCGACGCCTCCTCGAACGGCCGCTCCATCCCGATGGACAAGGCGCTGGACGACGTTCTCGTGGCCTTCAAGGCCAACGGCGAGGCGCTCAGGAAGGAGCACGGCTACCCCGTGCGCCTCGTGGTGCCGGGCTGGGAAGGCAACATGTGGGTGAAGTGGCTGCGCCGCGTGGAGGTCATGGACGGCCCCGTGGAAAGCCGCGAGGAGACGTCGAAATACACCGACGTTCTCGAGGACGGGACCGCGCGCAAGTGGACCTGGGTGATGGACGCGAAATCGGTCATCACCTCGCCGAGCCCGCAGATGCCGATC
Source organism: Rhodosalinus sp. K401 (assembly GCF_041365735.1). Lineage (NCBI taxonomy): Bacteria > Pseudomonadati > Pseudomonadota > Alphaproteobacteria > Rhodobacterales > Paracoccaceae > Rhodosalinus > Rhodosalinus sp. K401. Next base: position 42,085 of record NZ_JBGFSI010000007.1, on the reverse strand, counting down.
ACGCACGGCGCCGGGCCGCTCGTCATCACCGGGATGGCGTGGTCGGGTCACGGCCGCATCACCCGCGTCGACGTCTCGAAGGATGGCGGCAAGACGTGGGAGACCGCGCGGCTCGCCAAGCAGGGCGATCCGAAGGCGCTGACCCGCTTCTACCTCGACACCAACTGGGACGGCGAGGAGATGCTGCTCCAGTCCCGCGCAATGGACGAGACGGGCTACGTCCAGCCCACCAAGGCGCAGCTGCGCGAGGTGCGTGGGCTGAACTCGATCTACCACAACAACTGTATCCAGACCTGGCACGTGAAGCCGAACGGGGAGGCCGAAAATGTCGAAGTCTCTTAAGCTTACCGGAACGGCGCTCGCGGGCACCGCGGTCGTGCTCATCGCGGCCCACAACTTCGCGGACCGGTTCGTGAGCCCGATGCCCACCGACGCGCCGCGTCTTTCGGCCGGGCCGTCGAATCCGGATCTTGGCTTCATGGTTGCCGCCGCGCAGGCGGACGAGGCGACCCATGACGGCAGGTACGGGATCGGGCGCCCCGCCGCGCCCGAGGAACTGGCGGCATGGGACGTCGACGTGCGTCCCGACGGCCAGGGCCTTCCGCCGGGCTCCGGCTCGGTCATGGAGGGCGAGGAGGCTTACCTGACCTATTGCGCGGCCTGCCACGGCGATTTCGCCGAGGGGCTGGGCAACTGGCCGCCGCTTTCGGGTGGCGAGGGCACGCTGGCGAACGAGGATCCGGTCAAGACCATCGGCAGCTACTGGCCGTATCTCTCGACCGTGTGGGACTACGTCCATCGGTCCATGCCCTACGGCAACGCCCAGTCGCTCAGCACCGACGAGGTCTACGCGATCACGGCCTACCTGCTCTACTCGAACTTCCTCGTGGAAGACGACTTCGTGCTCACGAACGAGAACTTCGCCGAGATCGAGATGCCGAACGCAGACGGGTTCATCATCGATGACAGGCCGGAGACCGAGTACACGATCTGGCGGACCGAGCCTTGCATGGAAAACTGCAAGGACGAGGTCGAAATCACGTTGCGGGCCACGGATCTTGGCGTGACGCCCGTGGATCCCGAGCAGGAGGAAGCCGCGGCCCAGACCGGGACGGGATCTTCGGGTGAAGAAACAGTGGACACGGCGGCCGTCGCCGAGGACACTGGGGACATGACCGAGACCGCACCGGAGGCAGAGACCGCCGCGATGGAGATCGACATGGCCCTCGCCCAGGACGGGGAAAGCGTGTTTCGCCAATGCCAGGCCTGCCACCAGGTGGGCGAGAACGCGCAGAACCGCACAGGTCCGCATCTCAACGACCTCTTCGGGCGCGAGATGGGCGGCATCGATGGCTTCCGCTACTCCAACACCCTGCTCGAGATGGGCGAAGAGGGCGGCGTCTGGAACGAGGAGACGCTGGCGAAGTTCCTGGCCAATCCGCGAGAGTACGTCCAGCGCACCAAGATGGCCTTCGCGGGCCTCAGGAACGACGAGGACATCGCTGCCGTCACCGAGTATCTCAAGACCTATTCGGAGAATTGATGACGCAAGGGCCGCTTCTTTCGATAACGCTTTTCGCCGCGACGCTTCTTGCGACCGGTGTCCATGCGGAGGAAGAAACGCGCCCGATCGGCGATGCAGACAGTGGCGCCACGCTTTTCGCGCGTCACTGCGCAAGTTGTCATCAGGTCGGGGCCGGTGCGGAGAACCGCATCGGCCCCCATCTCAACAACATCTTCGGCCGCAAGGCCGGAGAGATCGCGGATTACCGCTATTCCGAGGGGCTGGCGCGCATGGGGGCCGACGGGCTAGTGTGGACGTTCGACACCCTCGATCCGTATCTGGAAAATCCCCGCGCGCTCGTGTCCCGGACGCGCATGAACTTCGCCGGGCTGGATGCGCCGGAGGACCGCGCGGATGTGCTCGCCTATCTGCGGGTCTATTCCGCGGATCCGGCCAACATCCCCGAGGCCGAACCCACCGCGCTGCCGCGCGAAGTGGACCTGCCGCCGGAAACCCTCGAGATTGTCGGCGATCCGGCCTACGGAGAATATCTGTCATCCGAGTGCACGACCTGTCACCGGCGCGACGGGGCCGACGAAGGCATCCCCGCGATCACCGGCTGGCCGGAAGAGGATTTCGTCGTGGCGATGCACGCCTACAAGCGCAAGATCCGGCCGCATCCGGTGATGCAGATGATGGCCGGGCGCTTGTCCGACGAGGAGATCGCGGCACTTGCCGCGTATTTCGCCGAGGCGGAGTGAACCGCCCGGCGACACGCCAAGGGAGGAGACCTCATGACACTCAACAGACGTGCCTTCATCGGCACCGGCGCCGCGGCCGCGGCGTCGCTCTACGCGCCGGCCGTGCTGGGACAGGGCAAGCCCCGTGTGCTCGTGGTGGGCGGCGGCGCGGGCGGCGCCACGGCCGCGCGCTACATCGCCAAGGACAGCGACGGCGCGATCGATGTGACGCTGATCGAGCCTGCGCGCAGCTACTACACCTGCTTCTTCTCGAACCTCTACATCGGCGGGTTCCGCGAGTATGACAGCCTCGCGCACTCCTACGACAAGCTCGCCAGCGACTATGGCATCAACGTCGTGCACGACTGGGCCGTGGGCGTGGACCGCGACGCCAAGACCGTCGCGCTCGCGAGCGGCGCGTCGCTGCCTTACGACAAGCTGATCCTGAGCCCCGGCATCGATTTCGTCGATGGCTCCGTCCCGGGCTGGAGCATCGACGACCAGGACACGATGCCCCATGCCTACAAGGGCGGCACCCAGGCCGCGCTGCTGAAATCCCAGGTGGAGGCCATGCCCGAGGGCGGGCTCTACGCCATGGTGGCGCCGCCCAACCCCTACCGCTGCCCGCCCGGCCCCTATGAGCGGGTCTCGATGGTGGCGCATCTGCTGAAGGCACAGAACCCGACGGCCAAGATCCTGATCGTGGACCCGAAGGCGAACTTCTCCAAGCAGGCGCTCTTCGAGGAGGGCTGGCAGAAGCACTATCCCGGCATGATCTCGCGGATCGGGCCCGATTTCGGCGGCGACAACGTCGAGGTGAACCCCGCCGAGATGACGGTCAACATCGACGGCATGGTGGAGCAGGTCGACGCGTGCAACGTCATCCCCGCGCAGCAGGCCGGCCGGATCTGCCACGAGGCGGGCCTGACCGAAGGGAACTGGGCGCCGGTCTCGGGCCACACGATGGTCTCGCGCCTCGACGAGGACGTGCATATCCTCGGCGATGCGACCGACCAGGGCGACATGCCGAAATCGGGCTACTCGGCCAACAGCCAGGCCAAGGTGGCGGCGATGGCGATCCGCGGCGCGCTCACCGGGGCGACCGTGTTCCCTGCCAAGTTCTCCAACACCTGCTGGTCGCTCATCGACACCGACGACGGCGTGAAGGTGGGCGCGACCTACGAGGCGACGGACGAGAAGATCGCCAAGGTCGACGGCTTCATCAGCGACACGGGCGAACCCGCCGATCTGCGCCGCCAGACCTACGAGGAAAGCCTCGGCTGGTATTCCGGCATCACGACCGACATGTTCGGCTGAACCGCCTTGTGCGGCATGCGGGGGCCGTCCTTCGGGGCGGCCCCTCGTCGTTTCAGGCCGCGGGTCGGCCGATCCCGTCCAGCAGCGAAGGGATGCGCGCCCTGAAGCTGGAGAAGCTCTGCGTGGCATGGGGCCAAGCCGCGGCGTCGTAGGGGCGCAGGATGCGGATCACGTCCCGCCCTGCCAGCGCATCGGCGGCGGGTCCCACGGGCGGGTAGGGCGTGACGACCTGCTCTATCCCGTTCGCGGCCGCCCATTCCGCGATGTCGTCGGCGCAGGAAAGACGCGTCACCGGGCCGAGCCTTGCCGCCCACCGCGCGGTGGCGTCGTCGATCGCGCCCTCCACGAAGGCAAGCAGATGGGGCGCGACGGCGAGCGGCGAAAGCCCGTCGACCGAACTGAGCACCGCCGTCGCCCGCGGCGCGAGCCCCGCCTCGAAAAGGGAGCCGGGGGCAAGGTCTTCCTCGGTAAGCAGAAGCCCCGTGGCCCGGCCCGGATCCCAGCGGCCGCTTTCGGGCACGGGGCGCGGCGGCGGGGCCGGCGGACCCTCGAGCGCAGGCGCCGCGGCGGCGAGCCCTTCGGGCCGGAAGCGGCCGCCGGTGCATTTCTCGATGTTCCCGGGACGCGCGAGATACGTCCTGCCCGGCGTCTGGAGCCCTGCGACCCACCGCCATCCAAGCGTGTTGGAGGCCGGGTCGCCGTCGAGCAGGTGGCGCAGGAAGACATCGGCGCCAAGCTCCCACGGAAGGCGCAGCGTGAAGATCCAGATCGAGGCAAACCACATCCGCGCGTGATTGTGCAGATAGCCCGTCGTGGCGAGCTCCCGCGCCCAGGCGTCGAAGCAGTCGATGCCGGTTTCGCCGCGGCAGGCGGCCGCCCAGTCCTGGCGAAGGCCCGCCTCGGTCTGCACGCGGTCGAGTGCACGCAAGAGGCCCGCGCGGTAGCTCGTCCAGACCGCCGGGCGCCTTTCCAGCCAGCCTTTCCAGTACGCGCGCCAGAACACCTCCTCCACGAATTTGCGGGCCGCGACCGGCGAATGCCGCCCGAGCACGGAGGCAAGCAGTTCCTCCTCGGTCACGAGCCTGCGGCGCAGCCACGGCGACAACCCCGAGACATGGTCGTGCCCGCCGGGGCCCAGATCCAGATTGCGCCGCCGCGCATAGTCCGTGCCAGCGCGCGGGACGAAGCGCGCGAGCCGCGCGAGGCCGGCCGCCCGGGCCGGTGGAAACTGGGTGAGTGCCTGCATGATCGGACCCTCCACGACCGGCAGAGAGCTAATGCCCGGGCCGCGCGGATCAAACGCCCGTGCCGGAGCCGTGCCGCCCCTTGCAGCCCCCCCGGTGCAACACTAAGACTCCCACAGACCGACGACGCCACGACGTCCCAGCACACAAGGCAGGCAGGCCCAGATGACCGATCCCTTCGAGACATACATGAATACCCTGGTTCCGATGGTGGTCGAGCAGACCAGCCGGGGCGAGCGCGCATACGATATCTTCTCGCGGCTCCTGAAGGAGCGCATCATCTTCGTTTCCGGGCCCGTGCATGACGGGATGTCCAGCCTCATCGTGGCGCAGCTGCTCCACCTCGAGGCGGAAAACCCGTCCAAGGAAATCTCGATGTACATCAACAGCCCGGGCGGCGTGGTGACCTCGGGGCTCTCGATCTACGACACCATGCAGTACATCAAGCCCAAGGTGTCCACGCTGGTGATCGGGCAGGCGGCCTCGATGGGCTCGCTCCTGCTTGCCGCGGGCGCGCCCGGCATGCGCTTCTCGCTGCCAAACAGCCGGATCATGGTGCATCAGCCCTCGGGCGGCTACCAGGGCCAGGCGACGGACATCATGATCCACGCCGAGGAAACGCTGAAGCTCAAGCGCCGGCTGAACGACATCTACGTCCACCACACCGGGCAGACGCTCAAGAAGATCGAAACCGCCCTCGAGCGCGACTATTTCATGTCGCCCGAGGACGCGAAGGAATGGGGCATCATCGACGAGATCGTTCAGAAGCGCGCCGAGACCGAGACGGACGCCTGATCGTTAACCGTCTCTGTTCCGAAGGCGAACCGGCCGGAAATTTGGCGTTGTGGCCGGTGGGTGGCTGACCTAAGCTGCTCCGACAGGAAGGCCGAAGCCGCGGCCCGCCGCGGCGCCCGATAAAGACACAGCGGCCCGAAAGGTGTGATATGGCGACGAACTCCGGCGGCGACAGCAAGAACACGCTATACTGCTCGTTCTGCGGCAAGAGCCAGCACGAGGTGCGCAAACTGATCGCGGGGCCGACGGTGTTCATCTGCGATGAATGCGTCGAACTCTGCATGGACATCATCCGCGAGGAGACGAAGGGCGGCGGGCTGAAAAGCACCGACGGCGTTCCGACCCCGCGCGAGATTTCCGACGTGCTCGATGATTACGTGATCGGCCAGGCCATGGCCAAGCGCGTGCTCGCCGTGGCGGTGCACAACCACTACAAGCGCCTCGACCACGCGGCCAAATCCGGCGACATTGAACTCAGCAAGTCCAACATCCTGCTGATCGGCCCCACCGGCTGCGGCAAGACGCTGCTTGCCCAGACGCTCGCCCGCATCCTCGACGTGCCGTTCACCATGGCCGACGCCACCACGCTCACCGAGGCGGGCTATGTCGGCGAGGACGTCGAGAACATCATTCTGAAACTCCTTCAGGCCAGCGAGTACAACGTCGAGCGGGCGCAGCGCGGCATCGTCTACATCGACGAGGTGGACAAGATCACGCGCAAGTCGGAAAACCCCTCGATCACGCGCGACGTGTCGGGCGAGGGCGTGCAACAGGCCTTGCTGAAGCTCATGGAAGGCACGGTGGCGTCCGTGCCGCCGCAGGGCGGGCGCAAGCATCCGCAGCAGGAATTTCTGCAGGTGGACACGACGAACATCCTCTTCATCTGCGGCGGGGCCTTCGCGGGGCTCGACAAGATCATCGCACAGCGCGGCAAGGGCTCGGCGATGGGCTTCGGGGCCGATGTGCGCGCCCCGGACGAGCGCGGCGTGGGAGAGATCTTCACGGCGCTCGAGCCCGAGGATCTGCTGAAATTCGGCCTGATCCCCGAATTCGTCGGCCGTCTGCCGGTCATCGCCACGCTCGAGGATCTGGACGAGGATGCGCTGGTGACGATCTTGACCCAGCCGAAGAACGCGCTCGTCAAGCAGTATCAGCGGCTCTTCGAGCTCGAGGACGTGCAACTCACATTCACAGACGAGGCGCTCCAGGCGATCGCCAAGCGCGCGATCCGCCGCAAGACGGGGGCGCGGGGTCTGCGGTCCATCCTCGAGGACATCCTGCTCGACACCATGTTCGAGCTCCCGGGCATGGACTCCGTCACCGAGGTCGTGGTCAACGAAGAGGCGGCGACCTCCGACGCCAAACCGCTGATGATCTACGCCGACCAGAAGAAGGAAGGCGCGAGCGCCGGCTGAGGCCGGGAGAACGCGCAGACCGGATCCAAGATCGGAACGGCCATCGACCGCGGTGGCGTGCGCATGGCGCTTTCAGCGATATGCGGTGCCTGTGTCGGATGCTCCGGCCCCTCTTCGCGGCGGCCGAAGCGGTTCGGCGCGGCGATCCTGTGGCGCCGCGGCACGTGGCTTTTGCCGGCATCGTGAATGCCGCGCGGCGCACCACTGGACCTTGCCTGCGCGCTGGTCCATATGGAACGGGTGATATCTGGAGGCGTCGATGGGCATCCTTAGTTTCCTGAACCGATCGGTCACCTGGTGGAATGGCCAGACGCTTGGCACGCAGTTCTTCACCTGGCGTCATGGCGAGCGGGTGGGCGAGGATACGCAGGGCAACGCGTTCTACCGCAACCGCGACGACAGCCGCCGCTGGGTGGTGTTCAACGGCGAAGCCGAGGCAAGCCGCGTGGACCCGGACTGGCATGGATGGTTGCACCGCACATGGGACGAGCCGCCGACCGACCGGCCGCTGCCTCACAAGCCGTGGGAAAAACCCCATCAGGAGAATCTCACCGGCACGCCGCTTGCCTATGCGCCGCCAGGCTCGATCCGCCGCGTCGCGCCGGACGAGCAGCGCGACTACGAGCCCTGGACCCCGGAGTAGACGCGATGTCTGACCACCGGGCGGAAAGTCTCGTGGGCGGCGTGGTCCTTGCGGCGGCCATCGGTTTCGTCGTCTACGCGGCCCAGATCACCGGCTTTTCCCGCGACGGCGGGTCCTATCCGCTGACCGCGAGTTTCCGCTCGCTCGAAGGCGTGGGCGTGGGTACCGACGTGCGCCTTGCCGGCGTGAAGATCGGGACCGTGACGGATATCAGCCTCAATCCCGAAACCTACCGGGCCGACACGGTCTTCACCGTGCGCGAGGGCGTACAGATCCCCGACGACAGCGCGATCCTCGTCGCCTCGGAGGGCCTCCTCGGCGGCAACTACGTCGAGATTTCGCCGGGCGGGTCGCTGTTCTACCTGGAACCGGGGGAAGAGATCATCGACACCCAGAGCTCCGTGAGCCTCGTGACGCTTCTCCTGAAGTTCTTCACAGAGGGCGACGAGTGATCCGCAGGACGGCTTTCATGCTGGCGCTCGCCGGGCTTCCCGCCGCCTCCTCGGCGCAGGAAGCGGCCGAACGCGGCACCGGCGCCGTGCTGCGCGGGCTCGACAAGATCAGCGGCACGGTCGAGGATGTGACGCTCGTGAACGGGGCGCGGGTCACGCTCGGGCGGCTCGAGATCTCTCTTCGCGAGTGCCGCTACCCGGAGGGCGATCCTTCCGGCGATGCCTGGGCGTATGTCGTCATCCGGGAGGACGGCAAGGCGGAGCCCGTCTTCGCCGGCTGGATGACCGCGGCCTCGCCCGCGCTCAACGCGCTCGATCACGCGCGCTACGACGTCTGGGTATTGCGCTGCACCACGTCCTGAGGCGTGGCCGGCAGCGCCGGCGCTGTGAAATCGGCCGTTTCCTCGAGGGCCGCGCGCAAGCGGCGATGATACTCTGCGCGAGAGATCTCCACCGCGCCGAGCGAGGCGAGATGTGGCGTCAGGAACTGGGTGTCGAACAGCAGGAATCCCGCAAGCCGCAGCCGGTCCACAAGGTAGGCGAGCGCGATCTTGGAGGCGTCGGTCCGACGCGAGAACATGCTTTCGCCGAAAAAGGCCGCCCCCAGGGTCACCCCGTAAACCCCGCCAGCAAGCTCGCCATCCATCCAGATTTCCAGCGAATGAGCGTGGCCCATGCGGTGCAGGGCGACGTAAAGGCGCCGGATCTCGTCGTTGATCCATGTCTCGGAGCGGTCGGCACAGCGGTCCATGACCGCCTCGAAAGCGGTATCGACGGTCACCGAGAAGCCGCCGCGCCGCATCCGCCGGGCCAGGCTTCGGGAGATGTGGAAGCGATCAAGTTCGAAGACGCCCCGGCGTCTCGGGTCCACCCAGAAGACGGTGTCGTCCTCCCGGTGCTCGGCCATGGGGAAAAGCCCCATCGCGTAGGCGTGCAGGACGAGTTCGGGCGTCAGCGCGACGTCCTGCCGGGCGGGTGGCGGGCCGGTCATGGCACGCCCTGCGCTAGGCGTCGAGGGTCGTCTCCAGCCATGTCTCCAGCCAGTGGATTGTGTAATCGCCCGATTGCACGGCCGGCGCGTCGAGCAGGCGTCGGAAAAGCGGGATCGTGGTGTCCACGCCGTCCACGATAAGCTCTCCGAGGGCGCGGTTCAGCCGCGCCATCGCCTCTGCCCGGTCACGCCCGTGCACGATGAGCTTGCCGATCAGGCTGTCGTAGAAGGGGGGGATCATGTAGCCGTCGTAAAGCGCGGAATCCATCCGGACGCCCAGCCCGCCCGGCGCGTGATACTGGGTGATGCGCCCCGGGGACGGGGCGAAATCGGGCAGGCGCTCCGCGTTGATGCGCACCTCGATGGCGTGGCCGTTGATGGTGAGGTCGTCCTGCGTGAAGGACAGCGGGTAGCCCTCGGCCACGCGGATCTGCTCTCGCACGAGATCGACGCCGTAGATCGCTTCGGTCACGGGGTGTTCGACCTGAAGGCGCGTGTTCATCTCGATGAAATAGAATTCGCCCGCCTCGTAGAGAAACTCGATGGTGCCCGCGCCGGAATAGCCGATCCGGGCCACGGCGTCCGCGCAGACCTTGCCGATATGCGCGCGCTCCTTGGGGCTGATGCAGGGGCCCGGCGCCTCCTCGAAGACCTTCTGGTGGCGCCGCTGGAGCGAACAGTCGCGCTCGCCCAGATGCACGGCGTGGCCCTTGCCGTCGCCGAAGACCTGAACCTCGATGTGGCGCGGGGTGGTCAGGTATTTCTCGATATAGACCTCGTCGTTGCCGAACGCGGCCTTGCCCTCGGCGCGGGCGGTGCGAAACGCGCGCTCCATCTCCTCGGACGAGCGGGCGACCTTCATGCCGCGTCCTCCGCCGCCCGCGGTCGCCTTCACGATCACCGGATAGCCGATCTCCGCGCCGAGCGCGCGCGCCTCCTCGAGCGAGGTGACACCCCCCTCCGAGCCGGGCACGCAAGGCACGCCGAGCGCCTTCATCGTGTCCTTGGCGGTGATCTTGTCGCCCATGACGCGGATGTGTTCGGCCGACGGGCCGATGAAGGTGAGGCCGTGATCCTCGACGATCTGGACGAACTGCGCATTCTCGGACAAGAAACCGTAGCCCGGATGGATCGCCTGCGCGCCCGTGACCTCGCAGGCGGAGATGATCGCCGGCACCGACAGGTAGCTCAGCGTCGCGGAGGGCGGACCGATGCAGACGCTTTCGTCCGCCATGCGCACATGCATCGCGTCGGCGTCGGCCGTGGAATGGACCGCGACGCTGGCGATACCCATCTCGCGGCAGGCACGGATCACGCGAAGCGCGATTTCGCCCCGGTTTGCGATGAGGACCTTGTCGAACATGGCGCGGCTCACTCGATGATCACGAGGGGTGCGCCGTATTCCACCGCCGAGCCGTCCTCGACGAGGATACGCTTGACCGTGCCCGCGCGCGGCGCGGGGATGTGGTTCATGGTCTTCATCGCCTCGACGATGAGCAGGGTATCACCTTCGGAGACGCCGGTGCCGACGCTCACGAAAGGCGGGGCGCCGGGCTCGGGCTGCATGTAGACCGTGCCCACCATGGGCGAGGTCACGGCGCCCGGGTGGCTTGCAAGGTCGTCGGGCGTGGCGGCCTCGGCGGCATCCCGTGCGGGGGCCGGCGACGGCGCGGGGGCCGGAGCAGGGGCCTGCACGAGCTGGGGCTGCGCCTGCGTTGCGCGGCTGACCACGACGCTCAGCGTGTCCGCCTCGCCGTAGGCCCGGTCCACCTGGATCTCGGTGAGATCGGTTTCCCGCAGCAGTTCGGCCAGCGCGCGGATGAAGGCCACGTCGTCGTCGTGCGTGTGTGTCGTCATGTCGTCCTCGGCCATTGCCCCGGGGCGTGCCCGCCCGGCGCCGCCCCCTCCTGATTTGGCCGTGTATAGGGCATGGCCCGGGGCGAGGAAAGCGGCGTGATCGCCGGCTCAGACCCCCTTCCGCGGGGCGCCGGGGGCGTCGGTCGGGGTCACGGCTGGCGGCGTGCCGGCGCGAGCGGCCCCTGCGCCTTCGCGGTCCTCGGCCGGCGTTTCGGTGCCTGCCCCGACGGCCAAGTCGGGGCGCAGGGCCGCCGCGTCGGTCCGCTGCGACGGATTTCGCGCGGCAGCCTCAGCTGCTTCGTCCGCACGCCGTTCGGCCTGTTCGCGAAGCAGGCTGTCGATTTTCATCTGCAGGATCGAGGGCGGCGCGCTGTGGCCGTCGCGGCGGGCGCGTTGGGGCGCGCCGTAACGGCGCAGGTCGTGATCGAGACCGGCGCCGTCGCCACCTCGTGTGGGAGCCACGCGGGTGTCGGTGGCCTGCGGCGCAAGGGCCGCGGGAAGCGAGAGCGGGTAGGTGGCGGCGTGCGGCGCGGCTTGAAGGATGGAAGACCCCAGGAAGGACATCGGGACACGCTTTCGTTCCGTTCGAACCCCCGCACCCCTTGTCGCAGGCGCGCCTTGACGAAACCTTAACGCGTCCCGGATTTCAGCAGGGGGCCACGCGGTAGCCGCCGCCGCGCGTGGCGTAGGCGCACCGACCGGTGTCGCGGTTGCGGGCGATGAGCGCGCCGGCGGCCGCGCCGGTCAGCGTGCCGATGATGACCCAGTCATCGTCGTCGGTCAGTTCCCGCGCGGTGATGAGCCCGACCGCCGCGCCGGTCAGTCCGCCCACGACGACCCTTTCCTCTCGGGTGAGGTTCTCGCATGCCGAAACGGCCAGCATCGCAGTGCAGGTGAAGACGAGGGACAGTCGTCGCATCGGGGATCTCCTTTCGATCGGTCGCAAGGGAACGCCTCAAGCCACCCTCGCGCAATGACCGCGATCAAGCGGCGCACACTCTGGGCGCGCGCCGCGCGGGATCACTCCCGGTTCATCCGGTTGTCGATCAGATCGTCCACCACGCCGGGGTCCGCGAGGGTCGAGGTGTCGCCAAGGCTGCCGTAATCGTTCTCGGCGATCTTGCGCAGGATGCGGCGCATGATCTTGCCCGAGCGCGTCTTGGGCAGGCCCGGCGACCACTGGATGAGGTCGGGAGACGCGATCGGCCCGATCTCCTGGCGGACCCAGTCGCGCAGTTCCTTGCGCAGCTCGTCCGAGGGCTCGACATCGTTCATGAGCGTCACATAGCAATAGATCCCCTGACCCTTGATCGCGTGCGGGTATCCGACGACGGCGGCCTCGGCCACCTTGGCGTGCGCAACCAGCGCCGATTCGACCTCCGCGGTGCCCATGCGGTGGCCCGAGACGTTGATGACGTCGTCCACGCGCCCAGTGATCCAGTAGTCGCCATCCGCATCGCGCCGGCAGCCGTCACCGGTGAAATAGTGGCCCTTGTATTGCTGGAAGTAGGTCGCCTCGAACCGGCTGTGATCGCCCCAGACGGTGCGCATCTGGCCGGGCCAGCTGTCCTTCAGCGCCAGCACGCCCTCGGCGGGCAAATCATCGATTTCCTCACCCGACTGCGGATCCAGAACCACGGGCTGGACGCCGAAGAAGGGCCGCATGGCCGAGCCGGGCTTCGTGGCATGGGCGCCGGGCAGCGGCGTGATGAGATGGCCGCCGGTCTCGGTCTGCCACCAGGTGTCCACGATCGGGCAATTCCCCTTGCCGACGACGGTGTTGTACCAGTTCCAGGCCTCGGGGTTGATGGGCTCGCCCACGGTCCCGAGAATGCGCAGCGACGACAGATCGCATTTCGTGACGAACTCGTCGCCCTGGCCCATCAGCGCGCGGATCGCGGTGGGCGCGGTGTAGAACTGATTGACCTTGTGCTTTTCGCAGACTTGCCAGAAGCGGCTCGCGTCGGGGTAGGTGGGCACGCCCTCGAACATCAGCGTGGTGGCGCCGTTCGCCAGTGGCCCGTAAACGATGTAGCTGTGCCCCGTCACCCAGCCCACGTCCGCGGTGCACCAGAAGATGTCGCCGTCGTGGTAGTCGAAGGTGATCTGCTGCGTGATCGCGGCATGGAGGAGATAGCCGCCCGAACTGTGCACGACCCCCTTGGGCTGGCCGGTCGACCCGCTGGTGTAGAGGATGAAGAGCGGATCCTCCGCGTTCATTTCCGCGGGCGGGCAGTCGTCGTCGACCTTCTCGGCCTCCTCGTGCCACCAGTAATCGCCCGTGGAGCGCCAGGCCACCTGGTCGCCGGTGCGCCGCACGACGAGGCATTTGACCTCGTCGAAGTCGCGCAGCAGCGCCTGGTTCACGTTGTCCTTGAGCTTGGTCTTGCGCCCGCCGCGCGGTGCGCTGTCCGCGGTGATGACCAGCTTCGCGTCGCATCCGTTGACGCGGGCCGACAGCGCGTCGGGCGAGAAGCCCGCGAAGACCACCGAATGGATCGCGCCGATGCGCGCGCAGGCGAGCATGGCGTAAGCCGCCTCGGGGATCATCGGCAGGTAGATCACGACGCGGTCGCCCTTGCCGATGCCGAGCGACCTGAGCACGTTCGCCATCCTGCAGACCTGCCCGTGCAGTTCCCGGTAGGTGATGTGCTGCGCGTCATCGCCGGGCTCGTCGGGCTCCCATATGATCGCGGTCTGGTCGCCGCGCGTCTCGAGGTGCCGGTCGATGCAGTTGGCCGCCACGTTCAGCGTGCCGTCCTCGAACCACTTGATGTGAACGTTGCCGAAATCGAAGCTGACGTCCTTCACCTTGGTGAAGGGCGTCATCCAGTCGACCCGCTCCATCGCCTCACGCTTCCAGAACCCCTCGGGGTCCGAAACGCTTTCGGCATACATCTTCTCGTAGGTTTCCGCGGTGACATGCGCGCGCGAAATGGTTTCCGCGGAAGGCGGATAGGTATCGGTCATTGCTCCTCCCCTCGTCCTTTTTCCCGCCCGTTCCCGCGTCCAGCCGGCCAGGGGCGGTCGATCCGGCTCAGATCGCCAGATATTCGGCGCGGAGTTCCTCGTTCTCGAGGACCTCCGTCGCGGAACCGTCAAACACGATGGACCCCGTGTCAAGAATGACGGCCCGGTCGGCCAGTTGCAGCGCGCGCACCGCGTTCTGCTCCACCAGGATCGTCGTCATCCCCTGCTCCTTCACGGTGTGAAGCGTGCGCTCGATCTCGTCCACGATCACTGGGGCGAGACCCTCGTAGGGCTCGTCCAGAAGCAGCAGCTTGATGTCGCGGGCGAGCGCGCGGGCGATCGCCAGCATCTGCTGCTCGCCCCCCGACAGCGTCACGCCTTCCTGCTTGCGGCGCTCCCCGAGACGCGGAAAAAGATCGTAGATCCGCTCGAGCGACCAGCCGACAGGCGGCGCGATCTGCGCCAGCTGCAGGTTTTCCTCGACCGTCAGGCCAGCGATGACTCGCCGATCCTCCGGTACCAGGCCCAGCCCGCCGATGGTCGAGGCCTCGTGGGCCTTCATCCTGTGCAGAGGCTGGTGGTCGAGCCAGAGCTCCCCGTGGGTCACCTGCGGGTTGTCGAGCCGCGCCAGCGAACGCAGGGTGGTGGTCTTGCCCGCGCCGTTGCGGCCGAGAAGCGCGAGGATCTCGCCCTCGTGGACGTTGAAGCTGATGCCCTGGACGATGTAGCTTTCGCCGTAATAGGCGTGCATGTCCCAGACCGAGAGGAAGGCGGGCGCCGTCTCGGCCATGTTGGCGTTCTTGGAGAAGTCGGGTTTGACGTTCATGACAGAGTCTCCTTACGCGGCTTCGCCGAGATAGGCTTCCTGCACCTTCGGATGGCCCTTGATGTTCTCGGGCGTGTCCTCGACCAGCGGCGTGCCCTGCGCGAGCACGGTGATACGCTCGGCGAGGCTGAAGACGACGTGCATGTCGTGCTCGATGATCGCCATGGTGATGTCGCGCTTCTCCTTGATCTCCTTCAGGAGGTCGATCGTGTTGTTGGTGTCGGCGCGGCTCATGCCCGCGGTGGGCTCGTCCAGAAGCAGGAGGCGTGGCTCCTGCACCAGGCACATCGCCATCTCCAGCCGGCGCTTGTCCCCCCGCGACAGCGATGCGGAGTGCATGTTGCGCTTGTCCAGCATGTTGACGTCGTGCAGCATTTCCTCTGCCTTGGCGACAAGGTCGTGCTCGTCCAGCATGTGTTCGTAGGCGTGCATCCGGAACATCCCGTCACGCTTGGCGAAACACGGGATCATGACATTCTCGAGCACGGTGAGATCGCCGAAGATCTCGGGCGTCTGGAACACCCGCGAGATGCCCATCTGGTTGATCTCGTAGGGCTTGCGCCCCAGCACCGACTGGCCGTCGAACATCACCGAGCCGGTGTCGGGGATCAGCTTGCCCACGAGGCAGTTCAGCAGCGTGGACTTGCCCGCGCCGTTCGGTCCGATGATGGCGTGAACGGTGTTCTCCCGGACCGAGAGATTGACTTCGGAAAGCGCCTTCAGGCCGCCGAAGCGCTTGTTGACGTCCTTGACTTCGAGGATTCCCATGATGCGTATTCCTCACTCGGCCACGTGCGGCTGGGGCTTGGGGTGATGCTCCGGGTCGTCGCCGGAGCCCGCGGTCTTCTTCTTGCGGCGGAAGAGCCGCGCGATGCGCTGCCCGCCCTCCACGAGGCCGCCCGGCAGGAAGATCACGACGAGCATGAACATGATGCCGAGGGTGAGGTGCCAGCCCTTGCCCACGAAGGGGTAGATGATGGTCACCATGATGTCGGAGAGCCCGTCGGGCATGAAGGCGAACCACTGCTCCAGCACGCCCTTGTTGATCTTCGACAGGATGTTCTCGAGATACTTGATCAGCCCGGCGCCGAGCACCGGCCCGATCAGCGTGCCCGCGCCGCCGAGGATGGTCATCAGCACCACCTCGCCCGAGGCGGTCCAGATCATGCGCTCGGCCCCCGCAAGCGGGTCCATCGCCACCATCAGCCCGCCCGCGAGGCCGGCATACATGCCGGAGATCACGAAGGCGGCCAGGGTATAGGGCTTGGAGTTGAGACCGGTATAGTTCATCCGCTGCTGGTTCGACTTCACCGCGCGCAGCATCATCCCGAAGGGCGAGCGGAACAGCCGGATCGCGAGGTAGAACGCGACCAGCATGAGGAGCGCCGCGAAGTAGTAGCCGACGGAGAAGGTGAACACCCACTCGCCCATGGCGAGCTGCGTGTTGTCGTTCATTTCCAGCCCGAAGAGGTGCGGGACGGGGATGTTGCCATCCGGCGTCGCGCTCGCCCCGATGACGCGCGGATCGTCGAGGCTGAGTTGCAGCCCCGTCTCGCCGCCCGTGACGGGCGTGAGCACCGAGTAGGCCAGCGCGTAGCACATCTGCGCGAAGGCCAGCGTCAGGATGGCGAAGTAGATCCCCGACCGGCGCAGCGAGATCCAGCCGATGATCAGCGAGAGCAGGCCCGCGAACACGACGGAGATGAGGATCGCCGGGATCACGTTCATGGTCAGCAGCTTCATCATCCAGACCCCGGCGTAGGAGCCCACGCCGAGGAAGGCCGCGTGACCGAAGGAAAGATATCCGGTGAGCCCGAACAGGATGTTGAAGCCGATCGCGAAGATCCCGAAGATCACGAAGCGCTGCATCAGGTCCGGGTAGCCGGCGTTGAATTGCGCCAGGCCGGATTCCGTCGGGAAGGGGTTCAGCAGGAAGGGCGCGAAAAGCACCAGGGCGAAGACGACGAGGAAAAGCGTCGCATCCTTGCGGTTGAGTCCGAGCATTGGCTTATTCCTCCATCACGCCCTTGCGGCCCATGAGGCCACGCGGACGGCTCAGCAGAACGATGATGGCGACGAGGTAGATGATGATCTGGTTGATGCCCGGCAGCACCGAGATCACCTCCGACATCGACGCGAAGCTTTGCAGGATGCCCAGAAGGAAGCCCGCGAGCACCGCGCCCGGCAGGCTTCCCATGCCGCCCACGACCACGACCACGAAGCTCAGCACCAGGAAATCCATGCCCATGTGGTAGTTGGGCGAAAGGATTGGCGTGTACATCACCCCGGCAAGGCCGGCCACGATCGCGGCGATCGCGAACATGACGGTGAAGCGCTTGTCGATGTCGATGCCCAGCAGGCCCACCGTCTCGCGGTCGGCCATGCCTGCCCGCACGACCATGCCGAAGGTGGTGAATTGCAGGAAGGCGAAGACGGCCGCGATCACGATCATGGCGAAGCCGAAATAGACCAGCCGCCAGTACGGGTAGAGGATCGTGTTCGGATCGAAGCCAAGCAGCACGCCGAAATCGAACGATCCCTTGAACGCGTCGGGCGCGGGCGTCGGAATGGGGTTCGCGCCGTAATAGAACTTGATGATCTCCTGCAGCACGATCGCAAGTCCGAAGGTCACGAGGATCTGGTCCGCGTGCGGGCGCTTGTAGAAGTAGCGGATGAGGCCGCGCTCCATCGCGTAGCCCACGAAGGCCATGATCGGGATCGCGACGAGGATGGAGATGGGCACCGACCAGTCGATGATGGCGCCGCCGAGCTGGGGCCCGAACCACTCTTCGACGTAGGTGTTCTGGACCTTGAGCGGATTGCCGAGGAAGTCGACCCGCTCGGGATCGACCGTCTCGAAGGAGAGACCGAGCACGTAGGACACGGTCACGGCGACGAAGGCGCCGATCATGAACAGCGCGCCGTGCGCGAAATTGACCACGCCGAGCGTGCCGAAGATCAGCGTCAGACCGAGCGCGATCAGCGCGTAAGCCGAGCCCTTGTCGAGCCCGTTGAGGATTTGCAGGATTATCGCGTCCATGGCCCCCGCCTCTCATGTTGTCGGGACGCGCCGCGCGCGGCGGCGGCGCGGGAAGGGGCGGGCGCCGTGGCGCCCGCGCCCCGCGGTTGGATCAGGCGCCGTTGTTGCAGCTGCCGAGCGAGCCGCCCGCGAACTGCGGGTGATCCGGGGCGTAGGTGACCTGGTCCACAGGCGTGATCTCGACGATCTCCAGCAGGTCGAACTCGGATTGCGGGTTCTCCTTGCCCTTCACCACGAGCACGTCCTTGAAGCACTGGTGATCCTCGGCCCGGTAGAGGGTCGGACCGTTGCCGAGCCCGTCGAACTCGAAGCCCTCGAGCGCCTCGACCACGGCACAGGGCTGGAAGCTGCCGGCCCGTGCGACCGCGTCCGCGTAAAGCAGCGTCTGGACATAGCAGGTGTGCGCGGCCTGGCTCGGCGGGAAGCCGTATTTCTCGCCGAAGGAGCGCACGAAGGCCTGGCTGCCCTCGTCGGGCAGAGACCAGTGCCAGTTGGTCGAGCCGAAGATGCCCTTGATGTTCTCGCCCGCGCCCCGCGCCATGAGGCGCGAGAAGAGCGGCACGACGATCTGGAAGTCCTTGCCGTTGGCCTGCGCCTCGCGAAGGCCGAACTGCACGGCGTTGGTGAGCGAGTTCACCATGTCGCCGCCGTAGTGGTTCAGCACGAGGACGTCGGCACCCGATTGCAGCACCGGCGTGATGTAGGACGAGAAATCGCCGGCTCCCAGCGGCGTCTTCACCGCGTTCACCGTCTCCCAGCCCATCGCCTCGGTGCTTTCCTTGATGGCCTGCTCGGTGGTGTAGCCCCAGTTGTAGTCGGCGGTCAGGTGATAGGCCTTGCGGTCGGTGCCGTAGGCGTTCGCCAGCACCGGCGCGAGGGCCGCACCCGACATGTAGGAGTTGAAGAAGTGGCGGAAGCCGTTCGCGCGCTTGTCCTTGCCGGTGGTGTCGTTGGCGTGCGTGAGGCCGGCCATGAAGATCACGCCCGCCTCCTGGCAGAGCGCCTGCACGGCCACGGCCACGCCCGAGGACGAGCCGCCGGTGATCATGATGGCGCCGTCCTTCTCGATCATCGAGCGGGCCGATGCGCGCGCGGCGTCCGACTTGGTCTGGGTGTCGCCGGTGACGAATTCCACCTTCTTGCCGAGGATGCCGTTGCCTTCCAGCGCCTTGGAGCTGAAGGTGCGGAGCATCCCGCCATCCCCCTCGCCGTTGAGGTGTTCGACGGCCAGTTCGTAGGCGCGCAGCTCGTCGGCGCCCTCGTCGGCGTAGGGCCCGCTCTGGGGCACGTTGAAGCCGAGCGTGACCGTGCTGCCCGTGGGCTCGTTCGTGAAGGCGTGAGCCGAGCTCGCCGTGAAGATCGTCGGCAGCGCGAGGCCCGCGCCCGCGCCGGCACCCGTCTTCAGCACGCCGCGGCGCGTGAGGTTGGTCTTGGACATGTCATCCTCCCAGTACATGAGTGCGCCCGGGACTCCTCTCTTCCCCGGCGCGAGCACTTCTGTGCAAAGCCAGTATCACGCAATAAAAGAAAACGTCGCAACAACTGTCTTGAAAGAATGAACTTTTTTGTAAATATCTACACAGGCTGACGTTGCGGACTGTAAAGATATTATTCGGCAGTGCAGAAAGCCTTTGAATTGCGGAGGATTTGGCGATGACGCCCGAGGCCCTCACCGGCACCCGGATCCGGGAGCGGCGCGTGATGGCCGGGCTGAAGCAGGCCGAACTGGCCCGCCTTGCCGGGATCTCGCCCAGCTACCTGAACCTGATCGAGCACAACCGCCGGAGAATCGGCGGCAAGCTGCTGCTGTCCATCGCCGAGGCGCTGGGCGTGCAATCCTCCCTTCTGAGCGAGGGCGCGGAGGCCGCGCTCGTGGCCGGGCTGCGCGAAGCCGCCGCACGGCGCGGAGGTCACAGCGCCGAGCTCGACCGCGCGGAGGAATTCGCCGGACGCTTCCCCGGCTGGGCGGAACTGCTCGTGGATGCGCGACGGCGCATCGACGCGCTCGAGCGCACGGTCGAGTCGTTGTCGGACCGCCTGACCCATGATCCGCACCTCGCGGCGTCCATGCACGAGGTTCTGTCGACCGTGACGGCGATCCGGTCCACCGCGGCGATCCTGGCCGAGACCGGAGAGCTGGAGCCCGAGTGGCAGGACCGCTTCCACCGCAACCTCAACGAGGACAGCCGCCGCCTGGCGGGGGCGGTGCAGGGGCTGGTGAATTTCCTCGACGCGGCGGGCGAGGACGGCGCCAACCTCACATCGCCGCAGGAAGAGCTCGAGGCGTTTTTCGGCGGGCGTGCCTACCACTTCGGCGAGCTGGAGGGGCCGTCGGCCGATATCGACGCGCTGCTGGACGGTGATGCGGCGCCGGTTTCGACCGCCGCGCGCGCCACGGCGCGGCGGCTTCTGGAGCGGTATCGGGCCGACGCGGTCGCGATGCCGCTTTCCAGGGTGGCGCGGGTGGTAGCGCGCGACGGCCCGGATCCGGCGGCGCTCGCACGGGCAAGCGGCACCGATCTTGCCGCCGCCATGCGACGCCTCGCCCAGCTGCCCGCGGATCTCGTGCCCGCGCCGCTTGGCCTGGTGATCTGCGACGGGGCAGGCACGCTCACCTTCCGCAAGCCGCTCGACGATTTCGCGCTGCCGCGGTTCGGGGCGGGCTGCCCCTACTGGCCGCTTTTCGAGGCGCTGTCGCGGCCGGCGCAGCCGGTGGCGCGCCTGATGGCGCCGGCGGGCGCCGGCCCGCGCCTGTTCCGCGGGCTTGCCGTGGCCCAGCCCGCGTCCCCGGCCGGTTTCGACCGTCCCGGCCTTTTCGAGGCGACCATGCTGATCGTGCCCGTCGCGCCCTCCGCCGCGGAAGACGCTCCGGCCCTGCCGGTGGGAGTGAGCTGCCGGATCTGCCCGCAGCCCGCCTGTCCCGGCCGGCGCGAGCCCTCGATCCTGGCAGAGGGCTTTTGACTTGCGCCGAAGGAGTGGTGTTTACTCGACCGAAAACGCGAGACCGCGGCAATCGCGGCGTGGGAGGAGAGGATAGGATGGGAAAGCGTGTCCTCGTCATCGAGGATGAGCCGAACATCATCGAGGCGATCAGCTACATCCTGTCGCGCGACGGGTGGCGCGTGCACACGCACGCCAACGGGCATGACGCGCTCGACGTGATCCGCGCGCAGCGGCCCGACCTGCTGATCCTGGACGTGATGCTGCCCGGCCGCTCCGGCTACGACATCCTGCGCGACCTGCGCGAGGCCGAGGGGCTCGACGACCTGCCCGTGCTCATGCTGACCGCGCGAGGCCAGGCGAAGGACCGCGAGATGGCCGAGCGGGCCGGCGCGTCGCGGTTCATGACGAAACCCTTCTCGAACACCGAGGTTCTCGACGCGGTGCGCGCGATGGTGCCGTCGTGACGGATCGGTCGCCACCGGTGTTCCTTCAGCGCGAGCTTTACCGCGCGCGGCGGCTTGCCGACGCGGCACGGCTGCTGCCGATCCTGGGTGCGTGCCTCTTCGCGCTGCCGCTGCTCTGGCGCGGGGAGGGCGGCGAGGTCTCGACCTCGCGGGCGATGCTTTATCTCTTCGCGGTCTGGGCGCTGCTGATCCTCGCCGCTGCCCTGCTGTCGCGGCGGCTGGGCGACATCCGCGAGCGCCACGGGGACGGCGCGGAGCCGGACTGATGCCGTCGCTGAACCTGCTGGTCGCGGTCTGCCTCGGCTACGTCGCGTTCCTCTTTCTCGTCGCCGCCGCGGCGGAGCGCGCCGCGTGGCGCGGCCGCGTCGGCTGGCTGCGCGGGCCCTGGGTCTACACGCTCTCGCTGTCGATCTATTGCACGGCGTGGACCTTCTACGGCGCGGTCGGCTACGCCGCTCGGTCGGGGCTGGAATACCTCACCATCTACCTCGGTCCCACGCTGATCATGCTCGGCTGGTGGTGGGGGTTGCGCAAGCTGGTGCGCATCGGGCGGGCGCAGCGCATCACCTCGGTCGCAGACCTGATCAGCTCGCGCTACGGCAAGTCGACCGTGCTCGCCGTGGCGGTGACGCTTCTCGCGGTGGTGGGCACCACGCCCTACATCGCGCTCCAGCTGCAATCCGTGACGCTGTCCTTCGCGGCCTTCGCCCATCCCGATCCGGCCGGCCCGCCGTCAGCGGATGCCGACGCGACGGCGCTCTGGGTCGCGGCGGGCCTCGCGCTCTTCACGGTGATCTTCGGCACCCGCAACCTCGACGTGAACGAACGCCACCACGGCGTGGTCATGGCCATTGCGGTGGAGGCGGTGGTCAAGCTCTGCGCGCTGCTCGCCGTGGGCGTCTTCGTCGTCTGGGGCCTCGGCGGGGGGCCGTCGTCCATGCTCGACCGGATCGACGCGAGCCCCGAGCTCGCCCGCTGGCAGATCGACGGTGCGCGCTGGGCGGGGCTGACCTTCCTCTCCGCGGCGGCCTTCCTGTGCCTGCCGCGCATGTTCCACGTCATGGTGGTGGAGAACGAGGACGAGGGCCATCTGCGCACCGCCGCATGGGCCTTTCCGGCCTATGTGCTGCTGATGAGCCTTTTCGTGGTGCCGATCGCCGTCGTCGGGCTCGACCTCATGCCGGCGGGCGCGAACCCGGATCTCTTCGTCCTGACCGTTCCGCTGGCCTCCGGGCAGGAGACGCTCGCCATGCTGTCCTTCCTGGGGGGCTTTTCCTCGGCGACCTCCATGGTGATCGTCGCGGCGATCGCGCTCTCCACCATGGTGTCCAACCACATCGTGATGCCGATCTGGCTGCGCGCGGCAGGGGGCGGGGCGACGCGGTCGGGCGATGTGCGCCACGTGGTGCTCCTGGCCAGGCGGGTCTCGATCGTGGGGGTCGTGTTCCTGGGCTACCTCTATTACCGGCTCTCGGGCGGGGGCACCGCGCTCGCGGCGATAGGCCTCGTCGCGTTCGCGGGGCTCGCGCAGGTCCTGCCGGCCATGGTGGGCGGCCTTTTCTGGCGCGGCGCCACCCGCGCGGGCGCGCTGGCGGGGCTTCTGACGGGCTTCGCGGTCTGGCTCTACACGAGCTTCCTGCCGAGTTTCGGGCCCGGCGTGGTGCTGAGCGCGGGCGTCATGGCCGACGGGATCCTGGGGCAGGGGTGGCTCGTGCCGCATGCGCTTTTCGGCATCGGCGGGATGGACCCGCTCATCCATTCCGTGCTGTGGAGCCTCACGCTCAACACCGCGGTGTTCCTCGCGGTCTCGCTTCTGAGCTTCCCGCAACCGCTCGAGCGGCTGCAGGGCGCGCAGTTCGTCAGCGCGCTCAACGCGGCGGGCAGCCCGCGCGGCTGGCGCGGCGGCGCGGCACAGACCGAGGACCTCATGGTGATGGCCCAGCGCATCCTCGGGGCCGCGGAGGCCCAGGCCCTTTTCCGGCGCGAGGCGGGGCGGCAGGGGCTGCGCGGCTACCTGCCCGAGCCCACGCCCGAGTTCCTCGAGGTTCTGGAACGCGAACTGGCGGGCTCGGTGGGCGCGGCGACCGCCCACGCCATGGTGGGGCAGATCGTCGGCGGGCTGACCGTCTCGGTCGAGGAGCTGATGGCGGTGGCCGACGAGACCGCGCAGATGATGGAGTATTCCGCCAAGCTCGAGTCCCAGCGCCGCGAACTCGCGCGCACCGCCCGCCAGCTTCGCGAGGCCAACGAGAAGCTCACGCGGCTTTCCGTCCAGAAGGACGCCTTCCTCAGCCAGATCAGCCATGAGCTCCGAACGCCGATGACCTCCATCCGCGCCTTCTCGGAAATCCTGCGCGACGCGGGCGGGCTCGAGCAGCGGGACCAGGCGAAATACGCCTCGATCATCCACGACGAGGCGTTGCGGCTGACCCGGCTTCTGGACGATCTGCTGGATCTCAGCGTGCTCGAGAACGGGCAGGTCAGCCTCAACATCCGCGAGGGCGGGCTGGCCGACCTTCTGGATCATGCGGTGGCCACCGCCCTTGCCGGAGAGGCCGCCGGCGCGCGTCTGGAGGTCCGCCGCGACCGCGATGCGGAGGATCTGCGCCTCGTCACCGACCTCGACCGGCTGAGCCAGGTGTTCATCAACCTCGTGGCGAACGCGCGCAAGTACTGCGACGCCGACGCGCCGAAGCTTTCGATCCGCGTCGCGGAACGCGACGGGCTTCTGATCGTCGATTTCATCGACAATGGCTCCGGTATACCTGTGGACGCACAGGACGTGATCTTCGAGAAGTTCGCCCGGGTCGGCGATCAGAAGGCGGGGGGCGCCGGGCTGGGCCTCGCGATCTGCCGCGAGATCATGGGTCGTCTCGGCGGGACGATCACCTACCTGCCCGGCCAGGGCGGCGCGGCCTTCCGGCTCGGCCTGCCCGCCCGCGCGGCGATGGCCGCGCAATGAGCCCGGTCAACCGGTCGGTAACGAAGCGCTTCTAGGCTCGCTTTGGGAAGGACTCGCGTGGGCGGGTGAACGGATCATGGCCGAGACAGTAGAGAACGCAGCATTACGCCGGAAGGCGCGGGCCGGCCGCCGCCAGGCGGAGGCGCGCGCGATGTCGCCCGCGCGGGCGCTTCGCCTCGCCATGGCGCGCGTGGCAGAACGCCGCCTGGGCCTCGATCTCGTGGTCACCGATGTCGCGCAGGAAGGTCTCGACCAGGAGGCTCTCGTCGACGGGCTCGACGACGACGCGCTCCTGGTGCTGGTCGAGGGGCCGGAGGGCGCGGCCGGCGTCCTGACGCTCGACCGTTCGGCGCTCGCCGCCCTGATCGAACAGCAGACGACCGGCCGGGTGACCGACCGGGCCGCGGAAGAACGCGCTTTCACCGCCACCGACGCGGCGCTCGCGCAACCCCTGATCGACGGCCTCTTCGAACGCGCGGCGACGGATCTTTCCGGCAGCGCGGAGGCCGCCTGGGTCAAGGGCATGCGGTTCGGGGCCTGGCTTCCCGATCTGCGAACGCTGACGCGCGCGCTCCAGGCGCCGGATTACCGGCAGTTCCGTTTCTCGCTGGAACTGGGCGGCGGCGCGCGGACGGGCACGTTGACGCTGGCGCTGCCGCAGCCCGAAGATCCGCCCGCCCCGGCGCGGCGCGACGCGGAGCCGCCGCGCCTCGCGGAGGCGGCGCTTCGCGCGACGGCGGACTTGCGCGTGGTGCTGCATCGCCTGCAAATTCCGATCGCGCGGGTGGGGCGGCTGGCGCCGGGCGAGCGCTTCGCCATTCCCGACGGCGCGCTGGCCTCGGCAGAGCTGGAGGCCCCGGACGGCCGCGTGCTTTGCAAGGTGCGGCTCGGCCGGGTGGAGGGGATGCGCGCGGTGCGCCTCCCGGGGCGGCCCAAGGGGCTGCCGGATGCCCAGGACGCCGCTGACACGCCGGACGAGACCCCCACGGACGAGAGCGGGCCGGACCGCCCGCAGGACCCCTCCCCGCCGGAGGTGGCGCTGCCACCCATCGAGGAGGCCGATCCGCCGTCCGGGACGCAGCCGCCCGCGCCCGAAAGCGCCCCGCTCGACTTGCCGGACCTGCCCCCGCTCGACTTCGAGCCCGTGCAGGCAGGCGCCTTCACGGACGGCGACAGGGCGCCCTTCGACATGGACGCCCTCGCATCTGGCGACACGGACACAGGGACCGGGAACGCCTAGCCCGCGTGCGGCGGCGCCTCAGCCGCGCCCGGCAAGCGCGTCGAGCGTGGGCCGAAGCCCGTCGATGCGGTATCCCGCCTGCGCCGCGGCGGAAAGGATCTCTTCGGGAGACTGTCGCCTCGCCTGCCCGAGGGCCCAGACCACCGTGCCGCGTGTGCCGGACGCGCAGTAGGCCAGCACCTTTCCGGGCGCCGTGTCCACGAGCGCGGCCTGCCGGGCCACGTTCTCGGGCGTCATCGTCTCATGGGTGAGCGGCAGGACCTCGAATTCGAGGCCCGCGGCCCGCACCGCCTCGCCGATCGCCTCCGCCTGGTGGCTCGGCGGCACCTCGGCGTCGGGCCGGTTGCAGATCACCCGGGTGAAGCCCGCCTCGGCGAGCGCCTCGGCGTCCTCGGCCGCGATCTGGGGCGAGACGTGATAGCGCGCGTCGATCTGGCGAATGTCCATGCTCGTTCTCCTCATTCCGCCGCCACGGGGCGCTCCAGCGCGCCCCGCAGGACCGGCCACACCATCATGCCCGCGATCATCGCCGCGAAAAAGACCCAGTGGCCGACGCCACCATAGCTCAGCGATGCCACGGCCGGTCCGGGGCAGAGGCCGGCAAGCCCCCAGCCCATGCCGAACATGACGGAGCCCGCGGCGAGGCGCCGGTCGAGACGCACGGGGGGCGGGGGCGGGAACGTCCCGCCCAGGACCGGTGTCCGGCGGCGTCCGGCCAGCCGCCAGGCGATCGCCATGGGGATGATCGCGCCGCCCATCACGAAGGCGAGCGTCGGATCCCAGTCGCCGAAGATGTCGAGCCAACCCTGCACCTTGGCCGTGTCGGTCATGCCCGAAATGAAAAGCCCGGCCCCGAAGAGCCCGCCTGCGAGAAAGGCGAAGACGTGTCGCATCAGATGATCCCCCAGACATGGCGGAAAAGCAGCACCGTGACGCCGCCGGCAAGGATGTAGCCCACAGTCGAGGCGATCCCGCGCAGGCTGAACCGGGAGATCCCGCAGACGCCGTGGCCCGAGGTGCAGCCGTTGGCGATGCGGGTGCCGAGGCCCACCAGCAGGCCGGCGGCGATCAGCACCGCCCAGTTCGACGTCACGTTCGTCTCGACCGCGCCGTAGAGCGGGTAGAGCAGCACCGGCAGCAGCACCACGCCCGCGAGGAAGGCAAGGCGCTCCCACGCGTCGCTGCGTCCCGAGCCATCCACGAGCCCCCCTAGGATGCCGCTTGCGCCCATGATCCGGCCGTTGGCCAGAAGATAGACCGCACCCCCCGAGCCGATCAGCAGCCCGCCGATCAGACCCCAAATCCAGTCCTGTTCCATCGTCGCGTTTCCCTTATGTCCCTGTCAGGCAATCGCAGCCCCGGCGCGGGATCGCGCGTCCCGCGCCGGGGCCAAATCATGCGCCGGTCAGATCTTGTTGACCGGCACCTTGAGGAAGACGTCGCCCTGATCGTCCGCCGGCGGCATCTGGCCCGCGCGCATGTTCACCTGGAGCGACGGGATGATGAGCTTGGGCATGTTCAGCGTCGCGTCACGCTCGTCGCGCATGCGCACGAAGTCGTCCTTCGACTTGCCGCCGCCCACGTGGACGTTCTTCGCCTTCTGCTCGCCCACGGTCGTCTCCCAGGCGTAATCCTCGCGGCCCGGCGCCTTGTAGTCGTGGCCGACGAAGATGCGCGTCTCGTCGGGAAGGGCGAGGATCTTCTGCACCGAGTCGTACATCGTCTCGGACGAGCCGCCCGGGAAGTCGCAGCGCGCGGTACCGAAATCGGGCATGAAGAGCGTGTCGCCCACGAAGGCCGCGTCGCCGATGACGTAGGTCAGGCAGGCTGGCGTGTGGCCGGGCGTGTGCAGCACGTCGCCCCGAAGCTGGCCGATGTGGAAGCTGTCGCCCTCCTTGAAAAGCCGGTCGAACTGGCTGCCGTCGCGCTGGAACTCGGTGCCCTCGTTGAACACCTTGCCGAAGGTGTCCTGCACGATGCGGATGTTCTCTCCGATCCCGATCCGGCCGCCCAGCTTCTCCTGCAGGTAGGGCGCGGCGGAGAGGTGGTCCGCGTGCACGTGCGTCTCGAGGATCCAGACGGGATCGAGATCCTCGGCCCTGACATGCTCGATGATCGCGTCGGCCGAGCGCGTGTCGGTGCGCCCGGAAGCGTAATCGAAGTCCAGCACGCTGTCGATGATCGCGGCGGCCTTGCCGTGGGGCTCGCGCACGACGTAGGAAATCGTGTTGGTCGCTTCGTCGAAGAAGGCTTTGACTTCTGGTTTCATGGGGCGTCTCCCTTCGTTGCGCCACAACATATACAATTTCGGGAATGTGTATCAAGGGCGACGCGGCTCGGCAATCGTCTTGACCTGCGTCAAGGCAAGCGGGCACCTTGACCGACATGCTGACCGAAGTTCATCCGAGGAGAGAGACTGAATGGCCACCCTTGAAGACCGCCGCGCGACCTTGCTGGCGCGCCTCGGCGAACTGGATGCCAGGCTGCATTCCATCGAGGCCGAGCTCGACGAGCCGCATTCCCGCGACTGGGAGGAAGACGCGGTCGAACGCGAGGGGGACGAGGTGCTCGAGGCGCTGGGCGAGGCCGGACAGGAAGAGGTCCGCCGCATTCGTGCCGCGCTTCAGCGCATCCGCGAGGGAGAATACGGCCACTGCGTCAAGTGCGGGAAAGAGATCAACCCCGCACGCCTCGATGTGCTGCCGGCCACGCCGTTCTGCGCGGATTGCGCGGCATCTTTGAACACATGACCCGAGGGGGAAGCGCCATGGCGGACGAAACGTCTGAGACGACCGGGCTCGAAGCGGAGATCGCGGATATCGAGAAGCGCCTGCCCGAGGCCGACGAGACGCTGCGCGAGGACTTGCTCCTGCGTCTGGAGGACTTGGTCGCGCGGCTCAAGGCGCGCGAATTCCGCGCGGCGGACGAGGAGGAGCCCGACGACCTGATCGAGGACAGGTTCGACAACCTGCCGGTCTGAGCGCGCAACGTCAGGCGAGCGCAACGCCCACGATCACGGCCATGAGCCCGATCACCGAGAGGCCGAGCGAGGCGAGGTTGCGCGGCAGCGCCTTTTGCAGAACCGCGCGCATCTCGTCGTCGTCGAGCTTCGCGCGCTTGGCGCCGGCCACCGTCGCGATGCTCCAGACGAGGCCCGCCAATCCCAGAAGCGCGAGGGCCGCACCGCTCCAGATCAAGATGTCCATGCGCCTTCTCCTCGCCGCGCCACGCCGGGCGAGCTAGTGGATCGGGGCGCCCCCGGCAACCCCTTGCGAGGGGGCCGGCAGGGCGCTAGCAAGTAGCTTCCCCACAAAGCACGGAGGCAGGGTGCCATGCAGGATTTCGCCGAGCGGGACGGCGCGGGCGGCACGGCTGACGCCTATGGCGTCGCCGCGAACGAGTTGCGCCAGTTCATCGAGCGGTTCGAGCGGCTCGAGACCGAGAAGAAGGAAATCGCCGATCAGCAGAAGGAGGTCATGGCCGAGGCGAAGGCGCGCGGCTACGACACCAAGGTGATGCGCAAGGTGATCGCGCTGCGCAAGCGCGAGCCCGACGACATCGCCGAGGAGGAGGCGGTGCTGGAGATGTACAAATCCGCGCTGGGCATGGCCTGAACGGCACCCGCGCGCTGACCGGGGCGGAGGTTTTCGACGGCACGCGGACGCGTCGCGGGCACGCCGTCCTTCTTGAGGACGGGGACATCGCCGCCGTGCTGCCCGAAAGCGATCTGCCCCGGCAGGTCGCGGTGGAGCGTCTGGCGGGCGGCCTGCTGGCCCCGGGTTTCGTCGATCTGCAGGTGAACGGCGGCGGCGGCGCCATGCTGGGCGAGGCGCTCTCGGCCGACGGGGTCGCCGGCATCGCCCGCGCCCATGCGCGGCTCGGCGCGACGACCATCCTGCCCACGCTCGTCAGCGACACGCCCGAGGCGACGCGGGCCGCCATCTCGGCCGTGGCGGGCGCGGGGTGGCCGGGCGTCGCGGGGCTTCATCTCGAGGGGCCGCATCTCGCCCGGCCGGGTGCGCACGACCCGGCGCGGTTGCGCCCGATGACGCAGGACGATCTCGATCTCTATCTGGACGCGGCGCGCCGGCTTTCCCTGCTGATGCTGACGGTGGCGCCTGAGGCGGTCACGCCCGCCCAGGTCGCCGCGCTCGCCCGGGCCGGGGTGCTGGTCTCGCTGGGGCATACGGATGCGCCGGCCGAGGCGTGCGCCGCGCTCTTCGCGGCGGGCGCGCGCGCCGTCACGCATCTCTTCAACGCGATGTCGCAGCTCACGGCGCGGGCGCCGGGTCTCGTCGGGGCGGCGCTCGAGGCGGGTACGGTCGATGCGGGGCTGATCGCGGACGGGGTCCACGTCGATCCCGCGGCGATCCGCGTGGCGTTGCGCGCCAAGGCCGGGCCCGGACGGCTTTTCCTTGTGACCGACGCGATGGCCGCGGCGGGAACGGACGCGGCGCGCTTTCATCTTGGCGGACGAGAGATCCGTCGCGCGGGCGGGCGTCTGACGCTGGAGGACGGCACGCTTGCGGGCGCCGATCTCGACATGGCTGGCGCGCTTTCGGTGATGACCGGGCCGGTGGGCCTCGACCGCGACAGCGCGCTCGCCATGGCTACCTCCATCCCGGCGCGGGTCGCCGGGCTGCGCGCGGGGCGCCTTGCGCCCGGGCTCAGGGCGGACATGGTGCTTCTGGACGAGGCTCTCTCGCTCGCCCGCGTCTGGCAGGGAGGGGCCGAGATCAGGGCCGGATGAAGCGGACCTGGGGCATCGCCGCGATGCGCGCGACGTCCGCGTCGTAGGCGGCGCTGAGCCGCTCCAGCTTCGCCGCGTCCCATCCCGGCAGGTCGATCTCTTCCTCCACCTTGCCGGGGTCCGCGTAGCGGTCGAGGAAGGCGGCCATCACCCGCCGGCGCTGCGCCGGCTTCATCGGGGGGGCCTCCTTGAGGTATCCCCTGAGCCGCGCGGCGCCCAGGTCGGTCAGGATCGCCGAGGCCACGTCGAAATCCCCGGCCAGGTCGGTCTCGGAGGGCAGCCCGGCCACAGCGCGCAGAACGTCGGCCCAGACGAAGGCCGTGTCCTCGTTGCACCAGAGAATCATCTGCAGTCCCGGCAGCGCGTCGCGGATGCGGATGACGAGGTCCGACCAGCGCAGCGTTTCCGGATCGGCGCCGTCGAGCATCTCGTCGAAATCGGTATGCTTGGAGCTTTCGAAGAGCGCGGGCAGGAAGCTTGCCGGGTCGCGCAGCCCCATGGCCATCACGAGTTCGTCCTCGTGCAGCAGTTCGGCGAGGTAGGCCAGCCGTTCCTCCGCCAGCGGGTAGAGCGTCCCGCCCGCGAGCGCCAGCCGCGGGGCCGCGAAGAAGCTGTCGTTCGAGAGCACCAGCCGGCGCACAGCGTCCGGGTCCTCGTCGAGGATCGCGTCGAGGATCACCTCGCGGGCGTCTTCGGCGGGCGCGGTCTTGCGCATCGAGGTCAGTGTGTCGCGCAGAAGCTTCCGGTAGCGCCCCGGTCCGGGCACCGCCACACCGGCCCCGCGCAGCGTGTCGGCGTTGCGCAGAAGGCTTTTGAGCAGCCGGTCTTCGTCGGTGCAGTGTGCGCCGGTGTGGATGATGACCTTCATGCCGCTCCTCCGTCAGCGCCGCAGCTATACCCGCGCCCGCAGTCGCGTCAAACCGGGCGTCCTTTGCTGGACAGACGACGCGCGATCGTCTAACGCAGCCCTCGGGCCGGTATAGCTCAGCTGGTAGAGCACCTGACTTGTAATCAGGGGGTCCCGGGTTCGATCCCTGGTGCCGGCACCATCCCGCAAGTCAGCCGAAGCGGCCTCGATTCTTCTGCCCGGGAACGACCGTCACGTCATCGTCCGGTCTGCGCTTCGCGGGGGGGCGTTCGGTGCCTCAGGCATCGGCGGGGACGTGAACGAGATGGCCGGACTTCACCCAGACGCGCGCGCCATCGGCGCCGGCCTTGGCCTTGGTCGCCGTTCCGGGCGGCAGGCGCAGCCAGTCCCACCGGCGCAGCGTGTCGCCGGCCTCGGCGAAGTCGCCCTCGAGCACGAAGACCTCCATCCCGCCCGGGGCGTCGATCGATACCTCGGCGCCCGGCGCCCAGCGTTCGATCGCCACATCCTCGCGGCTGTCCGAAAAGAGCGGCAGGCGCGGGGCGTCCCGCGCCGCGGTGTCCACGTGAACCTCAGTGCGGTCGGCCGGGTCGAACTGGTGCAGCTTCACGAGGATGGTCGCGCCGTCGGGCGCCGAGGGCGTATGGCGGGAGGTCGGCGGGTTGCGGACGTAGCTGCCCACCGGAAAGGCGCCGTGCTCGTCGCAGAACGTGCCGTCGAGCACGAGATACTCCTCGCCGCCGTCATGGGTATGCGCCGAGAAGGCGCTGCCCGGCGCGTAGCGCACGATGCTGGTGGCGCGCGCGACCTCGGCGCCGATGCGATCCAGCATCTTGCGCTCCACGCCCGGCATCGGCGAGGGCACCCAGTCGCTGGCGTCGAAGCTGACCACGACGCGCCTTGAGAAATCGGCGTTGATCCTCATCGAAACGGTCCTTTCGGGCTGGCGCGGCCCCACGGGGCTGCACGCGGGTGCTTGCTGTCGTGCCAGACATAGGGCGAACCGGCCCGGCGCAACACCCGCTTCGCGCCCGAAGGCCGCCCGCGGCGCGCGGACCCCCGCCGGGGGGCTGCCCCCGGGTCGCCCGAAGCTGCCTGTTGCCCGTCCCGCCCGTTGCGTTATCCTCGCGCCACCATCCGCCCCGGCGCAACGGGGCGGCCATGACCGACAGGGAGACAGACATGAAACGCACGACAGCCCTTCTGGCGACCACCCTTCTCGTGACGACCGCCGCGGGCGCGTCCGCCGAGACGCTGCGCTGGGCGCGGGCGGGCGACTCGCTCACGCTCGACCCGCACGCCCAGAACGAGGGACCGACCCATACCCTCGCCCACCAGATCTACGAGCCGCTCATCATCCGGGACATGGACGGCCAGTTCCAGGCGGCGCTCGCCACCGACTGGGCGCCGTCCGCGGACGACCCGAACGTCTGGGTGTTCAACCTGCGCCAGGGCGTGAAATATCACGACGGCTCGGATTTCACCGCCGAGGACGTGGTGTTCTCGATCAACCGGGCGAAGTCGGAAAAGTCCAACATGAAGGAGTTGCTCTCCTCCGTGGTCGAGGTGCGCGCGGTCGACGATCACACCGTCGAATTCGTGACCGACGGTCCGAACCCGATCCTGCCGGCGAACCTCACCAACCTCTTCATGATGGACAAGGGCTGGGCCGAGGCCAACGGCGCGGTCGAGGTGCAGGACGTCGAGAGCGGCGAGACGACCTTCGCCGCCACCAACGCGATGGGCACCGGTGCCTACACGCTCGTCAGCCGCGAGCCCGACGTGCGGACGGTCCTGACCCAGAACGAGAACTACTGGGGCAAGGACATGTTCCCGCTCGAGGTGACCGAGATCGTCTACACCCCGATCCAGAACGCCGCCACCCGCGTCGCCGCGCTCCTGTCGGGCGAGGTGGACTTCATCCAGGACGTGCCGGTGCAGGACCTGGGCCGCGTGGGCGAGACCGAGGGCCTTGTCGTCAAGACCGCCCCGCAGAACCGCACGATCTTCTTCGGGCTGAACCTCGGGGCGGACGACATCGCCAATGACGACGTGGTCGGCGCGAACCCGCTGGCGGACGTGAACGTGCGCAAGGCGATGAATCTGGCGATCAATCGCGAGGCGATCCAGCAGGTCGTGATGCGCGGCCAGTCCGCACCCGCAGGCATGATCGCGCCGCCCTTCGTCAACGGCTGGACTGCCGAGATGGACCAGATCTCGACCGATGTCGACGCCGCGAAGGCGCTGATGGAGGAAGCGGGCTATGCCGACGGCTTCTCGATCCAGCTCGACTGCCCGAACGACCGCTACGTCAACGACGAGGCGATCTGCCAGGCGGTCGTGGGGATGATGGCCCAGATCGGCATCACGGTGAACCTCGACGCCAAGCCCAAGGCGCAGCACTTCCCGCTGATCACCAACGGCGAGACCGATTTCTACATGCTGGGCTGGGGCGTGCCGACCTACGATTCGGAATACATCTTCAACTTCCTCGTCCACACCCGCGGATCCGAGCGCGGCAGCTGGAACAACACCGGCTTCTCGAACTCCGAGATCGACGAGATGATCGAGATGCTCGCCTCCGAAACCGATCTCGAGGCGCGCAACGAGATGATCGCCACGATCTGGGAAGTCGTGCAGGAAGAGACGCTCTACCTGCCGGTCCACCACCAGGTGCTCAACTGGGGCATGACGGACCGCGTGGGTATCGAGGTGAGCCCCGAGGACGATCCCAAGATGAAGTTCTTCGAAATGAACTGAGCCGATCCGGCAAGGAACGGCGAAAGGGCGGTCTGAGGGCCGCCCTTTCCTTTTCGAACCGCCTTCCCGGCCATCTTGTGGTCGTGCGTTCGACCGCCGGGGCATAGAGCGGGCGGCCGGCAGAACGCCGCGACGGGGCGTGCACGCGGCCACGCGGCGGCAGTCGTCACGTCAGCCATGCGCCCGCGTTCTTGACGCCCCAGCCGTTTGCGGACAGTTTGCCGGGATGCTCGCGTATGTCATCCGCCGCGTGTTCCAGTCCCTGCTGGTCCTGCTTGTCGTGGGGCTTGTCGCCTTCTCCATGTTCCGCTTCGTCGGCGACCCGGTGGACAACATGCTCGGCCAGGAGCGCACCCAGGCGGATGTCGAACGGCTGCGCATGGAGCTTGGGCTCGACCAGCCTTTCCCCGTGCAGTACTGGCGTTTCCTCGAACAGGCGGCGCAGGGCAATTTCGGAATATCCTACCGCCAGGGCCGCGAGGTGTCGGAGATCCTGGTCGAACGGCTTCCGGCCACGCTGGAACTTGCCTTCATGTCGGGCCTTTTCGCGCTGGTGGCGGGGATCGGCCTCGGCGTCTTCACGGCGATCCGAAGGCGGGGCATCGCGGCCAACACGATCATGACCCTCTCGCTCGTCGGGGTGTCGCTGCCGACCTTCCTGATCGGGATCCTGCTGATCTATCTCTTCTCGGTCGAACTCGGCTGGCTGCCGTCCTTCGGGCGGGGCGAGGTCACGCGGGTCGGCAGCTGGTGGACGACCGGGTTCCTGACCGAAAGCGGGCTCAAGGCGCTTATCCTGCCGGCGATCACGCTCGGGCTTTACCAGATGACGCTCATCATGCGGCTGGTGCGCACGGAAATGCTCGAGGTGCTGCGGCAGGACTACATCCGCTTCGCCCGTGCCCGCGGCCTGCGCGAGCGGGCGATCAACTTCCGCCATGCGCTCAAGAACACGATGGTGCCCGTCATCACGATCACCGGGCTTCAACTCGGCTCCATCATCGCCTTCGCGATCATCACCGAGACGGTGTTCCAGTGGCCGGGGGTGGGGCTTCTCTTCATCAACGCGATCCAGTTCGTCGACATCCCCGTGATGGCCGCCTACCTGATGATGATCTCGGTCATGTTCGTCGGCATCAACCTGATCGTCGACCTGCTTTATTTCGCGATCGACCCGCGCCTGCGCGTCGATCGCACCGGAGGAAAGCCGGCATGACAGATGCACCGCTCAGCCCCGTCCGCGAGGCCCGCGCCATGCGCCGCCTCAAGCGCGCCTGGGACAGCGATTTCGCCTATTCCTTCCGCCGCTCCCCGATCGCGATGGCCAGCTTCGCCGTGGTTCTTGTCCTGATCCTCGGCGCGGTCCTGGCACCCCTGATCGCGCCGCACGATCCGTTCGACCCGGCGACGCTCAACCTGATGAACGGCTTCACCCCGCCCGGCACGGCGAACCAGTTCACCGGCGACTACTTCATCCTCGGCACCGACGATCAGGGCCGCGACGTCTTCTCCACCATCCTCTTCGGCATGCGGATCTCCCTCTTCGTCGGGTTCTGCGCCGTGCTGCTGGCCATGGTGCTGGGCGTGACGCTGGGACTGATCGCGGCCTATGTGGGCGGCTGGACCGAGACGATCATCATGCGCGTGGCGGACGTGCAGCTGACCTTCCCCGCGATCCTCGTCGCCATGCTGATCTTCGGGATCGCCAAGGGCATCACGCCGCCCGAATACCGCAACGAAATGGCCATCTGGGTGCTGATCCTGGCCATCGGGCTCAGCGACTGGGTGCAGTTCGCCCGCGTCGTGCGCGGCGCGACCATGGTGGAGAAGAACAAGGAGTACGTGCAGGCCGCGCGGCTCATTGGCCGCACGGGCCCCGCGATCATGCTGCGCCACATCCTGCCCAACGTGCTGAATCCGGTGCTGGTGATCGCCACGATCAGCCTCGCGCTCGCGATCATCGCCGAGGCCACGCTTTCCTTCCTCGGCGTCGGCGCACCGCCGACACAGCCGTCGCTCGGCACGCTGATCCGGATCGGACAGGAATTCATGTTCTCGGGCGAGTGGTGGATCCTCTTCTTCCCGGCGCTTGCCCTGCTCGCGCTCGCGCTGTCGATCAACCTTCTGGGCGACTGGCTGCGCGACGCGCTCAACCCGAGGCTCAGATGACGGACACGACCCCGACCCAGGGGCGGGACGGCGCGAACGCCCCGCCCGTGCTTTCCGTCCGCGACCTGGTCGTGGAGATCCCCACCCGCGCGGGCACGCTGCGCCCGACCGACGGGGTCAGCTACGACATCCGCGCGGGCGAGATCCTCGGCGTGGTGGGCGAATCCGGCGCCGGCAAGTCGATGACCGGCAACGCGGTGATCGGCCTCCTCGATCCCCCGGCGCGCATCACGGGGGGCGAGATCCTGCTCAACGGCGAGCGGATCGACAACCTGCCCCGCGACCGGCTGCGCAAGCTCCGCGGCAACAAGATCGGCATGATATTCCAGGATCCGCTGACCTCGCTCAACCCGCTGCTGACCATCGGCGATCAGCTGACCGAGACGATCCTCGAGCATCTGCCGGTAAGCCAGGCGGAGGCGCGCCGGCGCGCGGTGGCGGCGCTGGAAGAGGTGGGCATCCCCGCCGCCGCGGCCCGGATCGGCAGCTACCCGCACGAGTTCTCGGGCGGCATGCGCCAGCGCGTGGTGATCGCGCTTGCCCTCTGCGCCGAGCCCGACCTCGTGATCGCCGACGAGCCCACCACGGCGCTCGACGTGTCGGTGCAGGCGCAGATCATCGCGCTGCTGAAGCGGCTCTGCCGCGAGAAGGGCGTGGCCGTGATGCTCGTCACCCACGACATGGGCGTGATCGCCGAGGCGGCAGACCGCGTGGCGGTCATGTATGCCGGCCGGCTCGTGGAACTCGGCCCGGTGCGCGAGGTGCTGACGCGCGCGCGCCACCCCTATACCGCGGGCCTCATGGCCTCGACGCCGCTCGCCTCTCTCGGGCGGCAGCGGCTGCGCCAGATCCCCGGCGCGATGCCGCGGCTCAACGCCCTGCCGGCGGGCTGCCCGTTCAACCCGCGCTGCGATCGGGCCGAGGACAAGTGCCGGCAGGATCCGCCGCCCACGCTGGCCGCCTGCGAGGGGCGCGCGGCCTGCTGGTTCCCGCTGACCCCGGACGCGGAGGAAAGCGCCGCATGAGTTCGCTGATTTCGGTGCGTCGTCTGACGCGCGTCTTCGACGTGTCCAAGCCTTGGCTCAACCGCGTGCTCGAGCGGCGGCCCAGGGCCTTTCTCACCGCCGTCTCCGACGTCTCCTTCGAGGTCGAGGAAAAGTCGGTCTACGCGCTGGTGGGCGAGTCGGGCTCCGGCAAGTCCACCATCGGCAAGATCGTGGTGGGCCTGGTGCCGCCTACCGAGGGCGCGGTCGAGATCGAGGGCGTGGACCTCTCGCGCGAGGCGGATGCGGCCGAGGTCGATCGCATCCGCTCCGACGTGCAGATGATCTTTCAGGATCCCTTCGCCTCGCTCAACCCGCGTTGGCGGGTGCGCGACATCATCGCCGAGCCGGTGAAGGCACGGGGCGGCGAGACGGCGGGGCTGGCGGAGCGGCTTCTGGAACAGGTGGGGCTGTCGGCGCAGGACGTCTCCAAGTTCCCGCACGAGTTCTCGGGCGGGCAGCGCCAGCGCATCTGCATCGCCCGCGCGCTGGCGTCCAACCCGCGGGTGATCGTCTGCGACGAGCCGACCTCGGCGCTCGACGTCTCCGTGCAGGCGCAGGTGCTGAACCTGATGAGCGATCTGCGGGAGGAGCTGGGGCTCACCTATCTCTTCATCAGCCACGACCTCACCGTGGTGCAGCACATGGCCGACGTGATCGGCGTGCTTTACCTCGGACGGCTCGTGGAAGAGGCGCCGCGCGACCGGCTCTTCGAGGAGCCGAAGCACCCCTACACGCAGATGCTCTTCGATGCCGCGCCGCGCATGGACGATTTCGGGCGCGAGGTCGCGCCTCCGAAGGGCGAGATCCCCGACGCGATCAACCCGCCGCCGGGCTGTGCCTTCCATCCGCGATGCCCGATCGCGGTGGAGCGTTGCGCGAAGGAACGGCCCGAAATGCGGCAGATCGGCCGGACGCGCGTCGCCTGCCACCTGGCGGAGTAGCGGCGGTCCGGGCGGCGGCGCGTCAGCCCGCCGGGGTCGGCTCCAGATAGGTCGCGCGTGCCTTGGCGAGTTCGCGGGCCCACCACGCCTCCTCGTCCTCGCCGGATTTCGGACCCCGGCCGAGGCGCGCGGCCTCGTCGAAGAACCCGCGCCCGGGCTTCTGGCCGCGCATCCGGCTCACGACGAGCGCGGCCAGGAAGGGCCGGCCGGCGGCGGCATCCTCCGCCATGGTGGCTTCGAGCGCGCGGGTGACACGGCGCACGGCGCCGGGCATGTACATGCCGAGCGCGCGGGCGAGCGCGCCGTATGTCATCGGCAGGTCGCCCGGCGGTGCGCCCGCGACCTGACTGCGAATCTTCTGGCGCAGGGCCGCGTCGTCGTCGCTTGCGCCGCGCGGCGGCGGGACCTCGCGCGCGGAGCCGTCAGGCGCGATCTCGGCCGACCAGGCGCGCGTCTTGTGGCGCACCGTGACACGGGTCATGCCCCGGTCGGGGCCCGTGCCTTCCTCGACGCGCGCGGTGGCCTCGCCCGCGCGGAGCGCCTGCCGCAGGTCCTCGGCCGTGAGGCCGAGCTTCGGGCCGAGATATTCCGGCGCTACCATGAACTGCCCGTTCTCGTGGCTGATCGCGCCCTCGGGCACGGGCCGGTTCAGAAGCGGCGTCGCGCCGGAGGGTGCGGCGGGGGCGTCGGAATAATAGGGATTGGTGCCCGCCGAGTGGTCGGTCACGTCCACGATCTCGCGCACCTCCGGCACGGCGGTGCGGATCATCTGCTCGACACCGTGGCGCAGCGTCGCGGCGGAGGCGGCGCAGCCCTGGCAGCCGCCCGACATCCGCAGGCTCACGGTCCCGTCCTTCACGTCGGTGACGGCGACATGCCCGCCATGGGCGGCGATGGCCGGGTTGGCCTGCGCGTCGAGAACATGCTGCACGGCGCGCAGCACCTCTGCGTCGGACCGCGCCGCGCCGGGGGCTTTCGCGCCGGCGCCGAGGGGGGCGTCGGTCGTCGCCAGCACCTCACGGATCGCGGTGGCGACCGAGGGCTTCAGCGCCTCCCAATCGGCCCCGGGCGCCTTCGTCACGGTGACTGCCGGCCCCGAGACATGAAGCGTCCGCACGCCGTCGAGGCCGAGGATCGCGCGGGGCAGGGGGGCGTCGCCCGCGTCCTCCCCGTCCGCCGAACAGCTCGCGCCCTCCTGCACCGCGCGCTCCAACACGAAGCGCATGGTGTCTGGGTCGCTCGCGGCGCGTTCGGCGCGGATACGCAGTCTCTCAGACATCTTCCACCTCCGCAGGCTGCATGGCGCGCAGGGTCGAGAAGGGGTAGATCCCGCTCTGGTGGCCGTCGCTGAAGGCGATGCCGATGGCGTAGTTGCCCAGCGACCAGATGCGGCGCGGTTCGATGTCGAGCGGCACGCTCGCCGGATCGAGAAGCGCCCGGCCGCTCATCTCGTCGACGCATTGCGCGCAGCGGCAGGCCAGACGCAGGTCGCGCACGTCGTGGCGGCTGCGATGGCCGTCGGCCCAGACGATCCCCAGCGTCCGCGCATCCGGGCTTTCCACCGCGACGGGCCGTTCGGGCATGCCGCCGGGCCGCGCGGCCTCGGGCGCGCCGCGCGGCTTGCCCTCGCCGCTCTGCCAGTCCCAGTCGAAGGGCAGGGCAAGACCGCCGCCGCCCTCGACCTCTCCGGCCACCTCGTGGGCGATCCGGCGGTAGGCTTCGGCGGCGGGCGTGTCCGGGTAGGCCACCACGAGCGGCTTGCCCGCGTCGCCGCAATCGACCACGGCCGGGTCGAGCGGCACGGCGCCGAGGAAGGGCACGCCCAGATCCGCGGCGATCCGCTCGCCGCCGCCGCGGTGGAAGATGTGGGTGACCGAGCCGCAGTCGGGACAGGTGAACCCGCTCATGTTCTCGACGATGCCGAGGATCGGCACCTTCACCTGCTCCATCATGCGCAGGCCGCGCCGCGCGATCTTCAGGCTCACGTCCTGCGGCGTCGTCACGATGACCGCGCCCGAGAGCGGGAAGGCCTGCGCCAGCGTAAGCTGCACGTCGCCCGTGCCGGGCGGCAGGTCGAGCAGCAGCACGTCGAGCTCTCCCCACGCAACCTCTGTGACGAACATGCGCAGATACTTGGCCACCATGGGGCCGCGCAGGATCGCGGGCTTGTCGTCGCCGGTGAGCATCCCCATCGAGATCACCTTCACCCCGTGCGCGTCGGCCGGGATGACCTTTCGCGCCGCGTCGAGCAGGGGCGGCTCATCTGTGGGCACGCCGAGCATCCCCGGGATCGAGGGGCCGTAAAGATCGGCGTCCACCACACCCACGCGCAACCCGCGCCCGGCCAGCGCCAGCGCGAGATTGGTGGTCACGGTGGACTTGCCGACGCCCCCCTTGCCGCTCGCCACGGCGATGATGCGGCCAAGGTGGGACAGGCCGTTCGAGGGCTCGGGGGCCTCTCGTCGGCCGAGATCGGGGGGTGTGGAGGTCACGTCGTCTCCTCTGGATCCGTGGTGTGCGTGGTATCGGCGGCGAAATTCGCGCAGAGCTGTCCGATTTCGGCGGGCGTGAGTTCGGCCGCGACGCAGGCGCAGTATCCGCCGCCGTCGCGCCCGGCGAAATGCCGGCAGTCGCCGCAGGTGCCGAAGGCGCTCGCGCCGCGCATCGTCGCGAGGTCCGTCGCGACGGCCGGAAGCGCCGCGGACAGCGCCGCGCGCTGCCGGTCCGGCAGGCGCTCGATCGCGTGGGCCAGATGACGCAGCGGATCGGCGCGAAGCATCGTGCGGCCATGGCTCGTCAACTCGAACCTCACGGAGCGGCGATCCTCGTCCGAGCGGCTGCGGGTCAGCAGCCCCTTCTGTTCGAGCGATTTCACGGTTTGCGACGCGGTCCCCCGCGTCGTGGCGTGAAAGCTGGCGAAGGCGGATGGTGTGCGCGAGGCGCGGTTGGCGCGGGCGAAAAACCGAAGGCCGGTCCACTGCGCGGGCGTCAGCCGCGCGGCGGCATCCTCGCCGCGCGCCGCGCGTCCGAGATGGACCAGCATCTCGGCGATCTCGTCAGGCGTGTGGCTTGGGTCGGCGCTGCGCGATGTCATGGACTGAAAGTAGCGTTCCGATACCATATTGACAAGCCGCCGCGCAGGAACATAGTTTCGTTTCGAAACGATTGCGCCCTTGAAGGCGTCCCTGCTGCTCGGATCCCGATGAACAAGCCATTCACCCCGTCCCGCTCCCGAAGCAAGCTCGACCGTCCGGCGGAATTCCTCGACGCCGAGACGGAGCTGGCGCTCGCGCGGGCCTGGCGCGACGAGGGCGACACCGACGCGCGCAACCGCCTGGTGACGGCCCATCGCGCGCTGGCGGTTTCGGTGGCGCGGCGCGCCGGCGGGGCAGGGCGCGCGCCCGACGAGGATATCGTCCAGCAAGCCAATATCGGCCTTCTCAAGGCCGCGGAGCGGTTCGACCCGGACCGTGGTTTCCGGTTTTCGACCTACGCGGCCTGGTGGATCCGCGCCGAGATCCAGGATTACCGCCTGCGCAGCTGGTCTCTGGTGCGTCTGGGCAATTCGCCCGCTCTACGGCGCCTCTTCTTCAACCTGCGCCGGGTCGAGGCGCGGCTCGCCTTCTCCGGGGAGGTGCGCCCCGAGGAGCTGGACGCCGCGATCGCCCGCGAGCTCGAGGTCGACGAGACGACCGTCGCGGCGATGCGCCAGCGGCTGGCGGCGCGGGACGGCTCGCTCAACCGGCCTGCGGCAGGCGAGGACGGCAGCGACATCCAGGATCTGATCGAGGATCCGTCGGGCGATTCGGAGGCGCTGGTGGGCGCGCGCCTCGATCGGCGCGCCTTCTGGCGGCAGATGGCGGGACACATGTCGGCGCTGCCCGACCGCGAGCGCGAGATCGTCATCGCGAGCTACGTGCAGGACCCGCCCCAGACCCTGGCGGACCTCGGCGAGACCTACGGCATCTCCCGGGAGCGCGTGCGCCAATTGCGCGAGCGCGGGCTGGAGCGGTTGCGCGAGGCCTTCGCGCGGGCGGCCGCGGCGGCCTAGCACTCCTGAGGAGCAGACCCGCGGCCAAGAGCATCGAAGTTTTCCACAGGAATGTGTCGGTTTCACGAAAAAAGGGCTTGCGGAGGTGTGTTGTGAT
>NZ_JBGFSI010000006.1:0-193428 GCF_041365735.1 Rhodosalinus sp. K401 | reverse complement strand
GGGTCGTGACCTAGCGGCAAGCGGCGGTTCAGGCCGAGTCGGCGCGCCACAGACCGCGGCCCGCGCCGCGCGGGCGCAGCCGCAACGCCAGCAACGCCACAATCGCCCCCATGTAGAACAACGGCTCGAGCTGGAGCCCCTTGGACAGCATGACGAAGTGCAGCGCGCCAAGCACCGCAACCGCATAGGTCACGCGATGCAGGCGCCGCCACATGGCGGCCCCCAGACGGCGCACGGCCCAGTCGTTCGAGGTAAGCGCGAGCGGAACCATGAGCAGGAAGGCGCCCATGCCGATGGTGATGTAGGGGCGTTTCAGGATGTCCGACCAGACCCGCGCCGGATCCTGAACGTCGAGCAGCAGCCAGACGGCGAGGTGCAGCGCGACATAGGTGAACGCGATGAGGCCCAAAGCCCGGCGAAAGCGCAGCAGGTTCACGCCGAGATGCCGGCGCAGAGGCGTGATCGCGAGCCCCGCGATCAGGAACTGCAGCGCGTAAAGGCCGAGGCGGTGCTCCAGGACCTCCACCGGCTCCACGCCCAGCCCGCCCGTGGCCCCGGCCCAGAAGAGCCACGGCACGGGCGCGAGCGCCACGGCCCAGACCGCCCAGACCGGGACGCGCCGCGCCCCGGCAGAGATCGCCCGCGCGAGCGCCATCAGAAGAACTTCGTGAGGTCCATGCCGGCGTAAAGGGGCGCCACCTCATCGGCGTAACCGTTGAACATGAGCGTGGGCTGGCGCGCCGAGAAGAGCCCGCCGCCGATGCGCCGCTCGGTCGCCTGGCTCCAGCGCGGATGGTCGACCTCGGGGTTCACGTTGGAATAGAAGCCGTATTCGCGCGGATTGGCCTTGTTCCAGCTCGTGGGCGGCTCTTCCTCGGTCAGCGTGATCCGCACCACGGACTTGATCGACTTGAAGCCGTATTTCCACGGCACCACGAGGCGGAGCGGCGCGCCGCTCTGGTTGGGAAGATCGCGGCCGTAGATGCCGGTCGCCATGATGGTAAGCGGGTGCATCGCCTCGTCGAGGCGAAGGCCTTCGACATAGGGCCAGTCGAGCACCGGGAAACGCGTGCCCGGCATCTCCTCGCGGTTCAGGTAGGTCTCGAACGCCACGTATTTCGCGCCGGGCTGGACGCCCGCCATATCGAGCAGGTCCGCCAGCTCGAAACCGTTCCACGGCACGACACGCGACCACGCCTCCACGCAGCGGAAACGGTAGATCCGCTCCTCCATCGTCATCCGCGCGAGGATATCCTCGAACGCGTAGTCCGCCGGGCGGTCCACCATCCCGTCGATCCGGATCGACCAGGGCGACACCGTCATCTGCCCGGCGCGGCGCGCGGGATCCTTCTTGTCCGTGCCGAACTCGTAGAAATTGTTGTAGGTGGTGATCTCTTCCCAGCTGTTGGACTCAAGATCCTCCGCGGCGGCCTCGGCAAGGGGGGCGAGGCCCGCCAGCCCCAGCGCCGCGCCGCCCGCGATCAGGCCGCGGCGGCTGATCCAGGCGCCTTCCGGCGTCACGTCATTCTCCGTCAGGTCGTTCTTCCAGCGGTGGGACATGGGGCTCTCCCTGATCCAGTTATCGCTCGCAACATAGGTTACGCCGCCGCGCCGCCCAATGCACGGCGCGTCACGATGGCGTTGGGATCGGCAGAGGCGCGGTGTCACGGTCGCAAGCCCCGTGGTGATGCAGCGCCCGCTCGCGGGCTGGCCATCGGCTGCGAAGCCGGTTGGCCGGGTCGCCCGCATGTTGATTTGCCTCAATGTCACGCGGCCGCGGGGGCCTTACCGTCAAGACCGGATTGGCGGCCCGGTCCCTCCGCGCCGCGCACCTTTCTGGGAGGACACCATGACCGCATTCGCCCGCGCAGCCGCCGCGCTGTGCCTTGCCGCCGGCCCGGCCCTTGCCGAGGACATCGTCACCTACGACACGGATCTGTCCTACGGCGATGTCGTGTTCGGGCTCGAGAACGCGATCCTCGACGAGGGGCTGGTGATCGACCACACCAGCCATGTGGGAGACATGCTGGCGCGCACCCGCGAGGATGT
Source organism: Rhodosalinus sp. K401 (assembly GCF_041365735.1). NCBI lineage: Bacteria > Pseudomonadati > Pseudomonadota > Alphaproteobacteria > Rhodobacterales > Paracoccaceae > Rhodosalinus > Rhodosalinus sp. K401. Next base: position 191,379 of record NZ_JBGFSI010000006.1, on the reverse strand, counting down.
GGGCTCGGACGTGCAGCTCTACGAGGCCGCGGACGTGTTCGGCTTCTGCTCGGCCAAGGTCTCCCGCAGCGTGATGGAGGCCGATCCGATGAACGTGGCATACTGCCCCTACCATATCTTCGTGGTGCAGCAGGCAGGCGAGGACCGGGTGATGATCGGCTATCGCGGCTTCCCCGACGGACCGATGCAGGAAGTCGAGGATCTTCTGGACAGGATCACGCGCGCAGCCATCGCCGAGTAACCGGCGATCACGGCGGATCACGAAAATTTAAGTCGAAACCTGCGAGGCACCGCGCTTAGCGCGCCGTCTTGCGACGTCAAGCCGCATCGGCGGAAATCCCCGGTGAACCGGACCGGTCCGCGTGCCGTAGTCTGCAACGGATGATCGGTGCGGCACGCCGCCGCCCCGGCACCAAGGCCTGCGCCATCGAGCGCAGGGACATGACGTTCAAGGAGGAAACTCGAATGTTCCGCAGAACTTTCTTCGCGATGACCGCTGCAACCGCCCTGGCCGCGCCGGCCTTCGCCGACAACCACATGGGCAAGGACATCGTCGACACCGCGGTCGAGGCCGGCAGCTTCACCACGCTCGCGGCCGCACTCGAGGCGGCAGGCCTCGTCGAGACGCTGAAGGGCGAAGGCCCGTTCACCGTCTTCGCGCCGACCGATGACGCCTTCGCGGCGCTGCCCGAGGGCACCGTCGAGGGCCTGCTCGAGGATACCGATGCGCTGACCGCGATCCTCACCTACCATGTCGTGCCGGGCAAGGTCATGTCGGGCGATCTGTCGGACGGCATGATGGCCGAGACCGTGAACGGCCAGTCGGTGACCATCGGCACCGAGGGTGGCGTGACCGTGGACGGCGCGAGCGTCATCCAGGCCGACGTGGAAGCCTCGAACGGCGTCATCCACGTGATCGACGCGGTTATCCTGCCGGAGTGATCCGGCGCGAACCGCAACGATCTTTTGGCGCGGGGCGGCTCAGCCGCCCCGCCGTCGTATCCTGACAGTGCATTTCGAAAGGAGACAGTGATGAACCGCCGTTTCGCACTTCGCGCCCTCGCCGCCACGGGCCTCGCCGCGGGCCTCGCCGCCTGCGCACCGACGCCGAGCCAGCCCGATATCGTCGGCGTCGCCGCGTCGAACGACCAGTTCTCGACCCTTGTGACCGCGGTGCAGGCCGCCGGCCTCGTGGAGACGCTTCAGGGCCCGGGGCCCTTCACGCTCTTCGCGCCGACGAACGCGGCATTCGAGAAACTGCCCGCCGGCACGGTCGAGTCGCTTCTCCAGCCGGAGAACCGCGACCAGCTCGTGAGCGTTCTGACCTACCACGTCGTCCCCGGCGCGGTGACGTCCGACCAGCTTGCCGGCAAGCGCCTCAGCGCCGAGACCGTGCAGGGCCAAAGCCTTCACATCAACGCGACAGGCAGCGCCGTGCATGTCGAGAACGCCCGCGTCACGCAGGCCGACATCTCGGCATCGAACGGTGTCATCCACGTGATCGACACGGTGCTTCTGCCCGAGTGAGCCGCCGGTCCGGCGCGTGGAAAAAGGCCCCCCGGCAATCGCGGGGGGCCCGTCCGTTTTCGCAAGCCTGCAAGCGTCAGTGCAGGACTGCGTCCTGCGGCGGCTCGCTTCCGGAACTGGCGACATGCCCGCCGATCTCCAGCCCGTCCGGGCCGGCCGTCACCGTCAGCACATCGCCGTCGCGCACGTCGCCGGCCAGCAGCTTCTCGGCCAGCGGATCCTGCAACGCGCGCTGGATCACCCGCTTGAGCGGCCGTGCGCCGAAGACCGGGTCATAACCCTCGTCGGCGAGCCACTTGCGCGCCGTGTCGTCGAGCTCCAGCCGGATCTTGCGGTCCGCGAGACGCCGCGCGAGGCGCGAGAGCTGGATGTCCACGATGCCGGTCATGTCCTCGCGGTCCAGCCTGTCGAAGACGATGATCTCGTCGAGCCGGTTCAGGAACTCGGGGCGGAAGTGGTTGCGTACCGCCTCCATCACCTCGGCCTTGGCGGCCCCCGGATCGGCGCCCTCGGGCAACTGGCTCAGCGCCTGACTGCCGAGGTTCGACGTCAGCACGATGAGCGTCTGCTTGAAGTCCACCTTGTGGCCCTGCCCGTCGGTGAGCTGACCGTCGTCCAGCACCTGGAGCAACACGTTGAACACGTCCGGGTGCGCCTTCTCCACCTCGTCGAAGAGCAGCACCTGGTAGGGCCTGCGGCGCACCGCCTCGGTCAGCACACCGCCTTCCTCGTAGCCGACATAGCCCGGCGGCGCGCCGATCAGGCGGGCGACGGAGTGCTTCTCCATGAACTCCGACATGTCGATGCGAACCATCGCGCCCTCGTCGTCGAAGAGGAAGTCGGCAAGCGCCTTCGTGAGCTCGGTCTTGCCCACGCCGGTGGGGCCGAGGAACAGGAAGGAGCCGAGCGGCCGGTTCTCGTCCTGCAAGCCGGCACGCGCCCGGCGCACGGCGTTCGACACCGCCCGCACCGCCTGCGCCTGGCCGACCACCCGGGCGTGAAGCTCCTGCTCCATGCGCAGCAGCTTATCGCGCTCGCCCTCAAGCATCTTCGACATCGGGATGCCGGTCCAGCGTTCGACCACCGCAGCGATCTGCTCGGGGCGCACGGCCTCCTCGACCATCACGTCGGCCTCGCCCTCGACGGCCTCGGCCTCGGCGAGCTGCTTCTCGAGCTGCGGGATGACCCCGTAGCTGAGCTCGCCCGCACGCGTGAGGTTGCCCTCGCGCTTGGCCTGCTCGAGCTCGTTGCGCGCCTGGTCGAGCTGTTCCTTCAGCCCGCGCGCCGAGGCGAGCTTGTCACGCTCGGCCTGCCATTTCGCGGTCATCTCGGCTGACTGCTCCTGCAGGTCCGAAAGCTCCTTTTCCAGCTTCTCCAGCCGGTCGCGCGAAGCCTGGTCGTCCTCCTTCTTCAGCGCCTCGGCCTCGATCTGCATCTGCAGGATCTGCCGGTCGAGCGCATCGAGTTCCTCTGGCTTGGAGTCGACCTCCATCCGCAGCCGCGATGCCGCCTCGTCCATGAGGTCGATCGCCTTGTCGGGCAGGAAGCGGTCGGTGATGTAGCGGTCGGACAGCTGCGCCGCGGCCACCAGCGCGGAATCCGAGATCCGCACCCCGTGGTGCAGCTCGTACTTCTCCTTGATGCCGCGCAGGATCGAGACCGTGTCCTCGACCGTCGGTTCCGCCACGAAGAGCGGCTGGAAGCGCCGGGCGAGCGCCGCGTCCTTCTCGACATGCTTGCGATACTCGTCGAGCGTGGTGGCGCCGACGCAGAGAAGCTCCCCGCGCGCGAGCGCCGGCTTGAGAAGGTTCGACGCGTCCATCGCCCCGTCGGCCTTGCCCGCGCCCACGAGCGTGTGCATCTCGTCGATGAAGAGGATGATCTCTCCCGCCGCCGCGGTGACCTCCGAGAGGATCGCCTTCAGACGCTCCTCGAACTCGCCGCGGTATTTCGCGCCGGCGATGAGCGCGCCCATGTCGAGCGCCAGAAGCTTCTTGTCCCTCAGGCTTTCGGGCACGTCGCCGTTCACGATCCTCAGCGCAAGGCCCTCGGCGATGGCGGTCTTGCCGACGCCGGGATCGCCGATGAGAACCGGGTTGTTCTTGGTGCGCCGCGACAGCACCTGCATCGCCCGGCGGATTTCCTCGTCGCGGCCGATGATCGGGTCGATCTTGCCCTCGGCCGCGGCCTCGGTCAGGTCGCGGGCGTATTTCTTCAGCGCGTCATAGCCCTCTTCCGCGCTCTCGGTGTCGGCGGTGCGGCCCTTGCGCAGGTCGTTGATCGCCTCGTTGAGCTTCTGCGGGTTCACCGCACCGGCGTCGAGCGCGTCTTTCGCGGGCGAGCGCACCAGCGCGAGCGCGGTCAGGATGCGTTCCACGGGGACGAAGCTGTCGCCCGCCTTCTTGGCAAGCTTCTCCGCCTCGTCGAGCACCTTGGCGGTCTGGGTGTCGAGATACATCTGCCCGGCCCCGTCGCCCGAGACCTTGGGCAGCTTGGCCAGCCCGGCCTCCGCCGCCTCGAGCACGCGCTCCGGCGCGCCGCCGGCGCGGCGGATTAGATTTGCGGCGAGCCCCTGCTCGTCGTCCATCAGCGCCTTGAGCAGATGCTCGGGGCCGAGTTTCTGATGTCCCTCGCGCACCGCGATGGTCTGTGCCGCCTGGACGAAACCGCGCGAGCGTTCCGTGAACTTGGACAAGTCCATGGGTCTTTTCTCCTTTCATCAAGCACCCTTGCCGGGGCCGCCCGCCTTGCGGCACGCCCCCCATCGGGCCTTCTGTTGCAAGATGGCGACACCCCATCGGGGCTTCAAGACGCGGGCCGCGCGTTTTTTCGCCGGCTTGCTCCCGCGCGCGCTTTGCGGCAAGCGGGACACGTGACAGGAAGGGGACCCGCATGAGCGACGACCGCCTCATCGTGGCGCTGGACGTGCCCGACGCGCATACCGGCCTCACCCTCGCGCAGCGCTTGGGCGACGCGGTGGGCTTCTACAAGATCGGGCTCGGCATGCTCACGGGCGGGGGCCTTGCGCTCGCCAACGAGCTGAAGGGTGAGCACGGCAAGCGCATCTTCCTCGACATGAAGCTCTTCGACATCGGCGCCACGGTCGAGGCGGCGGTGCGCGGGCTGGCGCGGTTCGATCTCGATTTCCTGACGGTTCACGGCGATCCTCATGTCGTCCGCGCCGCGAAGGCGGGCGCGGCCGGGTCCGGGATGAAGATCCTCGCGGTCACGATCCTGACCTCGCTCGACCGTGCGGATCTCGACGCGAGCCTCATCCGGGCGGGCGCGGTTCCCGACCTCGTGGTGGAGCGCGCCGCGCGGGCCTTCGAGGCCGGGGCGGACGGCGTCATCGCGAGCCCGCAGGAAGCGGCGATGATCCGCGCGCGGCCCGAGGCGGCGGGCCGGCTTATCGTGACGCCCGGGGTGCGGCCCCCGGGCGCGGGCCTGGGCGACCAGAAGCGCGTGGCCACGCCGGCGCAGGCCATCGGCGCCGGCGCCGACCACATCGTCGTCGGCCGCCCCGTCTGGCAGGCGGCGGACCCGCGCGCCGCGGCGGAGGCGATCCTTTCCACCCTGCCCTGAGCCGCCCGGGATCGCGCCTCGGGGAATCGCGCGCCCCGAAGACCCTGTGCGCGCCGCCGCGCAATGCTATGATCGCGCCATGCCCGCCCTCTGCCGCGACTGCCTGACCACCTTCGAGACCGGACGTCGCTGCCCTGCCTGCGGGCGGCCGCGGGTCACGTCGCATCCCGAACTCTTCGAGCTGTCCATCGCCCACATGGACTGCGACGCCTTCTACGCCAGCGTCGAGAAACGCGAGAACCCCGAGCTGGCCGACCGGCCGCTCATCATCGGCGGCGGCCGGCGGGGCGTCGTCTCCACCGCCTGCTACGTCGCCCGGATCCGCGGCGTGCGCTCGGCCATGCCGATGTTCAAGGCGCTGGAGCTCTGCCCCGAGGCGGTGGTGATGAAGCCGCGGATGGATCTCTACGCCGAGGTCAGCCGCGCGATCCGCGCGATGATGACGGAACTCACCCCCGCGGTGGAGCCGCTGTCGCTCGACGAGGCGTTCCTCGATCTCTCGGGCACCGAGCGGCTGCACGGGCACCCGCCCGCCGTGATGCTCGCGCGGCTCGTCCGGCGAATGAAGGACGAGCTGGGCGTCACTGGCTCGATCGGGCTTTCGCACAACAAGTTCCTCGCCAAGGTGGCCTCCGACCTCGACAAGCCGCAGGGATACTCGGTCATCGGACGGGCCGAGACGCAGGATTTCCTGCACGACCGGCCCGTGCGCCTCATCTGGGGCGTGGGCGAGGCGGGGCAGGAGGCGCTCGCCCGCGCCGGCATCCACCGTTTCAGCGATCTGCGCCGCTGGGAGAAACCGGCGCTCGAGGCGCGCTTCGGGTCCATGGGCGGGCGGCTCTGGCATCTCGCGCGGGGCGAGGACACGCGCCGCGTCTCGGCCGACGGGCCGGTGAAGTCGATCTCCAACGAGACGACCTTCGGGGAGGACACCGCCGACCCGGATCTGCTGGACGGGCATCTGTGGCGCATGTCGGAGAAGGTGTCGGACAGGGCGAAGGCCAAGGATCTGGCGGGCCGCGTCGTCACGCTGAAACTGAAACGCGCCGATTTCCGGACCGTGACGCGCCGCCAGTCCCTGCGCGACGCAACCCAGCTCGCCGACCGGATCTACCGTACCGCGCGCGGACTTCTGGACGCGGCGGGGGCGGACGGGCCCTACCGATTGCTGGGCGTCGGCCTGTCCGAGCTCTGCCCGGCGGCCGAGGCCGAGCGGTCGGGCGACCTGCTCGACCCACAGGCGGCGCGGCGCGGACAGGCCGAGCGCGCGGCCGACACGATCCGCGCCCGGTTCGGACCGGCGGCGATCCTGAAGGGGCGGTCCTTGCGCTAGCGCCTCACTCGGCCGCGAGCGGCCGCGCCTCCGCCTCTCCGATCGCCGCGATGTCCGCGATCACGCCGCGCAGAAGGTCGCGGAAGGCGTTGAAGTTCGCGTTGGGCCGGATCACCTGCTCGTTCATGTAGAGCGCGCGGTCGATCTCGATCTGGACGGCGTGCTGGTTGCGCGAGGGGCGCCCGTAGTTCTGCGCGATGTAGGCGCCGGCGAAGGGCGCGTTGCGCACCACGACCAGCCCCGCGGCGGAAAACGCCGCCTCGATCCGGTCCACGATCTCGGCCGAGGCCGAGGCGCCGAACCTGTCGCCCAGCACGATCTCGGGCCGGCGGGCGCCGGCGCGCGTGATGCCGTCCACCGCCTCATGGGGCATGGAATGGCAGTCCACCAGGATCGCCCGGCCGAAAAGACCGTGGGCCTGCGACAGCTGGTGCTGCAACTCGCCGTGATAGGGCCGCCAGTAAAGCGAGATGCGCCGCTGCGCCTCTTCCAGGGGTATCTTGCCGCGATAGATTGCGCGGCCGTTGGCGACCACGCGCGGGATCACCCCGAGGCCCGAGGACACCCGCGGGTTGTGGCTCGTCCGGCGCACGCCTTCGATGAGCGCCGGGTCGAGCTCCTCGGCGGAGCGGTTCAGGTCCACGAAGGCGCGCGGCACACCCGCCTTGAGCAGGGGCGCGCCGAAGTCCGGCGCGCATTCGAAGAGCCTGTCGACATAGGCGTCCTCCGACGAGCGTATGGAATGCTCGTCGAGAACGGTCCGGCGCAGGAAGCTCCAGGGATAGTCCCGTCCACTATGGGGAGAGGCGAAGACGACGCACGATGTGCGCTGCCTCGGATGGCTGATCTGGTACGGCGAATGGGCCACGCGTTTCTCCCTGCTGAGGGTGATGATAGCGCGATTGCACACCCTGCCAAAAGACCTTGATCCACCCCACGACTCCTTTTATAGAGCGCGCTACCGGCGCGGACACCCGCGCCCCGTTTTGTTTGGGGGCATGGAATCGGTGCCGGTTTTCGGGCGGTTAGCTCAGCGGTAGAGCACTACGTTGACATCGTAGGGGTCACTGGTTCGATCCCAGTACCGCCCACCACCGGCCGCTCCGCCCGCAAGGGCGGCCCGACACAACGGTCTGGCGCATCCGGAAGGCACGCGCCGCGCGAAGAAGGAGAGGACCATGAAGGTCAGAAACTCGCTGCGCTCGCTCAAGACGCGCCACCGCGATTGCCGCGTTGTGCGCCGCAAGGGCCGCGTCTACGTCATCAACAAGTCCCAGCCGCGCTTCAAGGCCCGCCAGGGCTGAAAGAACACCGGCCGCCGTCAGGTGGTCGCCGGGCCGCGCCGGCTGGCGCGGCCCGTTTTCATGTGCGCGGACGCGTCTTCTGGATGATGCGTCATGAAACTGGCATGTTCGGCTGGCACCAAGACGGAAACCAGCACGACAAGGCCCCATGCCCGACGACAAAGCACCCCGCCAACGATTTTCCCCGCCGCCCACGAGCGACGCGCAACGCAACCCGACGCCATCTCCCGCGCCGCGCGCGTCGCACCGCGCGCTCGATCATCCCCACGAGACGCTCGACCGCGCCACCCGCGCGGTCCTCGCGCGGCAGACCGGCGGGATATCCCCGCACGCGGCCTGGGCCGCCTGGGCGGACTGGGCCACGCATCTTGCCCGCGCGCCGGGCCGCCAGCTCGAACTCGTGGAGCGGGCCCAGCAGAACTGGTGGAAACTCGCAGGCTTCGCCGCCGCCGCGACGAACGCCGAGGCGTCACCCCCGTTCGAGCCGGGCTCCAACGATCACCGCTTCGGCCATGCCGACTGGGGCCGGTTCCCCTTCAGCCTCTACCAGCAGGGCTTTCTTGCGGCGCATGACTGGTGGGACCTCGCGACCCAGCCGATCCGCGGCGCGCGGCCCCAGAGCGCGAAGCGCGCGGGCTTCATGGCGCGCCAGATGCTCGACGCCGTCTCGCCCTCGAACATGCCCTGGCTTAACCCGGAGATCCTGGAGACCGTGCGCGAGACGCGGGGCCATGCCGTCCTCGACGGGGCGCGGCATCTCGCCCGCGACATGGGCGACGCGCTGACCGGAGAGACCAGCGAACCGGACTCGGAGTACCGCGTGGGCGAAACCCTCGCCTGTACGCCCGGCCAGGTGGTCTTCCGCAACGACCTCTTCGAGCTGATCCAGTACACCCCGCAGACCGAGACCGTCCAGGCCGAGCCCGTGCTCGTCGTGCCGGCCTGGATCATGAAATACTACATCCTCGACCTGCGCCCGGAGAATTCGCTCATCAACTGGCTCGTGGGCCAGGGCTTCACGGTCTTCGCCATTTCCTGGGTGAACCCCACGGCAGAGCACCGCGACCTGTCGCTCGACGATTACCGCCGGCTTGGCGTGATGGCGGCGATCGACGCCGTCTCGACCATCTGCGAGGGGCAGCGCATCCATGCCTGCGGCTATTGCCTGGGCGGCACGATCCTCTCCATCGCGGCGGCCACCATGGCGCGCAACCATGACGACCGCCTCGCCTCGATCACCCTTCTCGCGGCGCAGACCGACTTCTCCGAGGCGGGCGAGATCATGCTTTTCGTGGACGAAAGCCAGCTCGCCTTCCTCGAGGACATGATGTGGGACGAGGGCACGCTGGACAGCGATCACATGAGCGGCGCATTCCGCGCGCTGCGCCCCGAGGACCAGATCTGGACGCGCTGGGTGCGCCGCTACCTCATGGGCCAGGAGGAGCCCGACGCCGACATCCTCGTGTGGAACCGCGACACCACCCGGATGCCGGCGCGCATGCATTCGGAGTATCTGCGCGCGCTCTTCATGGAGAACCGCCTGACCGGAGGCCGTTTCGCGGTCGAGGAGCGGGTGATCGCGCTGCGCGACATCTCGGCGCCGATGTTCGTGGTCGGCACCGAGAAGGATCACATCGCGCCCTGGCACTCGGTCTACAAGGCGAAGCTCTTCACCGACACCGACATGCGCTTCGTGCTGACCTCGAGCGGCCACAATGGCGGTATCGTGTCGGAGCCCGGTCACCCGCACCGGCATTACCGGATCGGGCACCGCGCCCCCGGCGCGCACTACATGGACCCCGACACCTGGCTTGAATGCGCCGTGAAGGAAGACGGCTCCTGGTGGCCGGAATGGGCGCGCTTCCTGCGCGAGCAGGGCAGCGGGGCAGAGATCCCGCCCCCGCCGATGGGCGCGCCCGGCAAGGGGCTCCGCCCGATCGAGCCCGCACCCGGCAGCTACGTCTTCCAGCGCTGAGCCCCGCGCGCGGCGCGGATCAGTCGTATTTGCGCCGGTCCTCGATCACGAGGCCGTCGCGCGGCAGGCTGCCGGGCTGCACCACCTCGACCCGGCCGCGCATCTTCAGAAGTTCCGCGACGCTCGCCTCGAAGGCGGCGGGATCGCCGCCCTCGGCCTCGACCTGCACGGTCATCGCGTCCATCTCTCCCTCGCGGAGGGCGATGACGCGGGCCTTCGCGATCTCGTCGTGGCGCGCCACCAGCGCGGCCACCTGCTCGGGGCGCACGAACATGCCCTTGATCTTCGTGGTCTGATCCGCGCGGCCCATCCAGCCCCGGATCCGCATGTTTGTGCGGCCACAGGGGCTTTCCCCCGGCATCACCGCCGAAAGGTCGCCGGTCGCGAAGCGGATCAGCGGATAGTCGGGGTTGAGCGTGGTGACGACGACCTCGCCCACCTCGCCGGCCGGCACCGGGTCGCCGGTGCCCGGGGTCACGATCTCCACGAGGACATGCTCGTCGAGGATCATCCCCTCCATCGCCGCGCTCTCATAGGCGATGTTGCCGAGATCGGCGGTGGCATAGCACTGCAGGCAGGCGATGCCCCTGTCGGCGTATTCCTGGCGCAGCGACGGGAAGAGCGCGCCGCCCCCCACAGCCGCCCTCGTGAGCCTCAGCCGCTCGCCCATCTCGTCGGCCTTGTCGAGGATCACCTTCAGATAATCGGGCGTCCCGGCATAGGCCGTGCTGCCGATATCCGCCGCGGCGCGCACCTGAAGCTCCGTCTGCCCGGTGCCCGCAGGCAGCACCGCCGCGCCAACCGCCCGCGCACCGGACTCGAAGATCATGCCGGCGGGCGTCAGGTGATAGCCGAAGCAGTTCTGCACGATATCGTCCGCGCCCACGCCGCAGGCATGCAGGAAGCGGCCCATCCGCCACCAGTCATGCGCGTCACCGCCCGGCTCGTAGATCGGTCCGGGCGACTGGAACACGTGCGCGAAACCCGAGGCCGACCGGGTCGTGTAGCCGCCGAAGGGCGGGTCGCCGGCCTGTGCGCGGCCCAGCCGCGCCTTGCGCAGCACCGGCAGCGCGGAAAGCGCCTCGGCCGATGTGATCGCCTCGGGATCCACCTCCGCGAGCGTCTCGGCATAGCCCGGAAGCGCCTTCGCGCGGGCCATCTGCGCGGGCAGCGCCCCGGCGATCCATGCCGCGCGGGCATCGGCGCTCCGGGTTTCCAGCTCGTCGTAGTGGGTGCCTGTGCGGGCCGTGTCCATCGCCGTCTCCCTTGCTCAGAGCCACCGCTTGCGACGGCGGTAGGAGCGCACGTCGCGGAACGACTTGCGCCCCTCCTCGGACATGCCGAGGTAGAATTCCTTCACGTCCGGGTTCTCGCGCAACTCGTCGGCGGGGCCATCCATCACCACGCGGCCCGATTCCAGGATGTAGCCGTAGCGCGCGAAACGCAGGGCCACGTTGGTGTTCTGCTCGGCCAGCAGAAACGTCACGCCCTCGTTCTCGTTCACCGACTTCACGATGCCGAAGATCTGTTCGACGAGCTGCGGCGCGAGGCCCATGGACGGCTCGTCCAGCAGGATCGTCTCGGGGCGCGACATCAGCGCGCGCCCGATCGCCGTCATCTGCTGCTCGCCGCCCGAGGTATAGCCCGCCTGGCTCTTGCGCACCTGCTTCAGACGGGGAAAGTACTCGTAGACCATCTCGAGATCCTGCTGGATCGCCGCGGCCCCCGCGCTGCGCGTGTAGGCGCCCGTCAGCAGGTTTTCCTCCACCGTGAGATGCTCGAAGCAATGGCGCCCCTCCATCACCTGGATGACGCCGCGTTTCACCAGCGCGGAGGGGTCGAGATGCTGCACGCGTTCCCCGCGGTAGACGATGGAACCCTTGGTGACCTCCCCGCGCTCGGAGGCCAAGAGGCTCGAGATCGCCTTGAGCGTGGTGGTCTTGCCCGCCCCGTTGCCGCCGAGAAGCGCGACGATGCCGCCCTTCGGCACGGAAAGGCTCACGCCCTTCAGCACGAGGATCACGTGGTTGTAGATCACCTCGATGTTGTTGACCTCGAGGAGCGCCTCCTCCGTGCGGCCTGCGTCGAGCATCCTCGCCTCTCTCGTTTCGGGGCCGGTCGGGGCGGCGGTGCCGCCCGGCCGGTCCTCGCTCCCTGGATACCGGGTGCCCGGCCGCCCTTGCAGGCGGGCGGCCGGGGCGGCCGGTTCAGCTCTCGTTGCAGCGCAGATCGATGTCGTTCTCCGCGGCGAAGGCCATGGAGTCCTCCTCGATCAAGGGCTGCAGGATCTCGTCGTCGGGCGCGATGTAGTCGGTCAGCGCCGTCCACTCTCCGGCCGAGGCGTCCCATTGCTGGACGATGCCGCCGCCCGAGCCGCCGTGGTTCGAACAGGTCACGCCGAACTCGGGCCCGATCCCGGGCGCGCCCAGCGCCTCCATCTTCGCGGCCGTCATCTCCAGCGCTTCCATGCCGTCGCGCATCATCGCCGCGTCGATCTGGTCGGTGCCGTGGATCTCCTGCGCGGTCTTGGCCGCCTCGACGGCGAGCATGGCCGCATACATGCCGCGGGTATAGAGCACCTTGCCCACGTTGGATCCGTCGCCGGCCGCGAGGCCCTTGTCGATCACGTGGGTGCGGATGTCGGCGAAGACCGGGTAGTCCGCGATCCGGTTCATGTTGAGCGACTTGTAGCCGTCGGCGGCGGCGCCCGCGGGCGTCACGTCATGCTCGGCGCCCGCCCACCAGTTGCCGATGAAGTTCTCCATCGGGAAGCGGATGTTGGCGGCCTCCTGGATCGCGACCTGGTTCATCACGCCCCAGCCCCACATGATCACGTAGTCCGGCCGCTCGCGCCGGATCTGAAGCCACTGGCTCTTCTGTTCCTGGCCGGGGTGGTCCACCGCGATGGTCGTGAGCTCGTAGCCGTGCTTCTCGGCCAGGCTTTCGAGCGTGCGGATCGGCTCCTTGCCGTAGGCGGAGTTGTGGTAGAGCAGGGTGATCTTGCTGTCCGAAAGATCGCCGCCGTTCTCGTCCAGCAGGTACTTGATTGCCACCGAGGCCGCGTCCCAGTAGTTCGCGGGGTAGTTGAACACCCACTCGAACACCTCGCCGTTCTTCGCCGAGGTGCGGCCGTAGCCCATGGTGTGAAGCGGGATGCCGTCGGCCGAGACCTTGGGGATCAGCTGGTAGGTGATCCCGGTCGAGAGCGGCTGGTAGATCAGCGCACCCTCGCCCTTCGTGGCCTCGTAGCACTCGACCCCCTTCTCCGTGTTGTAGCCCGTCTCGCACTCGATCACGCGGGCGGGCACGCCGCCGATGCCGCCGTCGCGCTCGTTCACCATGGTGAAGTAGTCGCGGTAGCCGTCCGAGAACGGGATGCCGCCCGCGGCGTAGGGGCCGGTGCGATAGCTCAGGTCCGGGAACACCAGGTCGGCGAGCGCCGGCCCGGCGGCCATGCTGGCGGCAAGCGCCAGGGCAGTCAGTGTCTTTCTCATTGGGGTTCTCCTCCCTTTCGATCTTCGTTCAGTGACGGCGGCTCCTCTTCCGCCGTGCCCGCCCCCTCAATAGGGGAAGGGCCAGAGCCTCAGCTTTTCCTTCGCGAGGCGCCAGAGCTGGGCGAGGCCATGCGGCTCGGCCACCAGAAAAAGCACGATGAGCCCGCCCACGATGATGAGTTCCAGATGCGCGGCAAGGTCCGACGGCCAGCCGAGCATGCCCACCAGCACGTTCTTCAGGAAGACCGGCAACAGCACGAGGAAGGCCGCGCCCGCGAAACTTCCGAAGATCGAGCCGAGCCCGCCGATGATGATCATGAAGAGCACCAGGAACGACTTCTGGATGCCGAACGCCTCGCCCACCTCCACCGCGCCGAGATAGACGGCGAAGAAGAGCGCGCCCGCGATGCCGATGAAGAAGGACGAGACGGCGAAGGCCGACAGCTTGGCGGCGAGCGGGCTCACCCCGATGATCTCGGCGGCGATGTCCATGTCGCGGATCGCCATCCATTTGCGGCCCTGCGTGCCGCGGGTCAGGTTCCGCGCGACGATCGCCAGCACGGTGACGAAGACGAGGCACAGAAGATAGGCCGCCCAGGCCGGTGCCTCGGGTCCCGTGACGGCCACGCCGAAGACCGTGCGCTCCGGCGCGGTGATCTGCCCGGAGGCGGAGTAGTTGTAGAACCACGGCACCTTGTTGAAGAGCCAGACGAGGAAGAACTGCGCGGCGAGCGTGGCGACGGCCAGATAGAAGCCCTTGATCCTGAGCGAGGGCAGCCCGAACAGCACCCCCACCGCCGCGGTGATCCCCCCGGCGAGGACGATGTGAAGGACGATCGACACGTCGGGAAAGGCCGTCATCAGCTTGTAGCAGCCGTAGGCCCCCACCGCCATGAAGCCCCCGGTGCCGAGGCTCACCTGCCCGCAATAGCCCGTCAGGATGTTCAGCCCGATCGCCGCGATGGCGTAGATCAGGAACGGCAGCAGGACGGCGTTGGCCCAGTAGTCGTTGACGACGAACGGCACGACGAGGAACGCCACGGCCAGCACCGCGTAGTAGCGCCAGCGATCGAACCGGATCGGGAAGGTCTGACTGTCGGCGACGTAGCTCGTCTTGAAGTCGCCCGCCTCACGATAGAGCATCTCGAACCTCTCCCTGTTCCTGTGCCCTGGCGCGCGCCTGCGGCGTCAGCTGCTTCGAGGGTTTCGCGTAGCCCGTGGCCTCCGCCGCCCGCGCGAGCCAGAGCCAGCAGGTCACGCCCGTCGCAAGCCCGGCGAAGGCCAGCAGCGCCGCGACGGCGATCTGCCCGCCCGACAGCTCCCCCGCGGCGGCGAGGGCGAGGTAGCCGAAGGCCCAGAAGCCCGACCAGGCGACTACATTGGCGATGGCGATCAGCTTGCCCACGGGCTCAGACCCTCTCGATGATCTTCTCGCCGAACAGGCCCTGCGGCCGGAAGACGAGGAAGACGAGCGCGAGCACATAGGCGAACCAGTTCTCGGTTGCGCCTCCGACCATGGGGCCGATGAGGAACTCGAAAAGCTTCTCGCCCACGCCGATGATGAGGCCGCCGACGATCGCGCCGGGGATCGAGGTGAAGCCGCCCAGCATCAGCACCGGTAGCGCCTTCAGCGCGATGAGCGAGAGCGAGAACTGCACGCCCATCTTCGTGCCCCACATGATGCCGGCCACAAGCGCGACGATGCCCGCCAGCGACCAGACCATGACCCAGATGAAGTTGAGCGAGATGCCGACCGAAAGCGCGGCCTGGTGATCGTCGGCCACCGCGCGCATGGCACGGCCTTGCTTGGTGTATTGCGCGAAAAGGATCAGCAGCGTGACCAGCGCCGCGGCGATCAGCGTGGCCGCGATGTCGAGATTGTCGATGAAGAACCCGTAGCCGAACCAGGTGTAGGTCATCTCGTCGATCGTGGTGTTGATGCCCTGCGGCAGCCCGACGTCGAGGTTCTTGATGTCCGCGCCCCACATGACGTCGCCCAGCCCCTCGAGGAAATAGGCCAGTCCGATCGTCGCCATGAACAGGATGATCGGTTCCTGTCCCACGAGGTGGCGGAAGATGAGCTGCTGCACCGCCCAGGCCAGCCCCACCATGACGAGCGCGGTCAGCAGGATCGCGGCCAGCGCCGGAAGGTGCCAGCCGAAATGGTGGATCTCGGTTCCGAAGACGGCGTTGATGAGATGCGAGAAGGGCACCTGCCCGTCCATGATGCCGACCAGCGTCAGCGCCGCGAAGAGCGCCAGCACCCCCTGGCTGTAGTTGAATATCCCGCTCGCCTTGAAGATCAACACGAAGCCCAGCGCGACGAGCGCGTAGAGCACGCCGGCCATCAGGCCGTTCAGCACGACCTCGATGCCCCAGAAGAACTGTTCAGGCATCGCTCGCCTCCCTTGCCGTTCCCGACGCACCGCGCGCCACGCCCGCGGGACGGCGGGCGGGGCGATGGCGAAGCCGAGCGCCGTCCGTCCGTCGCTCAGTCATGGGCCACCCCCAGATAGGCATCGATCACCTCCTGGTTGTTGCGCACCTCGTCGGGCGTCCCGTCGCCGATCTTCTTGCCGTAATCCATCACCACCACACGGTCCGAGACGTCCATGACCACGCCCATGTCATGCTCGATCAGGGCGATGGTGGTGCCGAACTCGTCGTTCACGTCCAGGATGAAGCGGCTCATGTCCTCCTTCTCCTCGACGTTCATGCCCGCCATCGGTTCGTCGAGCAGCAGCAGCGCCGGCTCGGCAGCGAGCGCGCGGGCCAGTTCCACCCGCTTCTTCAGCCCGTAGGGCAAACGTCCGACGGGCGTCTTGCGGATGTGCTGGATCTCGAGAAAGTCGATGATCCGTTCCGCGTTCTCGCGGTTTGCCACCTCCTCGCGCTCGGCCGCGCCCTTCCAGAGCGCCTGCGCGAAGATCCCCGTGCGCATCTGCGTCAGCCGCCCGGTCATCACGTTGTCGAGGACGCTCATCCCCTCGAAGAGCGCGATGTTCTGGAAGGTGCGCGCGATGCCCTGCCGCGCGACCTGGTAGGGCCGCATCCACGGGCGCTTCTCGCCGCGGAACCAGACCTCGCCCTCCTGCGGCACGTAGAAGCCCGAGATGACGTTCAGCATCGAGGACTTTCCCGCGCCGTTCGGCCCGATGATCGCGCGGATCTCGCCCTCGCGGATGTCGAAGGAGATGTCCCTGATCGCGGTGACGCCGCCGAAACGCAGGGTGATGTTCTTCATCTCCATCACCACGCCGCCGATCGTGCGGCCATCGGCGGTGACATGGCCCGCGTCGCGGTGCGCGCCGCCCTCATGGGTGCTTTCATGCACCGTTTCGGCAAGATCGTCTCGGCTGACGACGGGATCGGCGCTCATTCCGCGGCCTCCTTCCGTGGCGCGCGCACCGGCACGACCTCCGCGTCGCGGATCTCCAGCGTCGCCTTGATCTTGCCCTTGCGGCCGTCCTCGTAGGTGACTTCCGTCTCGGTGTAGACGCTCTCCGAGCCGTCATAGAGCGCGGTCACGAGGTCGTCGAACTTCTCGCCGATGATCTTGCGGCGCACCTTGCGGGTGCGGGTCAGCTCCCCGTCGTCGGCGTCGAGTTCCTTGTGCAGCACGAGGAAGCGGTGAACCTGGCAGGCCGACAGCATCTCGTCCTCGGCGATGGAGCGGTTGGTCTCCTCGACGTGGTTCTGGATCATCTCCAGCACCCGCGGGTGGCCCGCCAGCTCCTGGTAGGAGGCGTAGGCGATGTTGTTGCGCTCCGCCCAGTTGCCGACGGCGCTGAGGTCGATGTTGACGAAGGCGCAGCAGCGGTCGCGGCCCGCGCCGAACACCACCGCCTCCAGGATGTTGGGGTAGAACTTGAGCTTGTTCTCGACGTATTTCGGCGCGAAGAGGCTCCCGTCCGCCATCTTGGCCACGTCCTTCGCGCGGTCGATGATGCGCAGGTGCCCGGTATCGGGCTCGAAGAAGCCCGCGTCGCCCGTGGCCACCCAGCCGTCCGGATCCTTCGTTTCGGCGGTGGATTCGGGGTTCTTGTAGTATTCGACGAAGACACCGGGGCTGCGGTAATAGACCTCGCCGTTCTCGCGCACCTCGACCTCCACGCCCGGGGAGGGCACGCCGACGGTGTCCGAGCGCACCTCGCCATCGGGCTGCTGGGTGATGAAGACCGACGCTTCCGTCTGGCCGTAGAGCTGCTTCAGGTTGATCCCGAGGGAGCGGTAGAAGTCGAAGATCTCCGGCCCGATCGCCTCTCCGGCGGTGTAGCCCACGCGGATGCGCGACAGGCCCAGCACGTTCTTGAGCGGCCCGTAGACGAGGATGTTGCCGAGCCAGTAGCGGAACCGGTCCCAGCCGCCCACGGGCTTGCCGTCGAGGATCGCCGGCCCCACCCGGCGGGCGTGCGCCATGAAGGCGTCGAAGATCCGCTTCTTGATCTTCCCCGCGTCCTCCATCCGGATCATCACGGTGGTCAGCTGCGTCTCGAAGATGCGCGGCGGGGCGAAATAGTAGGTCGGGCCGATCTCGCGGAGGTCGGTCATCATCGTGTCGGGGCTCTCGGGGCAGTTCACGCAGAACCCCGCCCAGTAGGCCTGCCCGATCGAGAAGATGAAGTCGCCCACCCAGGCCATCGGCAGGTAGGCCAGCACCTCCTCCTGCCGTGTCAGGGCATCGAACTCGGCGGAGGCCTTCGCCGTCTCGATGATGTTGCGGTTCGAAAGCACGACGCCCTTGGGCTTTCCCGTGGTGCCCGAGGTATAGAGCATCACGCAGATGTCGTCGTAGGTCAGCCGCGCGCGCCGCCGCTCCAGCTCCGGCGCGAACTCCTCTTCCGCGGCGCGGCCCTGATCCTGAACGTGGCTGAACTGGTGCAGCCGCGAATGTTCGTATTTCCGAAGCCCGCGCGGATCGATGTAGATGATGTGCTCGAGCTGGTGCAGGCGCTCCTGCACCTCGATAAGCTTGTCGACCTGCTCCTGGTCGGCGACGACGGCGAAGCGCGCGCCGCAATGCCCCATCACATAAGCCATCTCCTCGGCGACGGCGTCCTGGTAAAGCGGCACGGGCACCGCGCCCACCGACTGCGCCGCCACCATCGCCCAGTAGAGATAGGGCCTGTTGCGCCCGATGACGGCGACGAAATCCCCCTCCGCCACGCCAAGGTTGAGAAGCCCGAGGGCGAACGCGTCGATCTCGCGCGCGGCCTCGGCCCAGCTCCAGCCCTGCCAGATGCCGAATTCCTTCTCCCGGTAGGCCGGGGCATCGCCGAACGCGCGCACATTCCGCTCTAGTAGCGCCGGGATCGACCGAAGATCCGCCGCGCCCGCTGGTGTCGTCGCCAAGATGTCTCCTCCCAGTCCCGGGGTCGTCTCCGGGGCGCCGCCCTCCCAAGCGACGAGGTCATATCTGACCCGTGGGAAAGGCTCGGCGTCAACCTTTTCGGGAAAATGTCGAAATCCTTGCAAATTGTAACAGGCCCGCTGCGGAGGCCCTTTGCGCCCGATGCGTCCGGTGCTAGCCATTCCATCCGGGAGGAGAGGACGCCGATGGCCGAGCACGCGCGCGGCACCGAGGCCCTGATGATGGCGGGGCTCAACCTGATCCAGCAGGCGCTGTCGATCTACGACAGCGATCTGCGCCTTGCGGCCTGCAACCGCCGATTCCAGGAGATGTTCGACCTGCCGCAATGGCTGGTGGAGCCGGGGGCGCGCTTCGAGGACACGATCCGCCACCTCGTGACGCGGGGCGAATACGGACCCGTCGAGGACGTGGAGCAGGCGGTGCGCGACCGCGTCGACATCGCCCGCGCCTTCGAGCCGCATTACATGGAGCGTACCCGCGCCAACGGGCGCACCATCAGCGTCGAGGGCGCGCCGCTGCCCCAGGGCGGCTGGGTCACCGTCTACACGGACATAACGCCGGCCAAGCAGCACGAGGCGCTTCTGCGCGCGCGCTCGGCCGAGCTGTCGGACCGGCTGATCGCCCATTCCGAGGAACTCGCCGCCACGAACCGGCAACTCGCCGCCACGAACGCCGCGCTCGAGGAGGCGACGCGCCAGCTCACCGAGATGGAGGCGCGCACACGCCTCACCGCCGAGATGATGCCGGCGCACATCGCCCATGTGGACGGCGAGCGGCGCTACACCTACTCGAACCGGCGGCTGTCCTTGGTCATGCCGGGCCGCCCGCGCGACATCGTGGGCCGGCCCGTCGCCGAGGTTCTGGGGCTTCAGGCCCATGCCCGGATCCGCCCGCGCCTCGACGCCGCCTTCGAGGGGCGCGAAAGCGTCTTCGAGTTCACCGACGAGATCAGCCAGCGCCGCATCCGCGCGGCCTTCACGCCAGACCGGCGCGCGGACGGGATCGCGGGCGTCTACATACTTTCGATGGACGTGACCGAGGAGACCCAGGCGCGCGCCACGCTCCAGCAGACGAGGCGCCGGGAGATGGCGGCGCGGCTCACCTCGGGGCTCGCGCATGATTTCGCGAACCTGCTCACCATCATTCTCGGCAGCCAGGCCCAGCTCGCGCGGCGGTCGCTCGACACGGACGCGCGCGCGCTGGTGGAGGCGACGCTTTCCGCGGCGCACAGGGGCGGCACGCTGCTCGACCGGCTGGCCGATCTGACCGGCGCGCGGGACTGGCGCCCACGGCCGTGCGACACGTCCGCCTTCCTCGGCGATCTCGCGACGCTGGCGCGCGCCGCGCTGCCCGACGGCGTCGCGCTCTCGGTGGTGAACGGGCTGGAAGGGCGGCGGATCCTGCTCGACGCCGGGCTCGTCCAGGACGCGCTCCTCAACCTCATCCTGAATGCGCGCGACGCCTGCGGCGGCGCCGGGCGCATCTCGGTCGTGCTGGAGGAGGTGCAGGGGACCTGGGCCGAGTTCAGCGTCAGCGACACGGGCCCGGGCTTTTCCGATGCGGCGCTCGCCCGCGCGCTGGAGCCGTTCTATACCACCAAGGGCGGCGAGGGGTCCGGCCTCGGCCTCGCGATGGTCTACGACATGGCGAAGCTCGCCGGCGGGCGCGTGACGCTCGGCAACACCCTCTCCGGGGCGCGGGTGGCGCTGCGGCTTCCGCTTCGGCCCGCGCCGACGCTGGGCGATGGCCGGCTCGTGCTGCTGGTGGAGGACAGCGCCGATCTGCGCGCGTCGCTCCGCGCCATGCTGACGGGACTTGGCCACGCGGTCGCGGAAGCGGCCTCCGTGGCGGAGGCGCGCGCGCTTCTCGACGGCCTGCCGGAAATCGGCGCGGTGCTTTCCGACATCTCGCTCGCCGGTGCCGAGACGGGCCTCGACCTCGCCCGCGCGCTCGGCCCCGACGGCCCGCCGATCTGGTTGATGACCTCGCTGCCGCCCGAGGATCCCCGCCACCGCGAGGCGCTGTCGCTCGCGCCGGTTCTGGCCAAGCCCTTCGGGGTGGAGACGCTCGCCGCCGCGCTCGGCCCCCAGGCCGCGGCATGAGCGCGCCGCTCGTCACCATCCTCGACGACGAGCCGGCGATCCGCGCCATGCTCGCCACCGCGCTGGAGGAGGCGGGGTTCCGCACCATGAGCTTCGCCCGGGCCACCGAATTCGAGGCCGCGCTGCGCCAGTCCGCGCCGGATGTCTGCCTCGTGGATCTCGGCCTGCCCGACCGCGACGGGCTGACGCTCGTGCACCGGCTCGCGCTGCAAAGCGGGGCGGCGGTCATCATCATCTCGGGCCGCGCGCAGGTGCAGGACCGGGTCACCGGGCTGGAACTCGGCGCCGACGACTACATCATAAAGCCTTTCGACCCGACCGAGGTGGTCGCCCGGATCCGCGCGCGGCTGCGCAAGCGCGCGCCCGCGCCCGCCGCATCGGAGACGGCGCGCTTCGAGGGCTGGACCGCGCATTTCGACCGGTACACGCTCGAGGACGACGCCGGGACGGAAACCCCCTTCAGCCATGCCGAGGGCGAGGTGCTGCGGCTTTTCCTCGAAAGCCCGCGCCGGCTCATTTCGCGCGGGCACATGCAGGAAGCGCTCGGCGGCGCGGCCGGCGAAAGCTTCGACCGCGCGATGGATGTCCGCATCTCGCGGCTGCGCACCAAGCTGCGCGAGGATCCGCGCAACCCGCGCCTGATCAAGACGGTCTACGGCGCGGGCTACATCTTCCTCGGCGAGGTGCAGTGGGGCTGAGCCCATGCGAGGCCGCGCGGCGCTTTCGCCCAACGGTTTGGCAAGCCCCGCGAAATCGGCTAGGCGCTGTCGCCGGAACAAGGCGGGACCTTCATGGGCGAGATCATCCTGATTCGGCATGGCCAGGCGAATTCGGCAGCGGCGGACGAGGCGTCCTACGACCGGTTGTCGCCGCTCGGCCACCAGCAGAGCCAATGGCTCGGCAACCACATGCGCGAAACCGGCGAGACCTTCGACGCGGTGCTCACCGGCACGCTGCGCCGCCACCGCGAGACCCACACGGCCATGGGAGAGCTCGGCCCCGCCCCCGAGGCGGATCCGCGCCTCAACGAGATGGACTATTTCAACCTCGGCGACGCGCTGCGGCAGCACCGCGGCACGCCGATGCCGCGCAGCGACGAGGAGTTCGCCGCCCACATCACCGAGGTCATGCAGGCCTGGCACGACGCAGAGATCATGGGCAACGAGACCTTCAGCGAGTTCGAGCTTCGCGTCACCGACATCCTGCACGAGGCCGCGCAGCCCGGCCGCCGGGTGCTCTGCGTGACCTCGGGCGGGGTGATCGGCATGATCGTGCGCAGCCTTCTCGGCCTCGACCCGAAGAGCTTCGCGCGGATCCTGATGCCGATCCTCAACAGTTCGGTCCACCGGATCCTCGTGACCGACCACGGCACGATCCTTTCCGGCTTCAACGCCGTGCCGCATCTCGACCGGCCCGACCGCGCCCACGCGCGCACCCATTACTGACGGAGGCAGCATGGCGCATCTCTGGGTCAGGGCCGAGGAGCGGCCGAACGAGCGACGGGTCGGCATCACGCCCGCCGGCGCGGCCGACCTTCTTCGGCAGGGCATCCGGGTGACGGTGGAGGACAGCGCGACCCGGGTGATCCCGGCCGCCGACTACGCCGCCGCCGGCTGCGGGCTGGCCGAGGCCGGAAGCTGGCGGGAGGCGCCGCGCGACGCGCTGATCTTCGGCCTGAAGGAGCTGCCGGAGGACGGCACGCCGCTCGTGCACCGCCACATCATGTTCGGCCACGCCTTCAAGGGACAGCACGCGGGGCAACGGCTGCTCGCGCGCTTCGCGGCGGGGGGCGGGGCGCTCTACGACCTCGAATATCTCGTGGACGAGGCGGGGCGCCGGGTGGCGGCCTTCGGGTACTGGGCGGGCTACGCCGGCGCGGCGGTCAGCCTCACGGCCTGGGCCGCGCAGGCCCGTGGCGGTCTCTGCCCGCCGGTTGCGCCCCGCGACGACACGGCCGCGCTTCTGGACGAGCTGGGGCAGGACATGGCGGGCCTCGACGCGCCCTCGGCCATCGTGATCGGCGCGAAGGGGCGCGTCGGCACGGGCGCGGCCGACCTCTGCGAGGCGATGGGCATCGCGCCCATGCGCTGGGACATGGAGGAAACGGCCCATGGCGGCCCCTTCCCCGAGATCCTCGGGCACACGCTCTTCTTCAACTGCATCCTCGCGCGGCCGGGCACGCCCGTCTTCGTGGGGCGCGAGGCGCTGGAGGCCGACCGGGCGCTCCGGGTGATCGGGGACATCGCCTGCGATCCCGACAGCGACTACAACCCGATCCCGCTTTACGACGCGGCCACGAGCTGGGCCGCGCCGGTGGTGCGCGTACACGACGCGCCGCCGCTCGACGTCATGGCCATCGACAACCTGCCCTCGCTCCTGCCGCGGGAGTCCTCGGAGGACTTCGCGGCGCAGCTCTTGCCCTCGCTCCGGGCGCTCGACAAGCTGGAGAGCGGCGTCTGGGGCCGGGCGCGGGCGGAATTCGACAGGCATGTGAGGGAGGTGCAGGCATGACGATCCACTGGTGCGGAACGGGGCTTTCGGCGGTGCCCGGGCTCAGGCGGCTGATCGAGGCGGGCCACGACGTCCATGTCTGGAACCGCACGGCGGAAAAGGCGCAGGCCGCGGTGGGCGACCTGACCGACCGGATCTCGGCCTTCGACATCGACGCGCTCGCGGCGGCGCTGGAACCGGGCGACGTGGTGGTGTCCATGCTGCCGGGCGACTGGCACGTGCCGCTGGCCGAGCGCGCGATCGCGGCCGGGGCGGGCTTCGTCTCCTCCTCCTACATCTCGCCGGAGATGCGCACGCTCGACAGCAAGGCGCGGGCGGCGGGCGTGGCGCTCGTGAACGAGGTCGGGCTCGACCCTGGCATCGACCACCTGATGGCGCATCACCTCGTGGCCGAGTACCGCGCCTCGCCGGCCTTCGACCCGGAGAACACGCTCTCCTTCCTGTCCTATTGCGGCGGCATCCCGAAGCAGGCCAACGCCTTCCGCTACAAGTTCAGCTGGTCGCCCCTCGGGGTGCTGAAGGCGCTCCGCTCGCCCTCGCGCTCGATCCGCGACTTCAGCGAGCTTCGCGTGACCCGGCCCTGGGACGCGATCCGCCGCTACGACGCACCGTTGCCGCGCCCCGAGAGCTTCGAGGTCTATCCCAACCGCGACTCGCTGCCCTTCATGGAGGAATACGGCTTCGAGCCGCGCTGGAAGGTGAAGGAATTCGTGCGCGGCACGCTCCGGCTCGAAGGCTGGTCGGACGCCTGGGCCGACATCTTCCGCACGATCGAAACGCTGCCCGAGGGCGAGGAGGGCGAGACGATCCTCCGCGATCTCTCGGAACGGCTCTGGGCCGAGAATGCCTATGACGAGGGCGAGGCCGACAGGGTCGTGCTCTGCGTCTCGCTGCTGGCCGAAAAGGCGGGCGCGCCCGTCTGGCACAAGACCTACGTGATGGATGCCTGGGGCGACGCGCGCGGCACCGCCATGGGCCGTCTGGTCAGCCGGACCGTCGCGCAGGCGGTCGAGTCCGTTCTCGCGCGCGAGATACCGGCGGGCGTTTCCGCCGCGCCTTCGGATCCGCGCCTCGTCGCGCGCTGGCTGGAGGAGATCGACCGGCTGGCCCAGCACCTCGAGGTGGTGGACTACCTTCGCTGAGGGCGTGCCGCGCCTAGCTGTGCCCGAGAAGATCGTCCTCGTCGTCGGCGAGCGGCAGGCCCAGCGCCTCCATGCCCGCCTCGAGGTGATCGGACAGATGCGGCGTGCCGATGAGGTAGTCGGCGGTGGGCGTCGACGCCTCCGCCTCGGCGGTGCGGACCGCTTCCCCGAGTTCCTCGGCGTCGAAGGCGCCCCGGCCGATCCACATCACCGCCACGAGTTCGTATTTCTCGTCCTCGGGCAGGTTGTCGATGAAGGCGCGCAGCTCCGCCTCGGCCCGCCCGAGCTCGCGGTCCATCAGCACGACCTGCGCGACCTTGCGCGACGAAATGCTCAGCATCCTTTCTCTCCTTCCGGCTGGGCGGCGGCTGCCGCGAAGCCGCTCATGCTATGAGAAGACACGGTAGTAAAGCCAGTCCGGCAGAAAGAGGCTTCCCCGGAACAGAAGCGAGAAGAGCGTGGGAAAGTTGCGCGCGAAGCCGCCCGCGCTCATGTGCTCGAAGATCTCCCGCGCCGCGTGCTCGGGTTCCATCAGGAAGGGCATGTGGAACTCGTTCTTGTCGGTGAGCCGCGTGCGCACGAAACCCGGGTTGACGAGTTGCACCTCGACGCCCGTCTTTCGCAGGTCGCAATGCATGCTTTCGGCCAGCGCCATGACGCCGGCCTTCGAGGCGGCGTAGCCGATCGCGCCGGGCAGACCGCGGAATCCCGAGAGGCTGCCGGTCAGCACGATGTGGCCCCGATCGCGCGCCACCATGGCCGGCAGGACGGCGCCCACCGCGCGCACCGCGCCGGTGAAGTTCACGTCGGCCATGGCCTCGACCTGCTCGGGCTTCCACTCCTGCGACGGCATCGGCCAGTAGACCCCGGCGAGGAACACCATCCCGTCGATCTCTCCGATCTCGGCCGCCGCGCGCTCGAGGCTTTCGCGGTCGGTCACGTCCACCGGCACGGCCGAGGCGCGCCCAGGCAGGCCCTCCGCCAGCGCCTTGAGCTTTTCTGCGCTGCGCGCGGACAGGATGAGTTCCACGCCCGCCGCGCTCATCTTGCGCGCGAGCGCCTCACCGAGCCCTTCGCTCGCCCCGATCAGCCAGTAGCGTTTACCAGTCCAGTCCTTCACGCCGTCTCCTTTCCGTGAGTAGTCGCCGGTTCCGCCCGAACGGCCCAGCGGCTGCCGACCGGGTCCGCGTCGTTGTTGTCCGCCGCGCGGACCCGCCGGGCCGCAGCGGCTGCGCGCGCCCGGATGCTTGCCGCGGACGGACGGGTGCTGCCGCGTCGCATGCCCGTCTCGCATTTGTGCCAGCCCGGCTGCGCGTCCACAACATCCACGATGCCGGCGCGGGCGTGTCCGTCCGTGCCGGTCACGGCATTCGGGCGGGCGCTCATCGCCTCACTTCTCGTCGAGGGGCGCGGTGACGAGCAACCCCATGGCCAGGAGTTTCAGCACGCAAGGTACGCCCGCGTAGAGGAAGGTCAGCGTCCAGAGGGCGGTTTCGTCGTTCTCGGTGCCGGCCTCGAAACCCGCGGCCTCGAGCGCGGGCAGAAGCGAGACCGCCGCGATCGCCAGCGTGGCCTTCGACACGAAGGACCACAGCCCGAAGCCCTCCGCCGCCCCGGGCGCGACCACCGCGAGACGGCTCGCGAAGAGCGCGGGCAGCACCACCATGTCGGCGCCGAGCGCCGCGCCGGTGATCACGCAGATCACCGCGAAGGCCGGCCAGTCCCCCGCGCCGAGCCCGAGCGCGAAGATGAAGCCCAGGACCGACAGCGACATCGCGCCAAGAAGCACGCGCCGCGCCCCGTAACGGTCGGCCGCCACGCCCCAGGCGGGCGCCGCCCCGGCCGCGGCCATGAAAAACAGCAGCAGCAACGGCCCCTCGTAGCCCGGCGCCTGAAGGCGGCTTTCGACGAAGAACAGGAAGAGCGTGGATGTCACCGCCACGGGCGTCGCGTTCGCGAGCGCGACAAGCAGCAGCCGGCGCGCGCCCGGGTCAGCCAGCACGGGTCCGAATCCCCCGCCGCCCAGCGCGTCGCCGGCCGGGCCGCGCCATTCGCGCCGCATCGAAAGGCCCGCCGCCAGCGCCAGCGCGGCGAAAACCCAGGCGAAGACCGAGAATCCCAGCACGGCGGGGGCCACCGCCGCCGCGGAAACGCCCAGAAGCGCGCCGGTCTCGCGCCATCGCGCGACACGAAGATGCCCACCCTGTCCGAGGTCGTCCGCCTTGGTCACGCCTTGCGCGTAGAAGGCGATGGTCAGGAAGCTGAACGCGGAGAAGACGAATGTCAGCATCAGCGCGAACCACAGAAGCGGGGCCACCGGCGGCGTCACGCCGAAAAGCCCGACCATCGCCGCGCCGATGATGGCGACGCCTGCCGCGACGGCGATCCGCCGGCGGCCCCGCAGCATCGCGACGAGCCGACCGAGCAGCGGATCCTGCACCACGTCCAGAAGGCGCAGACCGAAGAGCACCGCGCCCAGCGCGGCAAGGCTCACGCCGTATTCGTCCACATAGACCTTCGGCGCGTGGATATAGAGCGGAAGCCCGGCCGCCGCGAGCATCGCGGCGAACAGGCCATAGGCCGGGAGGCGCTGGGTCATCGGGTGATCTCGGCCTCCGGCGGCTCGGGGCGGGAATGGAAGCGTGCGCCCTTCCACCACAGCTTCAGCGCCTGCCAGTGAATGAGCGCGAGCACCCTCCGCGAGCCGAAGGGCCGGCGCAGACCGGTACCGAGAAGCCGGCGGGTGGTCAGTGGGCGACGCGGCCCCGTCAGCGTGGCCAGAAGGCCGCCATCCTCCCGCAGGTAGTCGATCCACACGCCGACACGCTCGCGGGTTATGTCGAAGCGGAAAGTGTAGTCGCCCTCCACCGGCTGGAACGGCGAGACGTGGAAGATCTTGCGCGAGGTCAGCCGGTCCTCGGCCGCGATCGGGCGCAGGTCGTCGTGATGCACGAGATAGGAGTGACGGTCGCCGAAGGTGTTGTTGACCTCCGCGATCACAGCACAAAGCCGCGCCTCCGCGTCATGGCACAGCCAGAAGCTGACCGGGTTGAAGACGTGGCCCAGCACCCGCGGCTGCGCGAGCAGCAGCACCGGTCCCGGCAGATCGAGCCCGTGGGCGGCAAGCACGTCGCGCACCCAGGCCGCCCCGCGCCCCGCGCCCCGCGCCCCGCCGTGATCCACGTCCCAGAGCGAGACGAGGTTCCGCGCGTTGCGGGAAAAGAGCCGCGGCGCGGCAACCTCCGCCTCCGCGTCGAGCAGAAGGTAATCCACGCCGTAGCGGAACGCGTTGCGGACCTCGCCCTTCCGCCCGTGGAAGGTCTGCCCGGCGATATGCTCGATCCGCGCGGTCACGCCGCCGCGATCCCGGCGTCGCGGGCAAGGATCGTCCGCGCCACGTCATGGGCGCTCGACAGGCCGTCCTCGTGGAACCCGTTCTTGACCCAGGCGCCGCAGAACCATGTGCCGTTGGCGCCCTGGAGTTCGGGCAACCGCGCCTGCGCCTCGAGCGCCGCGGTGTCGTAGACCGGGTGCGCGAAGGTGGTCTCTTCGTGGATGAGCTCCTCGCGGATGGGGCGCGCGTCGTTCAGCGTCACGAAAAGCGGATCGTCCTCGGGGATCGGCTGAAGCGAGTTCATCCAGTAGCTCACCCCGATCCGCCCCTGCGGCCCGCCAGGGTCCTCGGTGTAGTTCCACGACGACCAGGCGAGCCGCCGGCGCGGCATCACGCCGGTGTCGGAATGCAGCACCACGCGGTTGGGCTGGTAGCCGATGCGCCCGACCGTGGCGCGCTCCTCGGCGGTCGGATCCGACAGAAGCCGCATCGCCTGGTCCGAATGGGTGGCGAACACCACTTCGTCGAACCGCTCGGGTGGGCCGCCGGGCACCGCCACCTCCACGCCGCCGGCATCCCGGCGCACGGAACGCACCGCGCAGCCCTTGCGGATGTCCACTCCCTGGCCGCCGAGCGCCGCCTCGAGGCGGCGGACATACGCGATCGAGCCGCCGGCCACGGTGTACCACTGGTGCTGTCCGGTGATCCCGAGCAGGTGGTGGTTGCGGAAGAATTCCAGCATCGCGCGGGCCGGGAATTCCAGTATCTGCGCCTTGGGCACCGACCAGATCGCGCCCGAGAAGGGCAGCAGGTAGTAGTCGCGGAACCAGCGGCCCGAGCACAGCCGGTCGAGCAGGCCGCCCACGGTCAGCCCGGCCTCCTGCGCGGTGTCGTACCCCCGCGCGTTGAAGCGCAGCACGTCGCGGATGAGCCGCCAGTAGCGCGGGTCTGCGAGATTGCGGCGCTGCGCGAAAACCGACCCTAGACTGGAAAGACCGTATTCGAAGCGCCCCCCGTCGATCGAGACACCGAAGCTCATGCGGCTTTCCGTCACGGGCACGTCGAGGTCGTCGAACAGCCGGGTGAGAAGCGGGTAATTGGCGTTGTTGAAGACGATGAATCCCATGTCCACCGGCTGGTCGCCGCGCTTGCCCGCGAGCACCGTGCGCGCATGACCGCCCAGCCGCGGCTCCGCCTCGAAGAGCGTCACGCGGTGCGCGTCCGCCAGGTAATGCGCCGCGCCCATGCCGGAAATGCCTCCGCCGATCACGGCGATCCTGCGGGGGGTGGTGGGGGGCTGCTCGAATGGCATGGGGGGCGGACTCCGTCTATTGGGTTGTCTTGTGCACTTCATTACGGTGATCTTGGCCGGGCCGATGACAAGGAATCTTTCGGCCCGGGTGATCCACCGCTTTCGGCGACCCGTAATAAAGGTATGTTTACGGATGTCGACACACTCGACCACGCATTCACACCGCCTCCGGCGCCTGTGCTTTCCAGCTTTCCGGGCGGGCGCGCCGATGCAGCGCGGGCCGCGATCGTGACGGGTGCGGGAGACGCCAAGAGCGATGCCGCCTGCGACTGGACCGCGCATGTCCATCGCATCCGGGACACGCGCGATCAGGGCGCCTTCGCCGAGCTTTTCGGACATTTCGCCCCGCGCGTGAAGGCGTTCCTGATCCGGTCGGGCGCGGATGCCGGCCTTGCCGAGGAATGCACGCAGGAAGTGATGGCGACGCTCTGGCAGAAGGCGCACCAGTTCGACCCGGCCCGCGCCAGCGTCGCCACCTGGGTGTTCACGATCGCGCGAAATCGCCGGATCGACGCGCTGCGCCGCCAGCGCCGCCCCGAGCCCGAGGATCTTCCCTGGGGGCCCGAGGCGGACCCCGACCAGGAAGAGGTGGTGACGCTCCAGCAGGAGACGGACCGCCTGGCCGAGGCGCTGCGCGCGCTGCCGGACAAGCAGAGATACCTGATCGAGCGCGCGTATTTCGGGGAACTCAGTCACACCGAGATCGCCGCCGAGACGGGCCTGCCGCTCGGCACCATAAAATCGAGAATTCGCCTGGCGCTGGAGCGCCTGCGCCACGAAATGAAGTGACCATGCCGATGAGTGCCAAGATCAAGCATCACCTGAGTCCGCAACTGCTGATGGCTTACGCCGCCGGCGCCCTGCCCGAGGCCTTCGATCTCGTGGTGGCGTCGCACCTGTCCCTGTGCGACGCCTGCCGTGCCGAGGCCGAGAGTTACGAAACCCTGGGCGGCGCCGTACTGGAAAACGAGAACGCGGTGGCGCTCGACGAGGACAGCCTCGCCGCGACGCTGCGCCTGATCGAGACGGGTCTTCCCGAGCCTGCCGAAGCTGCCATACCGGAGGCCGCGCCCGGCGAGGCGTTGCCCGCGCCCGTTCGGGTCTATGTCGGCGGCGGTCTCGACGACGTGCGCTGGCAGAACATCGGCCGCGGCGTTAAGCAGGCCCTCCTGCCCATGACCGGCGAGGCGCGCGCGCGGCTTCTCTACATCCCCGCAGGCATGGCGGTTCCGGATCACGGGCACAGCGGTGCCGAGGTCACGCTCGTCCTGCGCGGCGCATTCAGTGACGAGAGCGATCGCTTCGGGCCGGGCGACGTCGAGATCGCCGACGAGAAGCTGCACCACAGCCCCGTCGCCGAAGAGGGCGAGGATTGCATCTGCCTCGCGGTCACCGACGCCCCCTTGCGGTTCTCGGGCCTCGTGCCGCGGCTCGCCCAGCCCTTCCTGCAAATCTGATCCCGGCCGGCGGTCCGCTCACTCCGCCGCGTCCGGGGACGGCGGTCCAGCCGCCGCCTCATCGATCGGGTCGTCGAACTCGAACCGGTCGAGCCGGTGCGCCCGGGCGGCCGCCTTCTCCGCGCTCAGCCTGATCTCGGCGACGTCCCGCGCCGCCTGTCCGAAGTGACGGTCGAGATTCTCCACGCGCTGCCCGAGCCGGGCCATGTCCGACCCCAGCAGCGACAGTTCCCGGCGGATCCGCGCGGCCTCGGCGCGCAGCCGCGCGTCCTTCAGGACCGCGCGCATGGTATTGAGCGTGGCCATGCAGGTGGTGGGCGACACGATCCAGACATGCGCCGCGAAGCCCTCCCGCACGAGGTCCGGGAAGTTGCCGTGAAGCTCTGCGTAGACGGCCTCGGACGGCAGGAACATCAGCGCCCCGTCGGCCGTTTCGCCCTCGACGATGTATTTCTCCGCGATCGTGCGGACATGGGCGCGCACGGCCTGCCGGAACGCTTGCGCCGCGCGCTGCGCCGCCTCGCGCGTTTCCGCGCGCCGCAGCGCCTCGTACGCCTCGAGCGGGAACTTGCTGTCGATGACGATGGGCCCGGGCGGGTGCGGCAGGTGCACGAGCGCATCGGGCCGCGCGCCCGAGGCAAGCTTGCCCTGCACCGAATAGCTGTCGCGCGGCAACGCCTTGGCGAGGATGTCGTAAAGCTGGATCTCGCCGAACGCCCCGCGCGTCTGCTTGTTCGACAGGATGTCCTGCAGGCCGAGCACATCGCCGGAAAGCTGGGCGATCTTCTCCTGCGCGCGGTCGATGGTCTTCAGACGCTCCTGAAGCTCGCCCAGCGAATGGGCGGTGCGCCGCGCGCTGCCCGAGAGGCTCTCGCCGATCCGCTCGTTCACCTGCGCGAGGCGCTCTTCCATCAGGCGCAGCGTCTCCGTCTGCGAGCGGGCCTGCGCCTCGGCGACGTGGGTCAGCCCGCCCGAAAGCCGGTGCTGCCCGTCGCCCAGTTCGCGCACCCGCTGGCCGAGCGCGCCCAGTTGCCGTTGAAGCGGCTCGACCGTGCGCGCCGCCCGGCCCGCGGCGCGCGCGGTCACGACCAGCAGCCACAGGGCGAGCAGGAGAAGCGCCGCCCCGCCGATGAGCGCGAGGGCGAGGGGGTCGTCAAGCGCCACGGCGCGGTCGCCGAGCTCGATCATCGCCGTCCGAAAAGCCGCTCGATGTCGGCAAGCTTCAACTCGACGTAAGTGGGCCGCCCGTGGTTGCACTGGCCCGAAAGCGGCGTCGCCTCCATCTCGCGCAGCAGCGCGTTCATCTCCTCGGCCCGCATCCGCCGTCCCGCACGGATGGAGCCGTGGCAGGCGGCGCGGCTCAGCACCGAGAGCAGCCGCGTCTCGACCGCCTGGCTTTCGCCCTCGTCGGCCAGCTCGTCGGCCACGTCGCGCACGAGCGCGCGCGCATCCACCGCGCCCAGCGCGGCCGGGGTCGCGCGCACGGCGATGGCGTCGCCGCCGAAAGGCTCGAGCGCCAGCCCGAGACGGGACAGATCCTCCGCCGCGTCCAGAAGGCGCGCCCGGTCCGGGCCGGCCAGCGACACGATCTCGGGCATGAGCAGGGCCTGCGACGCGACATCCGCCTCGGCGAGCTGGCGCTTCAGCCGCTCGTAGACCAGCCGCTCATGCGCCGCGTGCTGATCCACGATCACCACGCCGTCTTCCGTCTGCGCGACGATGTAGGTCTCGTGAAGCTGCGCGCGCGCGGCGCCGAGCGGCAGCCGCTCCGCGGGCGCCGCCTGCGCGGTTGGCGCGTCCTCGGCCACGTCCTGCGGCGCGTCGATCCGCGCGCTCCAGTCGTCCGCCATCTCGGCGAAGCCCGGTGCCTGGGCCATGTAGGAGGCGGCCCGCGCCCCGGCGGAGGGCCGGTCCATCTGGTAGCGGGGCGCGGCCGGCGCTTCGGGCCGCGCCGCGCCGAGCGCCGCCCCCGCCACGGTGGTGGACGCCCGGTGCCCGGCCTCGGCCAGCGCATGGCGAAGCGCCGAGACGATTAGCCCGCGGGCCACGCCCGGGTCGCGAAAGCGCACCTCCGTCTTGGCGGGATGCACGTTCACGTCCACGAGCCGCGGATCGCAGTCGATGTAAAGCGCGGCCACCGCGTGGCGGTCGCGCGGCAGCACGTCCATGTAGGCGGCACGCAGCGCGCCCACCAGCATCCGGTCGCGCACCGGGCGACCGTTCACGAAAAGATACTGCGCCACCGCCGCCCCGCGCGAATAGGTGGGCAGCGCCGCGTAACCGCGCAGCCGCAGCCCCTCGCGCTCGGCCTCGATGGGAAGCGCGTTTCGCAGGAAATCCTCTCCGAGCACTGAGGCGAGCCGCCCGGCAAGCGCGTCGAAAAGATCGCCGGTCTCCGCGTCGGCGCGGAAGCTGACCCGCCCTTCGCCGCCACCCGTCACGTCGCGCAGCGTGAAGCCCACGAAGGGTTCGGCCATGGAGAGGCGGCGCACGGCGTCGGCGATGGCCTGCGCCTCTGCGCGGTCGGTGCGCAGGAACTTCAGCCGCGCGGGCGTCGCACGGAAGAGGTCGCGCAGTTCCACCACCGTGCCGCGGTCGAGCGCGGCGGGCCGCACCGGGCCCATGTCGCCGCCCGTGACGGTCAGCGACGCGGCCTCCGCGCCCTGCGCCCGGCTGGTGAGCGTCAGCCGGCCAACCGCGCCGAGCGAGGCCAGCGCCTCGCCGCGGAACCCGAAGCTGCGGATATCGAGGAGGTCCGACCCGTCGATCTTGGAGGTGGCATGACGCGCCACCGCGAAGGGAAGGTCGTCCGCCGTCATGCCGCAGCCGTCGTCGCGGACACGGATCAGCGTCTTGCCGCCGTCGGCCTGGGCGATCTCGATCCGCCCGGCACCGGAATCGATCGCGTTCTCCACAAGCTCCTTCACCGCCGAGGCGGGCCGCTCCACGACCTCGCCGGCGGCGATGCGGTTGATGGCGGCCTCGTCGAGCGCACGAATGACCGGGCGCGACGCGGTTATCTTGTGGCTGAACTCGTTCATTCAACAAGACCTAGCACGCCCATGCACGATTCGACCACCCGGCACGGCCGCGTCGCCGCCCTCTGTGCGGCGGCGCGGCGAACCGCTAGTCTTGGGCGCGCGGGGCCGCATCCGGACCCCGACCGACCATGCAGCCAAGGAGACGTTCATGAAGACCGAGACCGTCGGCGACGCCAAGCTCGAGACCTGGAGCCCCGAGGAGGTGTCCCGCGCCGCCCGGGCCGGGGAGATCGTGCTGATCGACGTGCGCACGCCCCAGGAATACATGTTCGAGCACATCGAGGGCGCGCTTCTGATGCCGCTCGCCTTCTTCGACGCGAAATCCCTGCCCGGCCAGTCGGAGAAGCGGCTCGTGTTCCACTGCGGCTCCGGCGTGCGCTCCGAGAAGACCGCGCGCGCCGCGATCGACGCGGGTTTCGATCGGATCGCGCACATGGAAGGGGGGTTCGCCGCATGGAAGACCGCGAAACTTCCCTATGTCGGCACGAACATGGCAAGCGGCGCGCCGCAGAAGGTCGAGCCCTGAGCCCCGCCGCGATAACCGACGGAAACGAAAAAGGCCCGGGCACGACCATGCCCGGGCCTCTTTTCAGGTTCTTTCGGGATCGGCTCAGGAAGATCCGCCCTTGGAGAACTCGGGGTAGGCCTCCATGCCCAGCTCGGACACGTCGAGGCCGTTGATCTCCGCCTCCTCGTCGACGCGGATGCCGATCACGGCGTTGAGGATCAGCCAGACGATCAGCGACAGGACGAAGGTCGCGCCGATGATGCCGACCATGCCGAGGATTTGCGGGACGATCGTGGAGGTGCCGGTCAGCACGACCGCGAAGGTGCCCCAGATCCCGGCGAAACCGTGCACCGGGATGGCGCCGACCACGTCGTCGATCTTGAACTTGTCGAGCATCGGGACGGTCAGCACCACGATCACCCCGCCCACGGCGCCGATGATGCCCGCAAGCAGAAGCGAGGGCGCGAGCGGCTCCGCGGTGATCGAGACGAGGCCCGCCAGCGCGCCGTTGAGCACCATGGTCAGGTCGGGCTTGCCATAGAGCACTTGCGTCAGGATCAGCGCGGTGACGGCGCCCGATGCCGCGGCCATGTTGGTGTTGGAGAAGATGCGGGAGACATCCGCCACGTCGCCGACCGACCCCATGGCGAGCTGCGAGCCGCCGTTGAAGCCGAACCAGCCGAGCCACAGGATGAACATCCCGAGCGTCGCCAGCGCCAGGTTGGAGCCCGGCATCGGGTGCACCTTGCCGTCCTTGTCGTACTTGCCCTTGCGCGGGCCGAGCACGATCGCGCCGGCAAGCGCCGCGGCCGCGCCGCAGGCATGCACGACGGTCGAGCCGGCAAAGTCGGAGAACCCGGCCTCGGACAGCCAGCCGCCGCCCCACTGCCAGGACGCCGTGAGCGGGTAGATGAAGCCCGTCAGGACGATCGTGAAGATCAGGAACGGCCAGAGCTTGATCCGCTCGGCGAGCGCGCCCGAGACGATCGAAGCGGTCGCCGCGCAGAACATCAACTGGAAGATGTAGTCCGATCCGGTCGAGGCGTAGGAGGCATCATCGGCGTCCGCGAGCGTCACGCCCACGGGCTCGAGCACCGCCCAGGCCGGGAAGAGGCCCGAGAACCAGCCCTCGATAGCCCAGTCGCCCAGCGGATACATCAGGTTGTAGCCGATCAGCCAGTAGAAGATCGCCGCGAGCGAGAAGAGCCCGACGTTCTTCGTCATCTGCATTGTCACGTTCTTAGAACGGACGAGCCCGCCCTCGAGCATGGCGAAGCCGGCGGCCATGAAGAACACCAGGAAGCCGCCGATCAGGAACAGCAGCGAGTTCATGATCCAGACGAATTCGTCCGTCGCCAGCGGCGCCGGCGCCTCGTCCTGCGCCATGGCGAGCGCGGGCAGCGCCGCCAGCACGCCGGCCAGGGCAAGAGTTCTCGTGAGTTTCATAGGTTTTTTCCCCTCTTTCATCCTGTGACCCGCGTCAAAGCGCGTCCGCGTTGGTTTCGCCCGTGCGCACCCGAACGGCCTGCGCAAGATCCAGGACGAAGATCTTCCCGTCGCCGATCTTTCCGGTGCGCGCGGTCTTGGCGATGGTCTCGACCACCTGGTCGACCATGCCGTCGTCCACCGCGATCTCGAGCTTGACCTTGGGCACGAAGTTCACGGCGTATTCCGCGCCGCGATAGATCTCCGTATGGCCGGACTGCGACCCGAACCCCTTGATTTCCGTGACCATCATGCCGCGGACGCCGACGGAGGTGAGCGCCTCGCGCACCTCCTCGAGCTTGAACGGCTTGATCGTTGCTATGATCAGTTTCAACGTCATCCCCTTCGCTTAGGCAGCTGCCGCTGCTCCTGTGCAGATGCAGAAAATCGGTCAGGGGAGGCGGTGCAAAGATTTGCCCCCGCTCGGGGACGGCAAGGCGCGAACATATGCGTAATTTTTGAGCATTAATAAAAATATGCCTTATTTTTAATCTACACGTGAAGCTGCACCGCGGCACGGACGCCCTAAACATCGCGCCGTTTAAAGGATATGCTCGCCCCCAGAGCAGGCGCCGAGAGAAGCATAATGAGTGATTCAGGCCGCAGGCCGCCCCGGCTGGTGGCGGATCGCCGGGGCAAGGGCCGCGGGAAAACCACCTCCAGGACCGCCGCGCGCAAACCCGCGCCGCGCAAACGCAGGACTGGCAGCCGGCGCAAGGCGCCGCGCAATCCCGTCGTGGCGGCCGTCACGGGCCTTTTCGCCTTCGTCACGCGGATGCTCTGGGGGCTGACCTGGCGCGTCACCCTCATCGTCGCGCTGCTGATCGGCGGCGGCGTCGCCTATTATTACGCCACCCTGCCTCCCTACGAGCAGATCCTGGACGGGCGGGCGCGCGGCTCGGTCACCCTGCTCGACCGGCAGGGCGAGGTGTTCGCCTGGCGCGGCGAGGTCTTCGGCGGCGTCGTGACGGCCGATACCGTGTCGCCGCATCTCAAGAACGCCGTGATCGCCACCGAGGACAAGCGCTTCCGCCTGCATCCCGGGGTGGACCCGATCGGCATCGCGGGCGCCATCCGCATCAACCTGTCGGAAGGGCGCGGGCCGCTTCAGGGTCACGGCGGCTCCACGATCACCCAGCAGACCGCGAAGCTGCTCTGCCTCGGCGTGCGATACGACCCCGCCGCATGGGAAACTCAGGCCGCCTACGAGGCCGACTGCCGGCAGACCACGCTCTGGCGGAAACTGCGCGAGGCGCTTTACGCCATGGCGATGGAGGCCAAGTACTCCAAGGACGAGATCCTCTCGATCTACCTCAATCGCGCCTACATGGGCGGCGGCGCGCACGGCGCCGAGGCCGCGGCGCAGCGCTTCTTCGGCAAGCCTGCGCGGAACCTCGCGCCGTCCGAGGGCGCGATGCTCGCGGGGCTGCTGACCGCGCCCACCGCGCTTGCACCCACCAACAACCTGGAACGCTCCCGCAACCGCGCGGCCACGGTGATCCGGCTGATGGAAGAGCAGGGCTACCTGACGGAGGCGGAGGCGCAGGCCGCGCTCGCGCAGCCGGCCGCGCTCTCCGAGACCGCGGAGGCCAAGGCAGGGGGGTATTTCGCGGACTGGGTGATGTCCTCGACGCCAGAATACTTCACGCGCGACACCACCGAGGACGTGGTCATCACGACCACGCTCGACCGGGCCATGCAGCGCGCCGCCGAAGAGGCGCTGCTGCACATCTTCGAAACCAAGGTACGCGAGGGCTCGGAGGCGCAGGCCGCCATCGTCGTGATGTCGGCCGACGGCGCGGTGCGCGCCATGGTGGGCGGCCGAAAGACCCGCGTCTCGGGCGTGTTCAACCGCGCGACGCAAGCCAAGCGCCAGACCGGATCGGCCTTCAAGCCCTTCGTCTACGCCACCGCGCTCGAACTGGGCTACCACCCCAACGACATGATCCGCGACGAGCCGCTCACCATCGACATTCCCGGCTCGGGCCCCTGGTCGCCCGAGAACTACACCAACGATTACGCGGGGCTCGTGACGCTCACCGAGGCGTTCAAGCGCTCGCTGAACATCCCGGCGGTGAAGATCTCCGAACATGTGGGGCGCGAGAACGTGCGGCGCGTGGCCGCCGATTTCGGTATCGAAAGCGATCTCGCCGCCGGCCCCGCGCTGGCGCTCGGGGCGTCGGAGTCGACGCTGCTGGAGATGACGGCCGCCTATGCCGGGATCCTGAACGGCGGATCCTCGGTATCGCCCTACGGCCTGATGGAGCTGCGGCTGAAAGGCGACGCGGGGGCGCTCATCGACAATTCGGAAGGCGGCATCGGCGAACGCGTGATCCGCGAGGAGGCCGCGCGCGAATTGATCTACATGATGGAGAAGGTGGTGAGCGAGGGCACGGGCCGCCGCGCCGCCCTGCCCGATCGCGAGGCCGCGGGCAAGACGGGCACCACGCAGGCCGCGCGCGACGCCTGGTTCGTGGGCTTCACCGCCGATTACGTCGCGGGCGTCTGGATGGGATACGACGACAACACCCCGCTCTCAGGCGTCACCGGCGGCGGGCTGCCCGCCGAGATCTGGCATGAAACCATGCGCCGCGTGCACGCGGATCTGCCGCCGCGGCCCCTGCCGATGCTGCGCCCGGCGGAACGCGCGCCCGCGGCATCGCGCGACGGGCCCGCCGCAGAGCGGCGCGGCCGTGACGATGTCGCCGATTCGGTGCTGGAGCAGGTGCTGCGCGATCTTTTCGGCGCCAACTGACCGGACCGGCGCTCAGCCCGCGCCGCGCAGCTCCGCGATGAGCCGGTCGATGTCGCCGCCCCGCCGGTCGAGCATGGCGCCGATCTCTTCGCGCTCCGTCAGGAGCATGTTCACGCCTTCGATGAACATGTTGAAGAAGAGATCGCGGCCCGACCGATCCGAGACGTGGAAATCCACGATGAAGGGGGACTGGCCCGGCAGGTAGGCGGTGGTGCGGACCTGGTAATAGTTCTTCACCCGGCTCACGGTCTCGACCTCGAGCCGCCCGCCGGAAAACTCCCGGAACCGCTTGCCGTACTTGCGCGAGATGTAACCGGTGAACGCCTCGGTGAAGGCGCGCATCTGCGCCTCGCTCGCCCGGCGCCGGTCCACGCCGAGGGCGTAGGCCGCGATGGTCGGCACGTCGGCGTAGCGCCGGAAGATGCGCTCGAATTCTGGGTACATCTGCCGTTCCGACCGTCCGGACGAGATGACCGCGTTGATCTCTTCGACGAGGCTGTCGACGAGGCCGCGCGCCCGGCCCTCCGTCAGCGCGAAAGCGGGGCGCGGCGCGAGCGAGGCGGCGCTGATGGCGCCGGCAAGGAAGCCGCGGCGGGAGATGTCAGTCGCCATAGAGTTCCTCGTAGGGATCGGTGAAGGTCTCCTCGGCCGGCGCGCCGCCGCTGCGCGCGCCCAGCTCGAAGCGCCGGCTCTGGAGATAGATCAGGCGGGTCTGCGCATAGCTGTCGGCACTTTCATGCAGAACGGAGTCGTAGGTGTCCGAGAAGCGCCCGCGCTCCGTCAGCCCGCCAAGGCCCCGCGCCACGAGCCCCGAATACCGTTCGGGCCGCGGCAGAGCGATGTCGAGCGGGTTGAGGAACCAGCCCACGAGGCGGCCCGCCGAATCGCGTTCGGTGGAGGGCCCGAAAACGGGCGACACGCGATAGGCGCCCTCCGGAACGCCCCAGACCGCCAGCGTCTCGCCGAAATCGGTCGCCTCGGCCGGCAGCCCGAACTCCTTGGCGACATCGAAGATGCCCCCGAACCCGAGAACCGCATTCGTCGCGAACCGCACGGTGTTGAGCCCGGCGCCCCGGAGATCCCCCTGCAGGAGGCGGTTCACGGCATAGCCCGGGGTCGAGAACGTGTCGCCGAACTGAACGATGCTGTCCTCGATCCCGTCGGGCACGGCCCGGGTGTAGCCCCGCGCCAGCGGCCGGACCACGGAGCGGTCGAGGCTCTTGTTGAACTCGTGAACCCGCCGGTTCGCCGGCTCGTAGGGATCGTGGATCCCGCCCTCGTTTCCGGGCTCGGGCACGGAACACGCGGCCAGAAGCGGCAATGCCAGAAGCATCACGAGGCGGCGAAGGCGCAAAGGGGATACCATGGATTTCCTTCAAGGATCATCTAAGCGCGGAAGAGACCCGCCCGGCGCAGACTAGGCGCTTTCATGAGGACAAGCGAGCGGAATGCCCATCACCCTCCGCGCCGTCCTCGCCGCGCTGTGGCGGATGCGCGACAAGTGGACCCGCCCTGCAAACTCTGGCAAAAGCACGTTGAGCGGACAAGAGCGCAGGGCGGAACGACGCGTATGAGAAAGATCGATCCTTCGCCCGGGCTGGAAGAGCTTCGGGCGGCGCGTCGCGAGAACCGCGGCTATTTCTGGTTCGTGGGCGTTTTCAGCTTCTTCGTGAACCTGTTGATGCTGACGGGGCCGCTTTACATGCTCCAGCTTTACGACCGTGTCCTGAGTTCGCGGTCCGAGGCGACGCTCGTCGCGCTCTCGATCCTCGTTGTCTTTCTCTACGGCATGATGGGCTTTCTGGATTACGCCCGCTCGAGGATCATGGCGCGCGTCGGTGCGCGCTTCCAGTCGCGGCTCGACAGGCGGGTCTTCGACGCGGTGATGCGCAAGTCGGCCATCGCGCCCGACCAGCGCTCCGGCACCGGGCTGCGCGATCTCGAATCGGTGCAGCGCCTGCTGACGTCGCCGGGGCTCATGGCCTTCTTCGACATCCCGTGGACCCCCTTCTTCCTTTTCGGCATCGCGCTCTTCCATCCCTGGCTGGGCATCCTGGCCGTGGCCGGCGGCACGCTGCTCATCGCCTTCACGGCGATCAACCAGTGGCTCTCGCGCCGCCCGCTCGACAAGGGCAACACCGCCGTCTACCGCGCCGAGACCATGGCGAACCAGATCCGCGACGAGGCGGAGACGGTGCAGAGCCTCGGAATGCGCGGCGCGGCCTTCGATCGCTGGCGGCAGGCGCGCGACGAGGCGCTCGACAACCAGGTCGGCGCCTCCGACGTGGCCGGGACCTTCACCTCGCTGACCAAGACCTTCCGGCTGATGCTGCAATCGGCGATGCTGGGCCTCGGCGCCTGGCTGGTGCTGCGCGGGGAGCTGACGCCCGGCGCGATGATCGCGGGCTCCATCCTGCTTGGCCGGGCGCTCGCGCCGATCGAGCTTGCCATCGGGAACTGGCCGCTGATGCAGGCCGCCCGGCGCGGCTGGGCCTCGCTTGCCGAACTCCTGTCCGAGGTGCCCCCCGAGACGGCGCGCACCAGCCTGCCCGCGCCGCGCGCGAAGCTCGACGTGCAGCAACTGACCGTCGTGCCACCCGGCCAGACGCAGGCGGCGCTCCGGATCGTCAGCTTCGCGGTGAACCCCGGCGAGGCGCTCGGCGTCATCGGGCCGTCGGGCGCGGGCAAGTCCACGCTCGCGCGCGCGCTTACGGGGCTCTGGCGGCCGGCAGGCGGCAAGGTGCGCCTCGACGGCGCGACGCTGGACCAGTACGCGCCGGAAGTGCTCGGGCGCCATGTGGGCTACCTGCCGCAGAGCGTGGAGCTTTTCGACGGGACGGTCGCCGAGAACATCGCCCGCCTGTCCCTGACCCCGGATCCGGACGCGGTGGTGAAGGCCGCCAAGCTCGCCGACGCCCACGAGATGATCCTGAAACTTCCCGATGGCTACGACACCAAGCTGCGCAACATCGGCGGGCGGCTTTCGGGCGGCCAGACCCAGCGGATCGGCCTCGCCCGCGCGCTTTACGGCGATCCGGTCCTGCTCGTGCTCGACGAGCCGAACTCCAATCTCGACAACGAGGGGAGCCTCGCGCTCAACGCGGCAATCCGCGGCGTCAAGGCGCGGGGCGGCGCGGTGCTCATCATGGCGCATCGCCCGGCGGCGATCGTGGAATGCGACATGCTGCTGATGCTCGACCAGGGCAACCGGGTCGCCTTCGGCCCCAAGGACGAAGTGCTTCAAAGCCAGGTCAAGAACCATCAGCAGATCCTGAAATCCGCGACGCCGGGAGGCATGCGATGAGCGACGAGGCGACCTCTCCGCGCTTCCGGATGCGGATGCCCATGGCCGTGGGACTCGTCGCGCTGGTCACGCTGGTGGGCGGCTTCGGAACATGGTCGGCGATGACCGAGATCTCGGGCGCCGTCGTCGCCTCCGGCCAGATCGAGGTCGAGCGCAACCGGCAGGTGGTCCAGCACCCGGACGGCGGCGTGGTGGAGGGCATCCTGGTCGACGAGGGCGACACGGTGCAGGCCGACCAGGTGCTCATCCGCCTCGACGCCGGCGAAATGCGCTCCGAACTTGCCATCGTCGAAGGGCAGCTGTTCGAACTGATGGCCCGTCGCGGCAGGCTCGAGGCCGAACGCGACGAGGCGGATGCGCCGGTCTTCGACAGTCTGCTCGTGGAACGGGCCGACATCAGCGCCGAGGTGCGCGGCCTCATCGACGGGCAACTGCGGCTCTTCGAGGCGCGGCGCGAATCCGTCGAGACCGAAGCCGGACAGCTGCGCCGCCGCGCAGCGCAGATCGGCAACCAGATAGAGGGGATCGACGCGCAGCAGACGGCGCTGACGCGGCAGCTGAGCCTGATCGAGGAAGAGCTTTCCGACCAGCAATCGCTTCTCGATCGCGGCCTCGCGCAGACTTCGCGCGTCCTCTCGTTGCAGCGTGAGGAAGCCCGGCTCAGCGGGCTGGTGGGCGAGCTGACCGCCCAGCGGGCGCAGGCGCAGGGGCGCATCACCGAGATCGAGATCGAGATCCTGAACCTGCGCTCGCGGCGACGCGAAGAGGCGATCACCCGGTTGCGCGACCTGCAGTTCCGCGAACTCGAACTGTCCGAGCGCCGCCGCACCCTCGTCGAG
The DNA here is from genome assembly GCF_041365735.1 of Rhodosalinus sp. K401. Lineage (NCBI taxonomy): Bacteria > Pseudomonadati > Pseudomonadota > Alphaproteobacteria > Rhodobacterales > Paracoccaceae > Rhodosalinus > Rhodosalinus sp. K401. Next base: position 149,003 of record NZ_JBGFSI010000006.1, on the reverse strand, counting down.
CGGCTTCGCCGGATGGAAGTGCGCGCACCGGTCGCGGGCATCATCTACGGGCTTCAGGTCTTCGCGCCGCGCTCGGTGATCCGCCCGGCGGACCCGCTGCTCTACATCGTGCCGCAGGATCGCCCGCTCGTGATCGCGGCGCGCGTGGCGCCCATCCACATCGACCAGGTCTATCCCGGGCAGGACGTGACATTGCGCTTTTCCGCCTTCGATCAGCGCAGCACGCCGGAACTCTTCGGGCAGGTGACGCAGGTCTCGGCCGACATCTTTACCGACGAGGCCACGCAGAACGCCTACTACCGGGCCGAGATCACGCTGTCGGAAGCCGAACAGGACCGATTGCCAGACGACCCGGTGCTCGTGCCCGGCATGCCGGTCGAGGCGTTCATCCGGACCGATGACCGCACCCCCATCGCCTATCTGCTGAAGCCGCTCACGGACTATTTCTCGAAGGCGTTCCGCGAGCGCTGAGCGGGCCGCGCCGAACGCCCCGCGCCCGGCCCGATTGGCGCTTTTCGCGGCCGCCGCCAGACTGTAGCGTCCGCCACGACTCTGGAGGAACACGGGAGGACAGCATGAGCGGAAAGATCGAGGCACGGCTGGCGGAGCTTGGGGTGACGCTGCCCGACGCGCCGGCCCCGGCGGCGAATTACGTGCCTTACGTGCAGACCGGGAACCTGGTGCACGTATCGGGCCAGATTTCCATGGACGAGGGCGGCGCGCTCATCACGGGCAAACTCGGCGCGGAGCTGTCCGCCGAGGCCGGCGCGGCCGCGGCGCGGCGCTGCGCGCTGTCGCTTCTGGCGCAGCTGCGCGCGGCCTGCGGCGGCGATCTGGACCGGCTGACGCGGGTCGTGAAGCTGACCGGCTTCGTCAACTCCACCGCCGACTTCACCGAGCAGCCCAAGGTGGTGAACGGCGCGTCGGACTTTCTCGTCGAGGCGTTGGGCGATGCCGGCCGGCACGCGCGCTCGGCCGTCTCGGCGGCGTCGCTGCCGCTGGGCGTCGCCGTCGAGATCGAGGGGATCTTCGAGATCGCATGACGGCGCTCGACCCGGTCTTCCTGAAAACGCCCATCGCCCACCGCGCGCTTCACGGCGAGGGCCGGCCCGAGAACAGCCGCGCGGCGGTGCGCGCCGCCGTCGCGGCGGGCTACGGCATCGAGATCGACCTGCAGCCCTCGGCCGACGGCGAGGCGATGGTGTTTCACGACTACGACCTGCGGCGGCTGACCGGCGAAACCGGCGTGATCCGCACGCGCGACGCGGCGGAACTCGGGCGCATCGCGCTGTCGGGCGGCGACGGCGAGGGCATCCCCACGCTGCGCGAGATCCTCGCGATCGTGGGCGGCCGCGTGCCGCTGCTGGTCGAGCTCAAGGACCAGCACGGCCGCATGGGACCGACCGACGGCGCACTGGAGGCCGCGGCCGCGCGCGCACTTGCCGGTTACACGGGGCCGCTGGCGGTGATGTCCTTCAACGGTCACGCCGTCGCGCGCATGGGCGCGCTTCGGCCCGACATCCCGCGCGGCCTCACCACCAGCGCCTTCGACGAGGCGCTCTGGCCGCACATGCCCGAGGAACTTCGCGCCCGACTGCGCGAGGCGCCCGAATTCGAGCGCAGCGGCGCGATGTTCATCAGCCACGAGCATACCGACCTCGATCGCCCGCGCGTGGCCGATATCCGCGCGACCGGCGTTCCGGTGCTGTCCTGGACGATCCGGTCGGAGGCCGAGGAACGCGCGGCGCGCCGGCTGGCGCAGAACGTGACCTTCGAAGGCTACCGCGCGGCGGTTCCGGCTTGATCGCGGACCGTCGCGGCCCAGTTTCCCGCATGATGGACGACGGTGCACAGGACGAGCCGATCGAGGTCACGGCCCATGCAAGCCTCGCCGACATTGCGGCGGAGGACTGGGATGCCTGCGCCTGCCCCGAGGCCGCCAGCGGCGGTCGGCCGATCGACCCCTTCACGACCCACCGCTTCCTGTCCGCGCTGGAGGAAAGCGGATCGGTCGGGCCCGGCACCGGCTGGGAGCCGCGCCACCTCGTGGCGCGCGCCGGCGGGCGCGTCATCGCCGTGGCACCGCTTTACGCCAAGGGCCACAGCCAGGGCGAATACATCTTCGACCACAACTGGGCGCACGCCTACGAGCGCGCCGGCGGGCGCTACTACCCGAAGTTCCAGATCGCGGTACCGTTCACGCCCGCCACCGGGCGGCGTCTTCTGGTCCGCCCCGGTGAAGAGCTCCGGGGCCGCGCGGCGCTGGTGCAGGGGGCGGTGCAGCTTGCCGCCGACAACGGGCTCTCCTCGGTCCACGTCACCTTCTGCACGGAAGAGGAGGCCGCGGCGGGCGAGAAGATGGGGCTGATGCGCCGCGTGACCGAGCAGTTCCACTGGCAGAACCGCGGTTACGCGGATTTCGACGCCTTCCTCGCGGACCTCTCCTCCCGCAAGCGCAAGACGATCCGCAAGGAGCGCCGACAGGCCAACGAGTTCGGCGGCGAGATCGAGATGTTGACGGGCGACGCGATCCGGCCCGGGCACTGGGACGCCTTCTGGCGCTTCTACCAGGATACCGGCGCGCGCAAATGGGGCCGCCCCTACCTGACACGCGCCTTCTTCGACCTCGCGCAGGAGCGGCTTCGCGACGACATCCTCCTGGTGATGGCCCGCCGCGAGGGCGGCCATGTCGCGGGCGCCATGAACCTGATCGGGCGCGACACGCTTTTCGGCCGTTACTGGGGCTGCGTGGAGCATCACCCCTGCCTTCATTTCGAGGCCTGCTACTATCGCGCGATCGACTTCGCCATCGCGGAGGGTCTTTCCCGCGTCGAGGCCGGCGCGCAGGGGGAACACAAGCTTGCCCGCGGCTACCTGCCATGCGAGGTGCATTCCCTGCACTGGATCGCCGATCCGGGCTTCGCCGACGCGGTCGCGCGCTACCTCGAGGCGGAGCGGCGCGCGGTGACGCAGGACATAGAGGTGCTCACGGCCTACGGGCCATTCCGAAAGGCAGATGTGGAGGAACCCGAATGACCGAGAAGCTCAGCGATACCGCACGCAAGACCGTGTTGCAGCCGCTCCTGGACGCCGGCTGGCAGATGGTGGACGGGCGCGACGCGATCACCCGCACCTACCAGTTCGACAATTTCGTCGAAGCCTTCGGCTGGATGACCCGCGCGGCCTTCTGGGCGGAGAAGTGGGACCATCACCCGGAATGGTCCAACGTCTACAAGACCGTCACCGTCACCCTGACGACCCATGACGTGGACGGGCTGTCGTCGCTCGACGCCAAGCTCGCGCGCAAGTTCGACCAACTCGCCGGCCTGGGGTGAGCGAGACGCACGGGCCGGCCCCCTTCGGACAGGGCACGCGGCTGCGCCCGGCCGAGGGATCGACGGGCGAGGCGGTGCTCGCCGCGCTGCCCGCCGTGGCGCTGGTGGCCCTGCCCGGGCTCTGGGCGCTCGCGACCGGAACGGAGCTGCCCGGCCCGCTCGCCCGTGCACTGCCTGCCATCGTCGCCGCGCTCGGCCTCGCCGGGATTTGGGTCGGCGTCCCGCGCTGGGCGCTCGGCTATCTCGGTTATCCGGTGATCCTCGCGGCGGTGGGCGGGCTGATCCTCACGCTGAAACGCCTGCCGGGGCTGGAGCCGATGGGCTGGCTGGCGTCGGCGCTTTTTCTCGCAGGCCTGCCCCTCGCGCTCGGTGCCGGGCTGGTGGCCGTCGGCCATCGCTGGCCCAGGGCGCGCCCGGCGGCGATGGCGGCGCGCGCCGACCCGTCGCATCTCGCGCTGGTGTTCTTCCCGGCGGCGGCCCATGCGGTGCTGGTGGGCGCCGACCTGCCCCCCGCCGCCGCATCCGCGGCCGCCACGGCGGGCGCGGGCGCGTTGATCGCCGCCGCACAGATCGCGGCGCTGCGGGCGCGACGGCCGGCAGCTCGCGTCGTCCTTCTGTCCGGCGCGCTTCTGGCTGTCTGGGCCGGCACCACTCTCCTGGGCGGGCGCGGGGCGGGCAGCGGCCTTTCGGCGATCCTGTTTCTGGCGCTTCTCGCAGCGCCGCTCCTCGCAGGGTCACGGGGCCGGGGCTAAGCCCGCGGCCCCGCGCCCTTCACATCGCGGCGAGAAGCGCCTCGCCCGCCGAGCTTTCGCAGGCGCCGGGATTGTCTTCGACATGCAAGAGCTTCACCTCGCCGTCCTCGACCAGCATGGCGTAGCGCTTGGAACGCGCGTGCAGCCCCGCGGGCGGCGCGTCGAAGTTCATGCCGATCGCCCTGGTGAAGGCGGCGTCGGGATCGCCCAGCATGGAAAGACCCGCCGCGCTCGCGCCGGTGGCCTCGCCCCACGCGCCCATCACGAACGGGTCGTTCACCGCGACGCAGACGATCTCGTCCACGCCCTTGCCCGCGAACCCGTCCTTCGTGCGCACGAAGCTCGGCACATGGGCCGAATGGCAGGTGGGGGTGAAGGCGCCGGGCACGGCAAAGATCACGACCTTGCGGCCCGCCGTGATATCCTCGAGCGCCACCGCCTCGGGGCCATCCGCGCCCATGCGCATCAGCGTCGCGGCGGGCAGCTTCTCGCCTGTGGAAATGGTCATGTCTGTCCCTCTCTCCAGTTTCATTGCACCTGTCTCCAGCCCCGATATAGGCTCCGGCGCGGGGCAGGACCACGGCAAACGGGAAGGGATGCGGGATGGAGCGGATCGTCATCGTCGGCGCGGGGCAGGCGGGCGCGTCGCTCGCCGCGCGGCTCAGGGCCGAGGGACATGAGGGCGCGATCACCATGATCGGCGAAGAGCCCGTGCCGCCCTACCAGCGCCCGCCGCTGTCCAAGCAGTATCTCATGGGCGAGATGGCGCTAGAGCGGCTCTTCCTGCGGCCCGAAAGCTTCTACGCGGAAAACGGAATCGACCTGCACCTGAGCGAAACCGCGGTGGCGATCGACCGCGCCGACCGGACGGTGATCGCGGGCGGCCACACCCATCCCTACGACGCGCTCGCGCTCTGCACCGGCGCGGTGCCGCGGCGGCTGCCCGGCGCGATCGGCGGGGAACTCGCGGGCGTGCATGTCGTGCGCGACCTCAAGGACGTGGACACCATGGCCCCGGCGATCCGGGCGGGCGGGCGCGTCCTCGTGGTGGGCGGCGGCTATATCGGGCTCGAGGCCGCGGCGGTCTGCGCGAAGGCGGGCATGGAGGTCACTCTGGTGGAAGCGGCCCCCCGCATCCTGGGCCGCGTCGCCTGTTCCGAGACGGCCGACTACTTCCGCGCGCTGCACCGCGCCCGCGGCGTGGACCTGCGCGAAGGCACCGGGCTCGAACGCCTGGTGGGCGAGGACCGGGTGACGGGCGCCGCGCTCTCCGATGGCACCGAGCTTGCCCTCGACATGGTGATCGTGGGGATCGGCATCACGCCCGCGACCGCGCTGGCCGAGGCGGCGGGGCTCGCCATCGAGAACGGCATCCGCACCGACGCGGAGGGGCGCAGCTCCGACCCGGCGATCTGGGCAGCGGGGGATTGCGCCTCGTTTCCCTGGCGCGGCGGACGCCTTCGGCTGGAAAGCGTGCAGAACGCGATCGACATGGCCGAAACCGTGGCGCGGAACATGCTGGGCGCGGGCGTGGCCTACGATCCCACGCCCTGGTTCTGGTCCGACCAGTATGACGTCAAGCTCCAGATCGCCGGGCTCGGCCAGGGGCATGACCGCGTGGTGGTGCGCCCCGGGACGACCGCGGGATCGGTGTCGCACTGGTATTTCGCGGACGATACGCTGCTCGCCGTGGACGCGATGAACGCGCCCCGCGACTACATGGTCGGCAAGCGGCTGCTTGAGGCGGGCCGCTCGCCCGACCGGGCCGCCCTCGCCGATCCCGGGACCGACCTCAAGGCGCTGCTCGCGGCGTGAGGATCGTCGGCGGACGGTGGCGGGGCCGGGCGCTTGCGGGGCTCGGCGCGGGGGATGCGGGCGCGCATCTGCGCCCGACGCAGGACCGTGTGCGCGAAAGCCTTTTCAACGTGCTGGGCGGCGGGCGCTTCGGCGATCCGGTCACCGGGGCGCGGGTGCTCGACCTCTTCGCCGGCACCGGGGCGCTCGGGCTCGAGGCGCTGTCGCGCGGGGCCGCCCGCGCGACATTCGTGGACGAGGGCGCCAAGGCGCGCGCGCTCTTGCGCCGCAACGTCGAGATCTGCGGCGCGGGCGGAGTGACGCGGATCTGGCGGCGCGACGCCACGCGGCTCGGAGAGAACCCGGGGGAGCCCTTCGACCTCGTCTTCCTCGATCCGCCCTACGGCAAGGCCCTGGGCGGGGCCGCGCTGGAAGGCGCACGGCGCGGCGGCTGGCTCGCGCCCGGCGCGCTCGTGGTTTGGGAGGAAGGCGGGGCGGTGGTGCCGCCCGAGGGTTTCGAAACGCTCGAAGCGCGGCGGTACGGCGACACGACCGTCACGCTTCTCCGGGCGCCCTGACCGTCACCGGCGCCCCGGCGGCCAAAGCGCGCGACGGGCGATCCCCGCCGCGCGTGCCGTCCCGATCAGGTGGTCGGGATGATCACCACCTCGACGCGGCGGTTCTGCTGGCGCCCCTCGGGCGTCAGGTTGCTCGCGACGGGCTGGTCCTCGCCGCGACCGATGATGCGCAGGCGCTGGGGCCGCACGCCGTCCGTCACGAGGGTCGAGGCCACCGCCTCCGCCCGGCGCTCGGACAGGCGCTGGTTGTAGGCCGCCTCGCCCGTATTGTCGGTATGACCGATCACCTGGACGGCGCTGTCGGGGTAGCGTTGCAGGCTCTGGGCCAGCACCGAAAGGTCGCCGCGCAGGCCGGGGCGGACCGCCGCGCTGTCGGTGTCGAAGAGGATACCGTTGGGCATCGTCACGATCAGGCGGTCGCCCGTGTTCGTGATGCTGATGCGATCGTCGTCGAATTGCTGGCGGAGTTCCCTTTCCTGTCGGTCGAGGATGCTGCCGGTGATACCGCCCGCGGCGCCGCCGATGATCGCGCCCGCGACCGCGTTCCGCCGGCGCTCCTCGGGGTTGTTGCCGGCGATCGCGCCCGCTGCCGCGCCCAGCGCGCCGCCGAGCAGAAGGCCCTGCTGGGTGTTGCGGTTGGGATCGTTGGGGTCCGTGGTGCAGGCCCCAAGAGCCACCGCCGACGCGGTGGCCAAAATCAGGGAACGCTTCAGTGAAGTCATGTCTGTGCCTCGTCTTTCTGGGTCCGTGTCGGCCCGGTTCCGACACAGTATGCCAAGAGCCCGGCGCCTCCGACACCGGTTTTCCACGAGTCCGGGCGGTTCTTCGCCGGTCGGCATGCGCCGGTCACGCCTCTGCCCGGGCCGATTCCCAAGCGAGTATGGCACGCTTGACCGGCAGGCCCCAATGATATCCCGCAAGCTTGCCGGACCCCGCGATCACGCGATGGCAGGGGATGAGCCAGCCGACCGGGTTGCGCCCCACCGCCGCGCCCACCGCGCGCACGGCACGCGGGCTGCCGATGGCGCGCGCGATCTCGGCGTAGGTCGTCACGTGGCCCGAGGGCACGGCGAGCAGCGCCTCCCAGACCTTGATCTGGAAGGGCGCGCCCAGGACGTGCAGCGCCGCGCGCCCGCCGCCGCCGAAGGCGGCCTCCACCGAGGCGCGGAGCGCGTCCGCATCCTCGGCGAAGCGCGCGGCGGGCCAGCGGGACGAGAGATCCTCGAAAGCCGCCTCACGCCCCGTCTCATCGGTGAAGGCCAGCCCGCAGAGGCCGTGCGCGGTGCCCATGGCGAGCACCTCGCCGAAAGGGCTGTCGAAACACCCCCAGCGGATCGAAAGACCAGCACCCCGTCGCGCGTAGTCGCCCGGCCGCATCGCCTCCCAGCGCAGGAACAGGTCATGGAGACGCCCGCCACCGGAAAGCCCCGCGGCATGGGCGGCGTCGAGCGTGGTGAAACGCTCGCGCAGAAGCGTCTTGGCGTGGCCGAGCGCGAGGTATTGCTGGAAGCGCTTGGGCGAGACGCCCGCCCAGCGCGAGAAGACGCGCTGGAAATGGGCCGGGCTCATGTGCATCCGGGCCGCGAGTTCGTCGAGCGACAGCGGCGTCTCCGCCGCGTCGATCTCGGCGATGGCGCGGCGCACCAGCTGGTAGTGATAGCCCGCCCCCGCCCCGGGGTCCGCGGTGCCGCCGGTTTCCGCGTTGCCGTCCATGCCGTCCTCCCGCGACCGGTGTCCTGATGGCGACAGGGCTAAGCCCGGACGCGCGCCCGCGCGACCCGGTTGTTGCGCATCCCGCCCCGGCGGGGCATGAGGAGCGCCATGGCCGCGCAACTCGACTACCACAGCATCCGGGAGATCTTCACCCGCTTTCGCGCGGCCGAGCCCGAGCCGGAGGGCGAACTCGAGCACACCAACGCCTTCACGCTGCTCGTCGCGGTGGCGCTCTCGGCGCAGGCCACCGACGCGGGCGTGAACAAGGCGACCCGCAAGCTCTTCGAGGTGGCCGACACGCCGCAGAGGATGCTGGAGCTGGGCGAGGACCGGCTGATCGAGCACATCCGGACGATCGGCCTTTACCGCAACAAGGCGAAGAACGTCCTGAAGCTCTCGCGCATTCTCGTCGAGGCGTTCGGGGGAGAGGTCCCGTCCTCGCGCGCGGCGCTCCAGTCCTTGCCGGGAGTGGGCCGCAAGACGGCGAACGTGGTTCTGAACATGTGGTGGCGCCATCCCGCGCAGGCGGTGGACACCCACATCTTCCGGCTCGGCAACCGTTCGGGCCTCGCGGTGGGCAAGGACGTGGTCGCCGTGGAGCGCGCCATCGAGGACAACGTGCCCGCCGAATTCCAGCTCCACGCCCATCACTGGATGATCCTGCACGGCCGCTACGTCTGCAAGGCGCGCAAGCCCGCCTGCGCGGCCTGCCTCATCCGCGATCTCTGCGCCTACGAGGAGAAGACCCTGTGAAACGCTACCAGGTGGTCGGCATCGGCAACGCCATCGTCGACGTGATCAGCAACTGCGACGACGGTTTCCTTTCGCGCCTGGGAATCGAGAAGGGGATCATGCAGCTGATCGAGCGCGACCGCGCCGAGCTGCTCTACGGCGCGATGGAGAACCGCTGGCAGGCGGCCGGCGGTTCGGTCGCCAATACCCTCGCGGGGCTCGGCAATCTGGGGCTGCGCACCGCCTTCATCGGGCGCGTGCGCGACGATGCGCTCGGCCGCTTCTACGCCGAGGGCATGGCGCGGGACGGCACCGCCTTTCCGAACCCGCCCGTGGCAGAGGAGGAGCTGCCCACCTCGCGGTCGATGATCTTCGTCTCGCCGGATGGCGAGCGGTCGATGAACACCTATCTCGGCATCTCGGCCGAGCTTGGGCCCGGCGACGTCGACGAGGGCGTGGCGGGCGACGCCGAGATCCTGTTCCTCGAGGGCTATCTCTACGACAAGCCCGCGGGAAAGGCGGCCTTCACCGCCGCGGCGCGCGCCTGCCGCGCCGCGGGCGGCATGGCGGGCATCACCCTGTCGGACCCCTTCTGCGTGGATCGCCATCGCGAGGATTTCCGCCAGCTCGTGCGCGAGCTCGATTTCGTCATCGGCAACGAGCACGAATGGGAATCGCTTTACGAAACCGATCTCTCTGCGGCGCTCGAGCGGGCCGCGGCGGAGAGCGGGCTGGTGGTGTGCACCCGCTCGGGCCACGACGTGGTGCTGGTGCGCGGCGAGGAGGAGGCAGTGGTGCCGGTGGAGCGTGTCACCCCCGTGGACGCCACCGGCGCGGGCGACCAGTTCGCGGCCGGGTTCCTCTACGGCCTTGCCGGCAACCAGTCGCTGGAGATCGCGGGCCGCATGGGCGTGGTGGCGGCCGGGGAGGTGATCTCGCATTACGGCGCGCGCCCGGAGACCGAGCTGAAGGCGCTGTTCGCCGAGGCCGGGCTGCCGGTCTGAGCCGAAACGCAAAAGGGGGGCTGTCCGCCCCCCTCGGCCCGTTCCGGGCCTCACCCCCGAGAGTATTTCCACCAAGAAGAAGCAGCGCGGGTCGCGCCGCCCCCGCGTCAGGCCGCCGAGAACCCCTTTTCGAGCGCGTCGAGAATCGTGTCGACCTCCGCCTCGGTGATGGTCAGCGGCGGCGACATCAGGATGTTGTGCATGCCGAGCCGGACCATGGCCCCCGCCTCGTAGGTGGCCTGGTGGATGCGCTTCATGGTGGCCGCATCCATCGGCGTCCGGGCGGCGCGGTCCGACACGATCTCGATGCCGGTCATCAGCCCGTGCCCGCCGCGCACGTCGCCCACGATGTCGTGCTTCTCGGCAAGCCGCTTCGCCCCCTCGTAGAGCTGCGTGCCGCGCGGGCCGGCGTTCGAGCGCGTGTCGAGGCGCAGCGTCTCCTCGAGGCAGGCCACCACCGCCGCCGCGCCCACCGGGTGGGCGGAGTAGGTGTAGCCGTGGAAGATCGCGCCCTCGGCGTCGGCGGTTTCGAAGACCTCGGCCACCTTCTCGTTGACGAGCGCGGCGCCCACCGGGAAGTAGCCCGAGGTGATGCCCTTGGCGACGCTCATGAGGTCCGGCTTCACCCCCCAGTGCCGCGCGCCCGACCAGTCGCCGGTGCGCCCGAAGCCGGTGATCACCTCGTCCGAGATCATCAGGATCCCGTGACGGTCGCAGATGTCGCGCATGAGCGGCATGAGCGTCTCGTGCGGCACGATGACGCCGCCGGCGCCCTGGATCGGTTCCATGATGAAGGCGGCGATGGTGCCCGGCCCCTGGAAGGCGATCTCGTCCTCGGCGATCGCGGCGATCTTCTGCGCGAGCCGCGCCGGGTCGATCTCGTCGAAGGGATTGCGGTAGGTGTAGGGCGAGGGCAGGTGGAAGCAGCCGGGCAGCAGCGGCTCGTAGTTTATGCGGAAGCGGTTGTTGCCGTTCACGCTCGCCCCGCCCCAATGGGTGCCGTGATAGCCCTTCTTGAGCGAGAGGAACTTGGTGCGGCCAGGCTCTCCGCGAAGCTTGTGGTACTGACGCGCGAGCCGCAGGCAGGTGTCCACCGAATCGGAGCCGCCCGAAGTGAAGAAGACCCGCGCCATGCCGTCTTCCGCGAAGAACTCGCGCACCATCCAGGAGGCCTCGATCGCCGGCGGGTTCGAGGTGCCGGCGAAGGCGGAGTAGTAGGGCAGTTCCTGCAGCTGGCGGGCGATCGCCTCCTTCACCTTGTCGTTGGAGTAGCCGAGATTGACGCACCAGAGCCCGCCCACGGCGTCCACCGCCTCGTGGCCGTCGATGTCGATGATGCGCACGCCCTGCGCCTTGCGGATGATCTTCGGCGCATCGGTCTGCGCCGCGCCCGGATGGCCCATCGGGTGCCAGAGATGGCGGGCGTTGTTTTCCTTCAGGAAGTTATCGTCCTTCATGGCGGACCTCGCTGTCATGATTTGATCAAATCCTACCAGTCCCTGCGGCAACGTCCAGCCCGCGCGGCGGAAGATGGACAGCGCGCGCCCGCACATGTAGGACACGCCGGTCATGGCGAAGACGAACGCGAAAAAGGACGACGGCAATTACAGGGTCGTGGCGGAGAACCGGCGCGCCCGCTTCGATTATGCGATCGAGGAGGATCTCGAATGCGGGATCGTGCTCGAAGGCTCCGAGGTGAAATCGCTCCGCCAGGGCGGCGCCAACATCGCCGAGAGCTACGCAACGGTGGACGACGGGGAGCTCTGGCTCGTCAACAGTTCCATCGCGCCCTATGCCCAGGCCAAGACCTTCGGCCACGAGGAGCGGCGGCGGCGCAAGCTTCTCGTCAACAGGCGCGAGCTCGCGCGGCTGTGGTCCGAGACCCAGAGGAAGGGCATGACGCTGGTCCCGCTCGTGCTCTATTTCAACCACAAGGGCGTCGCGAAGCTGAAGATCGGCATCGCGAAAGGCAAGAAGCTCGCCGACAAGCGCGAGACGCAGGCCAAGCGCGACTGGCAGCGCCAGAAGGCGCGGCTGCTCAAGGAGCACGGCTGAGCCCCGCCGCAGGCCGCCAGCCGGCCCCAACCTTGCTCTTGCGTGCCCCGGGTAGTAGGCAATGCGCGACGCGGCTGAACGACGGGTGAAGGCGGTGCAGGACGATCCGAAGACGCTGGTTTCCACGGGCTGGCTTGCCAGACACCTCGACGATCCCGACATGCGGGTGCTCGACGCGTCCTGGTACCTGCCCGACAAGGGCCGCGACCCGCGGGCGGAGTACGACGCGGCCCACATCCCCGGCGCGCGCTTCTTCGACCTCGACGACATCTCGGACGCGCGGTCCGAGCTGCCGCACATGGCGCCGCCCGTCGAGAAGTTCATGAGCCGGATGCGCGCCATGGGCGTGGGCGACGGCCACCAGGTCGTCGTCTACGACACCGCCGGCCTCTATTCGGCGGCCCGGGTCTGGTGGCTTTTCCGGCTGATGGGCAAGGACGACGTGGCCGTGCTCGACGGGGGCTTTCCGAAATGGCAGGCCGAGGCGCGGCCGGTGGAGGACCTGCCGCCGGTCCCGCGCGACCGGCACATGACCGCGCGCCGCCAGAACTACCTCGTCAAGGACGTGACGCAGGTGGCCGCGGCCGCGAAACTGGGCGACACGGAAATCCTCGACGCGCGCCCGCCCGAACGGTTCCGCGGCGAGGCGGAGGAACCGCGCCCCGGCCTGCGCGCCGGGCATGTTCCCGGCTCCCGCAACGTGCCGTTCCAGGCGCTTCTGAACGGGGACGGCACGATGAAGGACGCGCCCGGCCTGCGTGCCGCCTTCGAGGCCGCCGGGGTGGACCTGTCCCGGCCCGCGATCACCACCTGCGGTTCCGGGGTGACCGCGGCGATCCTGAACCTCGCCCTCGAACGGCTCGGCAAGACAGATCACGCGCTCTATGACGGCTCCTGGGCCGAGTGGGGCCAGTTCGCCACGCTGCCCGTGGCCACCGGAGAAGACTGATGTTCGAAGAGCTCAAGGCGCTACCCGCCGACAAGATCCTCGCCCTGATGAAGGCGTTCCGCGAGGATCCGCGCGACGACAAGATCGACCTTGGCGTCGGCGTCTACCGCAACGCCGAGGGCGTCACCCCGGTGATGCGCGCGGTGAAGGCCGCCGAGAAGCGGATCTGGGAGGCGCAGACCACCAAGGCCTACACGGGGCTCGCGGGCGATCCGGCCTTCGGCGACGCGATGGTCGACCTCGTTCTCGGCGGCGCAGTCCCGCGCGAGCGGGTGGCGGCGGTGGCGACGCCGGGCGGCACCGGCGCGGTGCGCCAGGCTTTCGAGCTTACGCGGATGGCCAATCCCGGGTTGCGCGTCTTCGTCTCCGACCCGACCTGGCCCAACCACGTCTCGATCCTGAAATATCTCGGCATCGAGATGGTGCCCTACCGCTACTTCGACGCCGAGACGGGCGGGGTCGATTTTGCGGGCATGCTTGCGGATATCGGCGCGGCGCGGCCGGGCGACGTGGTGCTGCTGCACGGCTGCTGCCACAACCCCACCGGCGCGAACCTCAACCGTCCCCAGTGGGCCGAGGTGATCGCCGCGCTTCAGGCTACCGGCGCGACGCCGATGATCGACCTGGCCTATCAGGGTTTCGGCGACGGGCTGGAGGCGGACGCGGCGCCCACGCGCCAGATCGTCGCGTCGATGCCGGAGACGCTCGTCGCGGCGAGCTGCTCGAAGAATTTCGGCGTCTACCGCGAGCGCACCGGCATCCTGATGGGCACGGCGGCGGATCCGGGGCTGCTGCAGGACACGATGGCGTATCTCAATCGCCAGAACTTCTCCTTCCCGCCCGATCACGGCGCACGGATCGTGACCGAAGTGCTGACCGACCCGGAGCTTCGCGCCGACTGGGAGGCCGAGCTCGAGGAGATGCGCACCGGAATGCTGGAGTTGCGCGAGCAACTGGCGGGCGAGCTTCGGCAGCGCTCCGGCTCGGATCGTTTCGGCTTTCTCGCTCAGCATCGGGGCATGTTCTCGCGGCTGGGCGCGGATCCCGACAAGGTCGAGACGCTGCGCGCCGATCACGGCATCTACATGGTGGGCGATTCGCGCATGAACATCGCGGGGCTGAACCGCGAGTCGGTGCCGAAGCTGGCCGAGGCGATCATCGCGGCCGGGCTCTGACCCGTCCGGCGCGGCCCGGCTCACATCGGGACGCGTCCCCGCGGCCCCAGAAGGAAGGCGTCGTCGCCTTCGAAAACCGCGGGCACGAGGTCTCGGCCCCATCCCGCGCCACCGTCCAGATTGACGCGGTTGCCGTAATGGCGCGGATACTCGATCGCGGTATGCCCGTGCACCACGAGCCAGGGGAACGCGCGGGCGTGGTCCAGGAACGGGTCGCGGATCCAGAGAAGATCGTCCTCCGTCTGCTCCTCGAGGGGCACGCCTGGCCGGATACCGGCGTGGACGAAAAGCAACCCGCCGGCCATGTGCCAGAGCGGGCGGGCGCGCAGGAATTGCAGATGCGACGCCGGCACCGCGTCGCGCGCCTCGGCCAGCACCTCCAGCGGGGGGCGGTCGTCGGCCTTTATCCCGTAGGACGCAAGCGTCGCCGGCCCGCCAAGCTGGGGGGTCAGCCAGCCCCGCCCCGACAGGATGCGCGGATCGTGCTCGGCGCCGTGATCGAGGAACCGCTCGAACAGCCGGTCGTGGTTGCCCTTCAGGACGATCCAGGGCCGCCCCTCGGCAAGGCCCCGGATCAGCAGGTCGATGACGCCGCGGCTGTCGGGGCCGCGGTCGACGAGGTCACCCAGGAAGACCACGGGCGCGTCCGGCGCGCCGGGGTCGTCGTCGATGCGGGCCAGCGCCTCTTCCAGCGCGTCACGGTAGCCGTGGATGTCGCCGACGGCGTAGATCGTCATGAGCCATTCCCATTCAAGCCGGACCCGGCCAGCCCGCGCCGCGCGGGGGCGGTCACGCCACGTCGAACTCCAGCGGCTTCACCTGACCGAAAAGACCGGTCGCCCGCAACTCCTCGACCGCCGGGGCCGGGATCGGCGCGTCGACATAGAGAAGCGCGATGGCCTCGCCCTTCGCGGCTTTCCGCCCCAGGGTGAAGTTGGCGATGTTCACGCCGTTCTTGCCCATGGTCTGGCCGAGCGTGCCGATGATGCCGGGCACGTCCTCGTTGGTGGTATAGACCATGTGCCGCCCGATCTCGGCGTCGATGTTGATGCCCTTGATCTGGATGAAACGCGGCTTGCCGTCGGAAAACACGGTCCCGGCGATCGAGCGTTCGCGCTTGCCGGTCACCACGGTCACCTTGACGTAGCCTTCGAATACGCCCGATTTCGCCTGGTTGGTCGTCGAGGTCTTGATGCCCCGCTCCTGCGCGATGAGGGGCGCGGAGACCATGTTCACGTCGGGATTGGCGCGCTTCATGATCCCGGCGATGACCGAGCAGTTGAGCGCCTCCAGGTTCATCTCGGAGACCGAGCCGTCATAGAGGATGTTGATGGCCTGGATCGGCTCGTCGGTCATCTGGCCGATGAAGCTGCCCAGATGATCGGCCAGCTTGAGCCAGGGGCCCATCACCTTGGCCTCCTCCGCGGTGACCGAGGGCATGTTGAGCGCGTTGGTCACCGCCCCAGTCAGCAGGTAGTCCGACATCTGCTCGGCCACCTGGAGCGCGACGTTCTCCTGCGCCTCGGTGGTGGCCGCGCCCAGATGCGGCGTGCAGACCACGCCCGGCAGGCCGAAAAGCGCGTTCTCGGTGGCGGGCTCGACCTCGAAGACGTCGATGCCCGCGCCCGCGACATGGCCGGATTTCACCAGCTCGGCCAGCGCCGCCTCGTCCACCAGCCCGCCGCGGGCGCAGTTGACGATCCGCACGCCCGTCTTCGTCTTTTCCAGGTTCTCGCGGCTCAGGATGTTCTTCGTCTGGTCGGTCAGCGGCACGTGCAGCGTGATGAAGTCGGCCCGGCCGAGCAGCTCGTCGAGCTCGACCTTCTCGACGCCCATCCTGTCGGCCTTCTCCTGGCTGAGGAAGGGATCGTAGGCCACGACCTTCATCCGCAGGCCGCGGGCGCGATCGCACACGATGGAGCCGATGTTCCCCGCCCCGATCACGCCCAGCGTCTTGGCGGTAAGCTCCACGCCCATGAAGCGCGATTTCTCCCACTTGCCGGCATGGGTCGAGGCGCTGGCCTCGGGGATCTGGCGGGCGACGGCGAACATCAGCGCGATGGCGTGCTCGGCGGTGGTGATCGAGTTGCCGAAGGGCGTGTTCATCACGATCACGCCCTTCTTGGAGGCCGCCTCGCGGTCCACGTTGTCCACGCCGATGCCGGCGCGGCCGATGACCTTCAGGTTGTCCGCCGCCTCCAGGAGCTTCGCGGTCACCTTCGTCGCCGAGCGGATCGCGAGCCCGTCATAGCCGCCGATGATCTCCTGCAGCTTTTCCTTGTCCTTGCCCACCTCGGGCATGAAATCCACCTCGATCCCCCGGTCGCGGAAGATCTGCACGGCGGTGTCCGACAGCTTGTCGGAAACGAGAACCTTGGGAGCCATTTTTGTTTTCCTCGAAGAACGGCGCGTGCCGGGCACGCACCCTGCTGTTGGGTTGCTGGTCCCGGCGCCCTTCACGACGCGCCGGGCGGGATATCGGGGGTGGGGCGCGTGCCAGGCACGCGCCTTCGGTATCACGCGGCCTGGGCCTGCTCGGCGATCTGGGTCTCGAACGCCCAGTCGAGCCAGGGCAGCATCGCCTCTATGTCGGCAAGCTCCACCGTGGCGCCGCACCAGATGCGCAGCCCCGGGGGCGCGTCGCGGTAGGCGCCCACGTCGAGCGCCACGCCCTCGGCCTCCAGCCGCTTGGCCACCGCCTTGGCGAAGGCGGCGCCATCGGCGATCCGCGCGTCGGTGAACTTCAGGCAGACGGAGGTGTTCGACCGTGTCGCCGGATCCTTGGCGAGGTTCTCGATCCAGTCGCGGGCCTCGCAGAACTCCCAGACGGCCTTCGCGTTGGCGTCGGCCCGGGCCTTCAGCCCCTCGAGCCCGCCGATTTCGCGCGCCCAGTCGAGCGCGAGAAGGTAGTCCTCCACGCAGAGCATCGAGGGCGTGTTGATCGTCGCGCCCTCGAACAGCCCCTCGTTGAGCTTGCCGCCCTTCGTCATGCGGAAGATCTTCGGCAGCGGCCAGGGCGGCGTGTAGCTTTCGAGCCGCTCGACCGCGCGGGGGGAAAGGATCAGCATCCCGTGCGCCGCTTCGCCGCCCATGACCTTCTGCCAGGAGAAGGTGACGACGTCGAGCTTCTCCCATGGCAGGTCCTGCGCGAAGGCGGCGGAGGTCGCGTCGCAGATCGTCAGGCCGGCGCGGTCGTCCGGGATCGCGGCGCCGTCGGGCACGCGCACGCCGCTTGTCGTCCCGTTCCAGGTGAAGACCACGTCGGCGTCGAAATCGACCTGCGAAAGGTCCACGATCTCGCCGTAGTCGGCCTCGCGCACGGTGGCGTCGAGTTTCAGCTGCTTGACGGCGTCCGTGACCCAGCCCGCGCCGAAGCTTTCCCAGGCGAGCATCTCGCATGTCCGCGCGCCGAGAAGCGACCACATCGCCATCTCGACCGCCCCGGTGTCGGAGGCGGGCACGATCCCGATGCGGTAGTCGTCGGGCACGCCGAGGATTTCGCGCGTGCCCTCGATCGCGGCCTTGAGCTTCTCCTTGCCCACCGCGGCGCGATGGGAGCGCCCGAGCGGCGCGTCGGCCAGCCTGCCGAGGGTAAAGACGGGGGGTTTGGCGCAGGGGCCGGAGGAAAAACGCGGATTGCCCGGCCGCGTCGCCGGTTTGGTCGAAGCCGTCATGTCGATATCCTTCCAGATATTCGCCCCTCGTTGGGGAGGGGTGTCCCGCGAACGGGGTTAGGACCGTTTCGCGCCTTTCACAAGATGGAAAATGTCGCTAGATCGCGCGAAAGCGTCGCATCGGCTCGATGCGCGCCCACGATAGGAAACGCCCCGCCCCCATGCAGACCGTCACGCTTCTGACCGACCCCGCCCGCCCGACGCTGGAGACCGCGCTCGTTGAGAGCCTTCGAAACGCCTGGGGCGGAGGGGTCGCGCGCTGGCTTTCGCCCGGCGAGGCGGCGGAGTTCGAGGTGCCCGCGCCGCCCGGCAACCTCCGGGATGTCTGGGAAGAGCTTCAGCGCCTCGGCGTGGACCTCGCGGTGCAGCAAGCGGGCGATCGGCGCAAGAAGCTGCTGGTGGCGGACATGGACAGCACCATGATCCGGCAGGAATGCATCGACGAGCTGGCCGAGGTCGCGGGCGTGGGCGCGCATGTCCGCGAGATCACCGCGCGGGCGATGAACGGCGAGCTGGATTTCGAGGGCGCGCTCAACGAGCGCGTGGCCCTGCTCGAGGGGCTCGACGAAGCGGTGATCCAGGAGGTGCTCGCCTCGCGCATCACCCCCATGCCGGGAGGCGCTGCGCTGGTGGCGACGATGCGCGCGGCCGGCGCGCACACGCTTCTCGTCTCGGGGGGCTTCACGGCCTTCGCCGGGCCGGTGGCCGAGGCGATCGGCTTTAACGAGGCGCGCGCGAACCTGCTGGAAAGCGTGGACGGCAGGCTCACGGGCACGGTCGCGCGGCCCATCCTGGGACGTGACGCCAAGGTGCGCGCGCTGGAGGAGACCGCGGCGCGCCTCGGGATCACGGACTCCGAAGTGCTGGCCGTGGGCGATGGCGCGAACGATCTCGGAATGCTGGAGCGGGCGGGCCTCGGGGTCGCGCTTCATGCCAAACCCGCCGTGCAGGCGCTTTGCGAGGTCCGGGTGAACCACGGCGACCTGACGGCGCTGCTTTACCTGCAGGGATACGCGCGGTCGGAGTTCACCGCGGCCGGCCGCTAGCGGATGGTGGACGCGGCCGCGGGGCGCGCGCGGTCACGGCGCGGCGCTGCGCGTCGTGGCGGGGGCCCGCAGCGCGTCGGCGGGCCGGATCGATCCCGTCTCGATGCCGCGCCGGTTCCGGATCGGCGCGTCCATCCGCCGCCGCACCGCCGGGTCGCCGGCCTCGAGCACGCCGAGCCGCACGAGCAGTGCGGCCATCGCGCATTCCGAGGCGCGCGTCGCGCCGTCGGCGATCTTGAGCGCGATGCCGAGGCCCATCTCGGGCAGGATCGCGGTAAAGACGCCCTCGGCCCCGGTCTTGATCGCCGCGCGACCGCCGGCGGCGCGCATGAGTTCGGTGCAGGCGCGGCCCTCCCCGGCCACGAGATCCGGATGCGCCATCATCGCCGCCACGAGCTCCGCCGCGGCGCGGCTGGCGGAGTCGGCCCGCTGCTCCGCCGTGGCGAACCACGCCATCGCCCGCGCGAGCGCCGAAAGCCGGGTCGCGAAGTTCGGGACCGAACAGCCATCGATGCCGTAGCCGGGGCTCGGCTCGCCGGTCACCTCCTCGAAGGCGGACCGGCAGGCGCGCTGCACGGGATGATCGGGGGCGACGTAGTCCGGCCCCGCCCCCAGGTGGCGGGCCAGCGTCAGCATCCCCGCATGCTTGCCCGAGCAGTTGTTGTGGATCTGCGAGGGCTGCTCATGGGCGCGGATCAGGGCGAATTTCGCCTCCCTGTCATCGGGCATCTGCGGCCCGCAGCGCAGCTCCGCCTCGCCCATGCCGAGGCTGTCGAGCCACGCCGCGACCCGCCCGGTGTGGATCGCCGCGCCGTTGTGGGAGGCGCAGGCCAGCGCGAGCTGCTCGCTCCCGAGTCCCGCCTCGCGCGCCGCGCCCGAGGCGACGAGCGGAAGCGCCTGGATCATCTTCACCGACGAGCGCGGCAGGATCACGGCATCGGGATCACCCCAGGCCTCCAGCACCCCGGAAAGGTTCGCGATGACCGCGTGGCCGGCGTGCCGGCTTTCCAGGAACGGGCCGCGGTGGACCTCTGTCATCAGCGTTGCGTCCGGCATCCGGTTTTCCCCTCACGAAACGGCGATTTTCCGCCAACCGCTCTTTCGCGCGCCGGGACTTTGACGCTAGATTGCGGCGTGCCACATAGGCATGTGACCGCCCGCGCGCCCGCAACAGAGCCGGCCAACGGCTAGCGCGACAGGCGGTATCGAGGCAAGGACGGCATGGAGGCTGGAGGCATGATGTCACGGATCGCGCTGGGCGTCGTCGGCGCGCTGGCCCTTTTGGCGCCCGCCGGCGCGATGGCCCAGGACGAGCAGAGCACCAACCGGGTCGCGGCGGAGACGGACTGGAGCGTCTTCGTCGAGGATGATCCCACCGAATGCTGGGCGGTGTCCCAGCCGAAGGAGACGGTGAACACCCGCGACGGCCGCGTCGTCGCCGTGCGCCGCGGCGACATCCTGCTCTTCACCTTCTTCCGCCCCGGCGCGGGGATCGAGGGGCAGGTGACCTTCACCGGCGGCTACCCCTTCGCCGAAGGGTCCACGGTGAACGTGAACATCGGCGGCACCGAATTCGAGCTTTACACCGACGGGGAGTGGGGCTGGCCCGCCACCGCGGAGGATGACCGCCGGATCATCGAGGCGATGAAGGCGGGTGTGGATGCCGTGCTCACCGCGCGCTCGAGCCGGGGCACCACCACGAAGGACACCTTCTCCCTCCTGGGCTATACCGCCGCGCTGGAAGAGGCCCAGCGGCGCTGCTCGGGCGACTGATCGGGCGCGCGCCCTGCGCCGGACGCGTCCACCGCCCCGCGACCCCTTTGGCGCGGGCGCGCGAATCCTATATGGGTGGGACGTCTTTCAGTTAGGATAGCCAGATGTCAGCCAGCGCGCCGATCACGCAGGATCTCGTCACCATCCCCCGGAAACTGCCGGAGGGACGGATCAATCTCGTGGGCCTCACCCGCGAGGCGCTGCGCGAGACGCTCGTGGCCCACGGCACGCCCGAGAAACAGGCGAAGATGCGCGTGGCGCAGCTCTGGCAGTGGATCTACCATCGCGGCGCGCGCGACTTCGCGGAGATGACGAATCTCTCCAAGGCCTACCGCGCCGAGCTGGCCCGCCATTTCACCATCGAGATCCCCGAAGTGGTCTCGAAACAGGTCAGCGCCGACGGCACGCGCAAGTATCTCGTGCGGATCGCCGGCGGCCACGAGGTGGAGACGGTCTATATCCCCGAGGAAGGGCGCGGCACGCTCTGCATATCGAGCCAGGTGGGCTGCACGCTCACCTGTTCCTTTTGCCACACCGGCACGCAGAAGCTGGTGCGCAACCTGACCGCCGGCGAGATCGTGGGTCAGGTCATGGCCGCGCGCGACGACCTGGACGAGTGGCCCAGGCCCGGCGAAGGCATGGGCGAGCGGCCGCGCCTCATCTCCAACATCGTGCTCATGGGCATGGGCGAGCCGCTCTACAATTTCGAGAACGTGCGCGACGCCATGCAGATCGCCATGGACGGCGAGGGGATCTCGCTCTCGCGCCGTCGCATCACGCTGTCCACTTCGGGCGTCGTGCCCGAGATCATCCGCTGCGCCGAGGAGATCGGCTGCCTGCTGGCGGTGAGCTTCCACGCCACCACCGACGAGGTGCGCGACCGCCTGGTACCGATCAACAGGAAGTGGAACATCGCCACGCTGCTCGACGCGCTGCGCGCCTATCCGCGGCTGTCGAACTCCGAGCGTATCACCTTCGAATACGTGATGCTGAAGGACGTGAACGACAGCGATGCGGACGCGCGGCGGCTTGTCAGACTGATCGCGGGCATCCCAGCCAAGATCAACCTGATCCCGTTCAACGAATGGCCAAGCGCGCCCTACGAGCGTTCCGACTGGGAGCGGATCGAGGCCTTCGCCGACATCGTGTACAAGGCGGGCTACGCCGCGCCGATCCGCACGCCGCGGGGCGAGGACATCATGGCCGCCTGCGGCCAGCTCAAGTCCGCGACCGAGCGCGCGAAGAAGCGCCGCGCCGAGATCGAGGCAGAGGCCGGCCTCTGAAAGGCGCCGCAGCTCTCGCATCACCGCATGAGGCGGGGTATGTCGGCGCCATGACTCGCTTCGCCCCCCTTCCCAGCCCCGAGAACAGCGATGGGCACGCCCGGCGCACCGGCGTCGAGGTGGAATTCGGCGAGCTGAGCGAGATCGCGGCGGCGGATGTGATCGCGAAGCATCTCGGCGGGCGCGTGGTGTCCGTGGGCGGTCACGACCGGCGGGTTGAGGACAGCCGCATCGGCGGCATCGATGTCTACCTCGACACCGCGCTCCGGGAAAAGCTCGCCAACTGGCCGCGGCTTCTCGATGCCGGGCGCGAGCTTGCCCGCGAGGTCGTTCCGGTGGAGATCGTGACGGAGCCGCTCGACCGCGACGGGCTTCTCGCGCTCGACGACGCACGCAAGGCGCTGCGGGAGGCCGGCGCGACGGGCAGCCGCGCCGGCGTGGTCTTCGGCTTCGGCGTGCATCTCAACGTGGAAATCGTCTCGGACGCGGCGCAGGACGTGGTGCGCCCGCTCCTGGCCTACGCGCTCGTGGAGGATTGGCTTCGCCTCGCCGCCCCGATCAACGAGGCGCGCCGCGTGCTGCCCTTCACCGACCCCTATCCCACGAGCTTCGTCCGGCGTCTCGTCGCGCTGGGCCCCGAGGCCGGGCTGGCGCCGGTGATCGACATCTACCTCGAGGAGACGCCGACGCGAAACCGCGGTCTCGACATGCTGCCGGTCTTCGCCCATCTCGACCCCGATCGCGTCGCGGCGGCGATCACCGGCGCCACCTCGGCGCGCCCGGCCTTCCATTTCCGGCTGCCCGACTGCCGGATCGACGAGTCCGACTGGTCGCTCGACCTGCCATGGCGGCAATGGCGCACGGTCGAACGGGTCGCCGCGGACGGCGATCTTCTCGGGACGCTCGCGACACGGTGGGAGGCTGCGCATGGCGCCGTGACCCTGTTCCGCGGTGCCTGGGGCGAGGAGGCGGGCGCGATCCTCGCCGCCAGGGGGATAGAGACGCCGTGAGCCCCCCGCGCATCGCCGTGACCGTCTCGCGCCGCTCGGGATGGCGGATCTTCCCGTGGATGGCGCTGAACATCTGGTGGGCGGGCGGAAGGGCCGTGCGCTGGGAGGCGGGGCGCCCGGCCGACCTAGACTCGGTGGACGGGCTGGTGATCGGCGGCGGCGACGACATCTCGCCCGATCTCTACGGCGGCCGGATCGTCACCTCGGCCCGCCTCGACCCCGACCGCGACGCGCTGGAACGCGAGCTCGTCAAGGCGGCGCTCGTCCGCGACAAGCCCGTGCTGGGGATCTGCCGCGGCAGCCAGATGCTCAACGTCGCGCTGGGCGGCTCGCTCCACCAGGACGCCTACGCGGTCTACACCCGCAGCGACCGCCGCTGGACGGTGCTGCCGCGCAAGCAGGTGCACGTTCACCCCGGCACGCGGCTTGCCGCGCTCGCCGGCCACGAGCCCATGCGCGTGAACGCGCTTCACACCCAGGCGGTGGACCGGCTGGGGGACGGGCTGCGGGTCGCCGCGCACGACCTCGGCGGCATGGTGCAGGCGATCGAACGGGTGGAGGAGCCCTTCGCCCTCGGTGTGCAGTGGCATCCGGAGCACCTGATCTACGCGCGCCGCCAGCGCCGGCTTTTCCGCGCGCTCGTCGAGGCCGCGGGGGCGCGGCAGCAGGCGGCGCGCCAGATGCCGGCGGTGGACCGGATCGACTGACCGGGCCGTCTACCCGGCCGCCGCGGCGCGCGCCTCCCGCACGCGCCGGGTGACCCGCGCGCAGAAATCCGGATCGGCGGCCTCCAGCGCGTCGAGCAGGGCGCGCAGTTCCGCGCGCACCCCGTGCAGCTGATCGACGAGCGACATCACCAGGCCCAGCGCATCCTCGTCGAGCGCGTGGCTCTCCGCGAGATCGCAAAGAAGCTCCAGCCGCGCGATGTCCATCTGCCGGAACTTCGGCCCGTCTTCGGAGTGGAGCGGGCGGACGAGATCGGCCTCGATGAAGGCGACGAGCTGCGTCTCGGTCAGCCGCGCGACAGCGGACACGGTCTCCGTGCGTGTGTAGAGGCATTTCATGTCGGCATCCCCTCGCGTGGATCGTGGGCGTGCTCCTCGCGCCAGCGCTGCATGAAGGCTTCGAGCTCTGCATCGATCTCGGGCGGCGCCACGATCGACAGCTCGACCAGCTGATCGCCGCGATCCTTTCCGCCCCGCCGCTTCGCGCCCCGGCCGCGCAGCCGCAACACCCGTCCGCTGCTGGCGCCCTTGGGGATGGACAGGTTCACCGGCCCGTCGATGGTGGGCGTGCGCACCTTGCCGCCCAGCACCGCCTCGTCGATGGCGATCGGCAGGGTGACATGTATGTCGTCCCCCTCGCGGCGGAAGATCGGGTGGGGCTCGACCTCCAGCGTCACGTAGGCGTCGCCCGGCGGCCCCTCGCCAAGGCCCGCGCCGCCCTTGCCGCGCAGCCGCAGCGTCTGCCCGTCCGCCGCGCCCTCCGGGATCGTCACCTCGAGCCGCCCGCCCTCGGGCAGCGTGATCTGCGTGCGCGTGCCGCGCGTGGCGTCGAGGAAGGGCACCTTCAGCGTGTAGTGGCGATCCGCCCCGCGGGCGTGGACCTCGCGCGCGCCGCGGCCGAAGCCACTCGCGAAGGGCCCGCCGCCCTGCCCCCGCGCGCGCAGGAACTCCGCGAAGATGTCGGACATGTCGTCCTCTTCCCCGAAGGCGTAGGCCCCGGACCGGGCGCCGCCGCGATAGGGGTTGCCCGGCTGCTCGGCGAAATCGCGGTAGAACGGCTGCGCGCGCTCCTGCCCGGTCTCGTCGATCTCGCCACGATCGTAGCGCGCGCGCATCTCGGGATCCTTGAGAAGCTCGTAGGCCGCGTTGGCGGTCTTGAAGCGCGCCTCGGCGGCCGGGTCGTCGGGCTTGAGATCGGGATGCGACTCCCTCGCGATCTTCCGGTAGGCCTTCTTGATCTCGGCCTCGCTTGCGGTCTTCTCGACGCCCAGCGCCTCGTAGGGATCGAAACTCATGGGCCGGCTCCTCGCGCGTCCGCGTTCCGCCCCCGATGTGATACCGCTTCGCGGCCGGGATACAAGGGGCGCCCCGGGCGCTCAGCGGCCCGGGATGCTGCCGCGCTTGCCCATCGGGCCCCAGTTCTCGATGATCTCGACGGCCTCTTCGGCCGTTTCCGCGTAACGGAAGAGCGACAGGTCGTCGTCCGAGATCGTGCCCGCCTCGGCCAGCGCGTGCCAGTCGATGATGCTCTCCCAGAACTCCCGCCCGAAAAGCAGGAACGGAACCCGCGTCATGCGGCCGGTCTGGATCAGCGTGAGCGCCTCGAACATCTCGTCCATGGTGCCGAAACCGCCGGGGAAGATGCAGATCGCGTTGGCGCGCATCAGGAAGTGCATCTTGCGGATCGCGAAGTAGTGAAAGTTGAAGCAGAGATCCGGGGTCACGTAGGGGTTCGGGATCTGCTCGTGGGGCAGCACGATGCTGAGGCCGATGCTCTCGCCGCCGGCCTCGTGCGCGCCGCGGTTGCCCGCCTCCATCACCCCCGGCCCGCCGCCCGTGACGATCACGTTCTCTCCGGTGCCGAGGCTGCGCTCGGTCATCATGCGCGCGAACTCGCGCGCCACCTCGTAGAAGCGCGAGAGTTCGGCCAGCCGGGGCGTCTTCGCCCCTTCCGCCTTCGCAGGCTCCGGGATGCGCGCCCCGCCGAAGAGCACGATCGTGCTCTGCACGCCGTGGGCGTCCATTAGGAGCTGGGGTTTCAGAAGCTCGAGCTGCAGCCTGACCGGGCGCAGCTCGTCGCGCAGCATGAACTCCTCGTCCACGAAGGCGAGGCGGTAGGCCGGCGCGCGGGTCTGCACCGTGCCGGGCTTGTGCTCGGCGGTGGACCGGTCCGTTCCGGCGTCCGGGAACGGGCTGCGGCGATCGTCCTTCGTCGGGGCGCGTCTGTCCTGCGTCATGGCGCTCTGACTAGCGCAGCCGCCGCGGCTGCGCGAGGCCCGATTGTGCCGCCGTCCCGCTCGGCCTATACCCACCCCGAAGAGGAATTTCCGGAAGGAGAGGCACGGCATGTCCCACGCCCGGCTCGAAGCCGCAATCGACGCCGCCTGGGAGGCGCGCGACACCATCACGCCCGCCACCGGCGGCGAGGTCCTCGAGGCCGTGGAGGAGACGCTCCAGGCGCTCGACACGGGCGCGCTTCGCGTGGCCCAGCGCGGAGAGGACGGCGACTGGCACGTCAACCAGTGGGCCAAGAAGGCGGTGCTTCTGGGCTTTCGGCTGCATGACATGCAGGCGCAGGACGGGGGGCCGCAGGGCGCGCACTGGTGGGACAAGGTGGACAGCAAGTTCAAGGGCTGGGGCGAGACCGACTGGCGCGCGGCCGGTTTCCGCGCGGTGCCGAACTGCGTCGTGCGCCGGTCGGCCTATGTCGCGCCCGGCGTGGTGCTGATGCCGTCCTTCGTGAATGTCGGCGCCTATGTGGACAGCGGCACGATGGTCGATACCTGGGCCACCGTCGGGTCCTGCGCGCAGATCGGCAGGAACGTGCACCTGTCGGGCGGGGTGGGCATCGGCGGCGTGCTGGAACCGCTCCAGGCCGACCCCACCATCATCGAGGACAACTGCTTCATCGGCGCCCGCTCCGAGGTGGTGGAAGGCTGCATCGTGCGCGAGGGCTCGGTGCTCGGCATGGGGGTCTATATCGGCAAGTCCACCAAGATCGTGGACCGCGAGACCGGCGAGGTCTTCATGGGCGAAGTGCCGCCCTATTCCGTCGTCGTCTCGGGCTCGATGCCCACGAAGAACGACCTGAACCTCTACTGCGCGGTGATCGTCAAGCGCGTGGACGAGAAGACCCGCGCCAAGACCGCGATCAACGATCTTCTGCGCGCCTGAAGACGCGCGCCCGGCCCCCGGGCGCGCCGCGACCGCGAAACAGAATTGTCGGTTTGATCGGAAGTGGTGAGCCGTGCAGGATTCGAACCTGCGACCCACTGATTAAAAGTCAGTTGCTCTACCAACTGAGCTAACGGCCCACGAGGCGTGTGTGTATGAATCGCGTTCGGAGGGGTCAACCCCGAAAATAGCCGCCCGTGCCGCGGTGCTCTGGATTCGCCCCGGCGCTCCGATTATATCCGCGCGCATGGGTCAAGGCGCAACTCCCGGCCAGCCGTTCATGAAGATGCACGGGCTCGGCAACGATTTCGTGGTGCTCGATGCGCGGCAGGGCGGGGGCGCGCCGTCGCCGGCGCTTGCGCGCGCGCTCGCCGACCGGCACCGCGGCGTGGGCTTCGACCAGCTCGCCGTCATCCATCCGGGCGAGAACGCCGACGCGCGGCTCGAGTTCCTCAATGCCGACGGCTCGCCCTCGGCGGCCTGCGGCAACGCCACACGCTGCATCGCGCGGCATCTGATGGAGGAGACGGGGCGCGACCGGCTTCGCCTCGCCACGGCGCACGGGGTTCTGGAGGCCGTGGACGCGGGCGGCGGCCTCACTTCCGTCAACATGGGCGCCCCCGGCACCGACTGGCACGACATCCCGCTCGCCGAGGCCATGGACACGCTGGAACTGCCGATCGAGGGCGCGCCCACGGCCACCAGCATGGGCAACCCGCACTGCACCTTCTTCGTGGAGGACGCGGAGGCCGTGCCGCTCGCGCAGTTCGGCCCCCGCTACGAGACGCACCCGCTCTTTCCCGAGCGCGCGAACGTGCAGGTGGCCAGCGTGATCGCCCCGGACCGGCTGCGGATGCGGGTCTGGGAACGCGGCACCGGCATCACGCTGGCCTCCGGCTCCTCGTCCTGCGCCGTGGCCGTGGCGGCCGCGCGGCGCGGACTCGCGGGGCGGCAGGTGGCGGTGGTTCTCGACGGCGGCGAGATCGGGATCGACTGGCGCGAGGACGGCGTGTGGATGACGGGGCCCACGATGCACGTGTTCTCGGGCACGCTCACGCCCGACTTCCTGGAGGAGGCGGGATGAGCGCGCCCCGTTTCACCACGCTCGGCTGCCGGCTCAACGCCTACGAGACGGAGGCGATGAAGGAGCTCTCCGCCGCCGCCGGCCTCGGCGACGCGGTGGTCGTCAACACCTGCGCGGTGACGGCGGAGGCGGTGCGCAAGGCGCGGCAGGAGATTCGGCGCCTGCGCCGCGAGAACCCCGAGGCGCGGCTGATCGTCACCGGCTGCGCCGCGCAGACCGAGCCCGGGACCTTCGCCGCGATGGGCGAGGTGGACGCGGTGATCGGCAACGCCGAGAAGATGCGCGCCGAGACCTGGGCGGGTCTCGCCGCAGACTTCGTGGGCCAGACCGAGCGCGTGCAGGTGGACGACATCATGTCCGTGCGCGAGACGGCGGGGCACCTGATCGACGGGTTCGGCACCCGCTCGCGCGCCTATGTCCAGATCCAGAACGGCTGCGACCATCGCTGCACCTTCTGCATCATCCCTTTCGGACGCGGGAATTCCCGGTCGGTGCCGGCGGGTGTCGTCGTGGACCAGATCGCGCGGCTGGTGGAGGCGGGGTACAACGAGGTGGTGCTGACCGGCGTCGACCTCACGAGCTGGGGCGCGGACCTGCCCGCGGCGCCGCGCCTCGGCGATCTGGTGCTGCGCATCCTGAAGCTCGTGCCGGATCTGCCGCGGCTCCGGCTTTCCTCGATCGATTCGATCGAGGCGGACGAGAGCCTCATGCAGGCGATCGCGACCGAGCCTCGGCTGATGCCACATCTTCACCTCTCGCTTCAGCACGGCGACGACCTGATCCTGAAGCGGATGAAGCGCCGGCACCTGCGCGACGACGCGATCCGCTTCTGCGAAGAGGCGCGGCGGCTGCGCCCCGACATGACCTTCGGTGCGGACATCATTGCCGGCTTTCCCACCGAGACCGAGGCGCATTTCGAGAACGCGGTGCGGCTGGTGGAGGAGTGCGGCATCACCTGGCTGCACGTCTTTCCCTACTCGCCGCGGCCCGGCACGCCGGCCGCGCGGATGCCGCAGGTGGACGGGCGCGCGATCAAGGACCGCGCGCGGCGCCTGCGGGCAGCAGGCGCGGCGCGCGTCGCGGCGCATCTCGCGGCGCAGCACGGGCGCACGCACCGGGTGCTGATGGAGCATCCGCGCCTAGGCCGCACCGAGCAGTTCACCGAGGTGAGCTTCGCCGAGGATCGGCCCGAGGGCGCGATCGTCTCCGCGACGATCGAGGGCGACGACGGCGCCCGGCTTCTCGCCGCCTGAGGCGCGGCGCGGGCGGAGATGGACAGTGCCCCGCCGCGCGCCTAGGCTTCGCGCGACGCCACGGGAGCATCGCAATGCAGCTTCTCACCGCCCCGCCCTCCCCCTTCGCCCGCAAGGCCCGGGTCTGCCTGATCGAGGCGGGCCTCGCCGACGATGTCGAGGAGGTGAACGTCGCGGCCTCCGCCCTCGCGCCCGACCCGGCGATCACCTCCCACAATCCCCTGGGCAAGATTCCTGCGCTGATCCGGGAAGACGGCCCCGCGCTTTACGACAGCCGGGTCATCTGCCGCTGGCTCGATGCGCGTGCGGGCGCAGGGCTCTATCCCGACGCGCGGCTCTGGGAGACGCTCACGCTCGAGGCGACGGCCGACGGGATCATGGATGCCGCGGTGCTGATCGTCTACGAGCACCGTTTCCGGCCCGAGCCGCACCGCTCCGAGGACTGGATCGAGGGCCAGTGGGGCAAGATAGCGCGCGCGCTCGACACGCTGGAGGCGCGCTGGATGAGCCATCTGGCAGGCCGCCTCGACATGGGGCAGATCGCGCTGGGCTGCGCGCTGGGCTACCTCGACTTCCGTCACCCCGACAGGCCCTGGCGGGCCGGGCGCGGCGCGCTCGACGACTGGTACGCGGTGTTCGGCGAGCGCGCGGCGATGCGGGCCACGCGCCCGGCCTGACGCGCCGCCTCAGAACTTGTAGCTCACGCCGACATTGATCGCGTTGGTGTAGAGGTCGGTTTCGAAAGAGCCGCCGCTGTCGAGATCGACGTCGTTCCACGACGCGGTGAACTGGTATTCGCCGAAGGCCGCCCAGCTTTCGGTGAGGTCGTAGCTCGCGCCCGCGAAAAGGCGCACGGCCGGCCCCGTGAGCTGGTAGCCGTAGGTGCGCGGCCCGCCGGCGCTGGCCTGCACGTCGACATGCGGGATCGCGACCCCGACACCCGCACCGACATAGGGCGTGACACCGCCCCACATGTCCTTCCAGCGGCGCTGCGCGTTCACGGTGACGATGTTGTGCCCGTCGGTCAGCTCGAAACGGTCGAAGCCGAGGGCTGCGCGGTCCGAGTCGGGCATGTAGGCCTTGGTATGGGTCGCCTCGAAGCCCCAGCCGAAACTCTCGCTCCGCCAGAACGTGACGCGCCCGCCATAGTAGGGCGGCATGTCGAACGACTTTCCGTCCCAGCCGATTGTGCGGGAAAACGCGCCCGCGTCCGGGTCGCTGCCCTCGACACGGCTGTGCGGCAATGTCTGCCAGCCGATGTAGAGGCCGAGTTCCGTCTCCGCGGCAGCGGGCATCGACAAGAGCCCCGAAAGGGCCGCGCCGAGGGCGATCGTCCACCGTTGCATTCGCTTGTACCTCGCTATCTACCGCGTGGGACCGCGGGGTGCCCGTTCTTTACGCCTCCTCGCGGGCGGGCTCAACCGTCCTGGCGGGCGGGCTGAACCGCGACCAATCGGCGCTCCCGGCCGATGGCGGGCCGGGTTGCGCTGGACGGGGGGACGCCACCCCGCTAAATAGCCACTCGACCGCGGGGGCTTGCGCAAGCTCCCTGGTGGCATGACCATTCCAGGGGCCATGGCCGGCCCAAGCAAGGAGATGACGACGTGTCCCACGCCGAAGACCACGACAGCAGCCGGAGGGATTTCCTCTATTACGCAACGGCGGGCGCCGGGGCCGTGGCCGCAGGCGCCGCGATCTGGCCCCTCGTCGACCAGATGAACCCCTCGGCCGACGTCCAGGCACTCTCGACGATCCGCGTCGACGTGTCGGGCGTCGAGCCCGGAACGCAGCTGACCGTGAAATACCTGGGCAAGCCGGTGTTCATCCGCCGCCGCACCCCCGAGGAGATCGAGGCGGAACGCCAGGTGGAGGTCAGCACGCTGATCGACCGGGAGGCCCGCAACCCCAACATTCAGGGCGACACGGCCGCGACGGACGAAAACCGCACGCTGGACGAAGGTGGCGAGTGGCTGGTGCAGATCGGCGTCTGCACCCATCTCGGCTGCGTTCCCATCGGTGACGGCGCCGGCGACTTCAACGGCTGGTTCTGCCCCTGCCACGGCTCGCACTACGACGGCGCCGGCCGCATCCGGAAGGGGCCCGCGCCCGAAAACCTTCACATCCCCGTCGCCGAATTCGCCGACGAGACCACGATCAAGCTCGGGTAAGGAGACGCACCAATGTCTGGTATCCCGCACGACCACTACGAGCCGCGGAGCGATGGCGAAAAGTGGCTTCACCGCCGTCTGCCCATCGCGGCCCTGCTCTACGACACGATCAAGATCCCCACGCCCATCAACCTGAACTGGATGTGGATCTGGGGCATCGTCCTGACCTTCACGCTGGCGTTGCAGATCATCACCGGCATCGTGCTCGTGATGCACTACACGCCGCATGCCGACATGGCCTTCGCCAGCGTCGAGCACATCATGCGCAACGTGAACGGCGGGCACTTCCTGCGGTATCTGCACATGAACGGCGCCTCGCTGTTCTTCGTCGCCGTCTACGCGCACATCGCCCGCGGGCTCTACTACGGGTCCTACAAGGCGCCGCGCGAGATCACCTGGATCATCGGTATCCTGATCTACCTGCTGATGATGGCGACGGCCTTCATGGGCTACGTGCTGCCGTGGGGCCAGATGTCGTTCTGGGGCGCCACCGTGATCACCGGCCTCTTCGGCGCGATCCCGTTCATCGGCGATTCGCTGCTGGTCTGGCTGCAGGGCGGCCCGGCCGTCGGCAACGCGACGCTGCAGCGGTTCTTCTCGCTGCACTACCTTATGCCGTTCATCATCGCCGGCCTCGTGATCGTCCACATCTGGGCCTTCCACACCACGGGTAACAACAACCCCACCGGCGTGGAGGTGCGGCGCACCTCGAAGGCGGAAGCCGAGAAGGACACCGTTCCCTTCTGGCCCTACTTCGTGATGAAGGACCTGTTCGCGCTCGGCGTGATCTTCATCATCTTCTTCGCCATCGTCGGCTTCATGCCGAACTATCTCGGCCACCCCGACAACTACATCGAGGCCGACCCGCTGGTGACCCCGGCGCACATCGTTCCGGAGTGGTACTTCCTGCCCTTCTACGCGATCCTGCGCGCCTTCGACGACTCGGTCTGGATCGTCCAGTTCACGAGTTTCATCACCGGCGGCATCATCGACGCCAAGTTCTTCGGCGTGCTGGCGATGTTCGGCTCGATCATCGTGGTCGCGCTGGTGCCTTGGCTCGACACGTCGAACGTGCGGTCGGGCCGCTACCGGCCGATGTTCAAGTGGTGGTTCGCGCTCTTCTGCGTCGACTTCTTCGTGCTGATGTGGGCGGGCGCAATGCCGGCGGAAGGCATCTACCCGGTCATCGCCCTGATCGGCGCCACCTACTGGTTCGCCTTCTTCCTCGTGATCCTGCCGCTCCTGGGCGTGCTGGAGAAGCCGCAACCGCAGCCGGCGACCATCGAAGAGGATTTCAAGGCCCATCTCTCGTCCGACGAAGGCACGGCCAAGCCCGCCGCCCAGCCGGCCGAGTGAGAAAGGACGCAAACGACATGCTGAAGAAACTCGCAGCCTCCGCGGCCCTGTCGCTCGCAGCCACCGGCGCTTTCGCCGCCGGTGGCGCCGGGGATGTGCAGGATTTCGCCTTCTCCTTCGAGGGGCCGTTCGGAACCTACGACCAGGCGCAGCTCCAGCGCGGCCTGCAGGTCTATACTCAGGTCTGCTCCGCGTGCCACGGGCTGGAACATGTGCCGATCCGCACGCTCACCAGCGAGACCGGCCCGGGCATGCCGGCCGATCAGGTTCGCGCCTACGCCGAGCAGTTCATGGTCATCGACGCGGCCTCGAATCCCGAACTCGTGGATGACGAAACCGGCGACCTGCGCCCGCTGCGGCCGACGGACCACTTCCCGGCGAACGAAACGCAGGGCGCGCCCGACCTTTCGCTGATGGCCAAGGCCCGGGCGGGCTTCAGCGGCCCCTACGGCACCGGCATCGCGCAGCTCTTCAAGGGCATGGGTGGTGCGGAATACACCGCGTCGCTGCTCCTCGGCTACACTGGAGAGGACAAGGTGGAGGCCGGCGCCGTGCTCTACGAGAACACGGTGATCGACGGCGGCTGGATCAACATGGCCCCGCCGCTTTACGAAGGTGCGGTGGAATACGCGGACGGCACGCCCGCGACGGAAGAGCAGATGGCCAAGGACGTGGCCGCCTTCCTGATGTGGACGGCCGAGCCCAAGATGATGGAACGCAAGCAGGCCGGCTTCACCGGGGTGCTGTTCCTGACCATCCTGACCGTGCTGCTTTACCTCACCAACAAGCGTCTCTGGGCGCCCGTCAAGGCCCGGGCGAAGAAGGGCGAGTGACACCGCTCGCCTGAACCGGATCCCATCGCCCCCCGCGCCCCGGCGCGGGGGGTTTTTTCATGCGCCGTCGCGGCAGTGACGGCGGAAGGCCCGCTTCAGCAGATCCAGCTCCTCGCGCAGCAGCGCGATCTCGGCGCGAATGTCGTGGTCGAGCGCTTCGCCCGCGAGAATGCAGAAGCTTTCCAGCGTCTCACCGCTTGCCCCGTCCCGGATGACGAAGGTCTGCACCCCGTCGGCGATCGCGGCGGCCGGCACCGGCACGCTGAGCCGCCAGAGCGCGCCGTCCTCGGCGGACTGTTCCAGCCGCACGCCTTCGACGGGGCGGGCGTCGTGCAGCACCTCGATCTCGGGCGGGGCCGACGCGCCGGACACGAGGCCCTCCCACAGGCCGCCGGAAAGCCGGGTCTTCGTCACGGTCAGCGTGGACATGGGCTGCCCCTCAGATCTGCGCGCGGACCCTGCGCGACATCGTGACGTCGCGCAGGACGATCTGCGTCATGGCCGGCCGCTCGAAGATCAGGTCGAGCCATAGCCGCTCCGTCCGGCGATCGTTGAGGCGGGTGTAGGCAAGATCGAACTCGGCGACGGCGGGGTCCGCCCCCGGCGTCACCTCCCGGACAAGCTGCTCGGTGTTGGGACCGTGCCGGATGTTCAGCCGGACGAACACCTCGAGCGGACGCTCGGTTTCGATGGCGGCCTCCACGGCGATGACGTGCCGCTTCTGCAGCCCCTGCGCCGCGGCGTCCGGCACCTCCAGCGCGAGGGACAGATAGCTGCCGTCGAAGCCGAAAACATCGGCCTGCAGGGCGTAGGGCGCAAGGCCCGCCGCGCAGCGGTTGCGGACCTGGCGCAACGCGATCTCGGCGCGCGGGCAGTCGTGGAAAAGCCGCGCCTGCGCGCCAAGCGCGCTGCCCGCCGGCACCGACGCCATGCCCGGCGTGTCCAGCGGCCCGTCCCAGAGCTCCGGACGCCACCACCAGTCGGTCCCGGGCCGTGACTGCGGCACCGCGTCACCGGCGGCCGAACCGGCGAGCCGCGCCTCGCCGGTGTGGATCAGCCGGTCGAGTTGCGCGCGCAGACCGCGCGCCGCGTCGATCTGCCGGCGAAGATCGGGAAGCGAGGCGTCTTCGGCGCCGCGTGCGGCACGCGTCCAGGCGCGCAGCGACCGCCGCCGCGCCAGCCCGTCCAGAATGCCGCCATCGCTCGTCATGCCGTTCCCCCGGGAGGAATTCCACCGCTCCTGATAGCGCAAAATACGCGTCAGGTGAACAAATCCCGGATCGCCGCGAATGGCCCGCCACCGGGCGGGACGGTGGCCGGGGCCGTGGCGGTGGCCGGAGCAGGGCCGGCGCGAAGCCGCGCGGCCACGCCCGCAAGAAGCGTGCCGCCCTCTTCCCCCGCCACGGAGCTGCCGAGCGGCGCGTAGGCGGCGAAGCCGACGACGCGGCCGGCCTCGACGGTGGCCCCGCGCCAATGCCGGGGATCGCCGCCGGGCAGCGCCGCGTCACCGCCCTCGCCCAGATGAACGAGCGCCAGCGCCCCGGCCTGGCGCATCGCCAGCACACGCGTGGCCCCTGACGCCGCGGCGAGGGCGCGGGCGTCGGGCTCGGCCAGCGCGGGGTCCCGCGCCGAGACGGTAACCGTCACCAGCGCGGGCGCGACCGCCGGCCCCCGAACACGACCGGAGGCAAGGCTCGCGCAACTCGCGATCAGCACGAAACTTGCCTCCTCGCTGTCGCGCGTCGCGCTCTCGTCGATGCAATAGCCGGGCGGCGCGACGACGACGAGCGCCCCGCGGGCGACCGTGACCTCTCGCGGCGCGGAACCGGCGCCGCCGGGGGCCGTGCAACCCCCGGCCGACACCAACGCGACAGCCCCGAGCGCGGCGACAGCGCCGGCTCTAGAGGTCCATGTAGACATGCTTTTCGGCTTTGCCGCCCGGATGCGTGACCGCGCCCTTGTAGGTCTCGCCCACGATCTGTGCGTATTTCCACAGCGCGCCGGAGGCGTAAATCGTCTCGCGCGGGCCCTGCCACGCGTCACGCCGCGCCTTCAGTTCCTCGTCGGAGACATCCACGCTCAACTCACCCCCGATCGCGTCGATGGTGATCATGTCGCCGTTCCGGATCAGCGCGATCGGCCCGCCATGGGCGGCTTCGGGACCCACATGGCCGACGCAGAAGCCACGTGTGGCGCCCGAGAAGCGCCCGTCGGTGATGAGCGCGACCTTCTTGCCCATGCCCTGCCCGGACAGCGCGGCGGTGGTGGCGAGCATCTCGCGCATCCCCGGCCCGCCGGCAGGTCCCTCGTTGCGGATGACGATCACCTCGCCCTCCTCGTATTCGCGCGCCTTGACGGCGGCGAAGGCGTCCTCCTCGCATTCGAAGACGCGCGCCGGGCCGGTGAAGCGCTGTTCTTCCGCGGCCATGCCGGCCACCTTCACGATCGCGCCCTGCGGCGCGAGGTTGCCCTTCAGCCCGACCACGCCCCCGGTTGCGGTGATCGGCGTCGCGACGGGATGGACCACGCGGCCGTCCGCCTCGCGCTCGACGAGGTCAAGCTCCTCGCCGATGGAGCGGCCCGTGACGGTCAGGCAGTCCTCGTGCAGAAGCCCCGCCTTGCGCAGCTCCTTCATCACCACGGGCACGCCGCCCGCCTCGTAGAGATCCTTGGCGACGAACTGGCCGCCGGGCTTCAGGTCCACGAAATAGGGCGTGTCGCGGAAGATCTCGCACACGTCGTCTAGGAAGAAATCGATCCCGGCCTCGTGGGCGATGGCCGGCAGGTGCAGCCCGGCATTGGTCGACCCGCCCGTGCACGCCACCACCCGCGCGGCGTTCTGAAGCGACTTGAGCGTGACGATGTCGCGGGCGCGGATGTTCTTTCCCAGCAGGTCCATGACGGCGCGGCCCGAGGCCTCGCCGTACTGGTCGCGGCTTTCATAGGGCGCGGGCGCGCCGGAGGAGTTGGGCAGCGCGAGGCCCATCGCCTCGGAAACGCAGGCCATGGTGTTGGCGGTGAACTGCCCGCCGCAGGCCCCCGCCGAGGGGCAGGCCACGCGCTCCAGCACCGCGAGCTGCTCGTCGGAGTAGTCGCCCGCCTGGTGACGGCCCACCGCCTCGAACACGTCCTGCACGGTCACGTCCTTGCCGTCGAGCCGCCCCGGCAGGATCGAGCCGCCATAGATGAAGACCGAGGGCACGTTGAGGCGCACCATCGCCATCA
Organism: Rhodosalinus sp. K401; assembly: GCF_041365735.1. Classification (NCBI taxonomy): domain Bacteria; kingdom Pseudomonadati; phylum Pseudomonadota; class Alphaproteobacteria; order Rhodobacterales; family Paracoccaceae; genus Rhodosalinus; species Rhodosalinus sp. K401. The sequence goes on along the minus strand of NZ_JBGFSI010000006.1, from coordinate 112,312 downwards.
TCATGCCGGGAAGCGACTTGTCGCAGCCCGCAAGCCCCACGAGCGCGTCGTAGCAGTGCCCGCGCATTGTAAGTTCGACCGTGTCGGCGATGGCCTCCCGCGAGGCGAGCGAGGAGCGCATCCCCTCATGGCCCATGGCGATGCCGTCGGTGACGGTGATTGTGGTGAACTCGCGCGGGGTGCCCTCGCCCTGACTCACGCCCATCTTCACCGCCTGCGCCTGGCGGGAGAGCGCGATGTTGCAGGGCGCCGCCTCGTTCCAGCAGGTTGCCACGCCCACCAGCGGCTGGTGGATCTCCTCCTCGGACATGCCCATGGCGTAGTAGTAGGACCGATGCGGCGCGCGCGCCGGGCCTTCGGTCACGTGGCGGCTCGGCAGCCGGGACTTGTCGAACTTGCGCTTGAGCATGCGTCGGGCCTCCCTCGGGTCGATTGGATCAAGGGGATACGGAAACGCCCGCCAGCGCACAAGGCCGATTGCGGGAATGCGCGCGGCGCACTAGCTATCGCTGCATGACCGGCCAGCCCTACGCCCGCCACGACGCGTTCGTTGCCCCCGCGAGATCCACGCCGGAGCCGTGGCGCCTGCTGCTCGGGGTGCTCCTGGTGGCGCTGGTGCTCTTCGGGCTCAACTGGGCGATGCGCGCGGTGCTCTACGCGGTCTCGCCCGACAGGCTATACGACGCGCTCACCTTCGAGGACGGAACCGGGACGACCCCGGCCTCGGCGCTGGTGATCCTCTACAGCTTCGTTTTCATGGCGCTCGGTGCCGCGGCGGCGGCGCATCATCTGCACGGCCGCAGCTTCGCGAGCCTTCTCGGCCCCTCGTTGCGGCAGGCGGCGCGCGACTTCTTTCGCGTTCTCGGCGCGCTCGGGCTTCTTTTCCTGCTCGTGATGCTGCTTCCGCCGTGGGGCGCGCCGGGGGCGGCCGCGCCCGAGCCGAACATGGCGCCGGGGCTCTGGCTCGCGCTTTTGCCGTTCACGCTGAGCGCGCTCGTGGTGCAGACCGGCGCTGAGGAAGTGCTGTTCCGCGGCTACCTCCAGCAGCAGCTCGCCGCGCGCTACCGCAGCCCGCTCATCTGGATCGGCGTGCCCTCGGCGCTGTTCGCCTTCGGCCACTACGCGCCGGGCCAGTTCACGGGCAATGCGTGGCTGGTGGCGCTCTGGACCGGCGCCTTCGCCATCGCGCTCGCCGACCTGACCGCGCGGGCGGGCAATCTCGGGCCGGCCATCGCCATGCACTTCTTCAACAATCTCTTCGCCGTGGCCCTCACAGCGATGGAGGGCAACCTCTCGGGGCTCGCGCTCTACGTCTACCCCTTCAGCACGACCGACACCGACGCCATCCGCAGCGCCCTGCCAGTGGATCTGGCCATCATGGGATGTTCCTGGCTGGCTGCGCGCGTCGCGATCCGCCGCTGATTGCAATCCGGCGCTCGCGGGCTTATTTCGCCCCAGTCCCCGCCCAGCAAGGCACCGCCATGAACTGGATCACCAACTACGTCCGGCCCCGCATCAACTCGATCTTCTCGCGCCGCGAGATGCCCGAGAACCTTTGGACGAAGTGCGACGAATGCGGGACGATGCTGTTCCACCGTGAACTCAGCGACAACCTCAACGTCTGCACGAATTGCGGCCACCACATGCCGATCAGCCCGCGCGAGCGCTTCGCCGCGCTTTTCGACGCCGGCGTCTTCAAGGAGGTCGGCGTGCCCCAGCCGGTTGCCGACCCGCTGCAGTTCCGCGACCAGAAAAGATATCCGGACCGCATGAAGGCCGCGCAGAAGGCCACCGGCGAGAAGGAGGCGATGCTGGTCGCCGAGGGCGAGATCGGGCGCACCCCCATCGTCGCCGCCGCGCAGGACTTTTCCTTCATGGGCGGGTCGATGGGGATGTATGTCGGAAACGCCATCATCGCCGCCGCGCGCCGCGCCGTCGAAACGCGGCGGCCCCTGATCCTGTTCTCCGCCGCCGGCGGCGCCCGGATGCAGGAGGGGATCCTTTCGCTCATGCAGATGCCGCGCACCACCGTCGCCGTGGAGATGGTGAAGGAGGCGGGGCTGCCCTACATCGTCGTGCTCACCCACCCCACCACCGGCGGCGTGACGGCGAGCTACGCCATGCTGGGCGACGTGCAGATCGCCGAGCCGGGCGCGCTGATCTGTTTTGCCGGGCCCCGCGTGATCGAGCAGACGATCCGCGAGAAGCTGCCAGAGGGCTTCCAGCGCGCCGAGTATCTTCTGGATCACGGGATGCTGGACCGCGTGACGCCGCGCGGCCAGCTCCGGGACGAGCTCATCTCGATCACGCGGATGCTGCTGAACCTGCCCCCCGCGGTGAAGGGCGACCTGCCGGCGCCCGAGACGCCGGGCGACGACACCGCCGTCGCCGCAAAGGAGCCCGCCGCGCGATGAGCGGACTTGCCTCCGACGTCATCCTCGAACGGATGATGTCGCTGCACCCCAAGGTGATCGACCTCACGCTCGACCGGGTCTGGCGGCTGCTCGCCGCGCTGGGCCACCCCGAGCGCGCGCTCGCGCCCGTCATCCACCTTGCCGGGACGAACGGCAAGGGCTCCACCCTCGCCTTCCTGCGCGCGGGTCTCGAGGCCGGGGGGCAGCGGGTGCACGCCTACACCTCGCCGCACCTCGCCCGGTTTCACGAACGCATCCGGCTTTCCGGCGCGCTGATTTCCGAAGAGGCGCTGACGGCGGCGCTCGACGAATGCGAGGCGGCGAACGGCGGCGCGCCGATCACCTATTTCGAGATCACCACCTGCGCGGCGCTTCTGGCCTTCGCGCGCACGCCCGCCGACTGGACGCTTCTGGAGACCGGCCTCGGCGGGCGGCTCGACGCGACGAACGTGGTCGACGCGCCGCGGCTCACGATCGTGACGCCCATCTCGCGCGACCACGAGCAGTTCCTCGGCGACACGGTGGCGAAGATCGCCTTCGAGAAGGCGGGTATCCTGAAGCGCGGCACGCCCTGCGTCGTCGGCCCGCAACCCGAGGACGCGATGGAGGTGATCGAGCGGCAGGCCGCGCGGCGCGGCGTTCCGCTTCTCGCCCATGGCCAGCACTGGCATGCCCGGGAAGAGCGGGGGCGCCTGATCTACCAGGACGAGCGCGGGCTTCTGGACCTGCCCCTGCCCGTCCTGCCGGGCGCCCACCAGATCGACAACGCGGGCGCGGCGCTCGCCGCGCTGCGCCACCTCGGCTTCGGAGAGGACGCCTGCGAGGCCGCCGTGACGGGCGCGGAATGGCCGGCGCGGATGCAGCGCCTGCGCCGCGGACCTCTGGCCGAGAGCGCGCCCGGCGTCGAACTCTGGCTCGACGGCGGGCACAACGCCTCCGCCGGCGCCGCGCTGGCGCGCCACCTCGCAAGCCTGCCGTCGCGGCCCACCCACCTCGTCTGCGGGATGCTCAATACCAAGGACGTGGCGGGCTATCTCGCGCCGCTAGCGGGCGTGGCCGACAGCCTGACGGCGGTGTCGATCCCAGGCGAGGCGAACACCCTGCCCGCCGAGACCACCGCCGCCGCGGCCGAGGCCGCGGGCCTGCCCGCCCGCACCGCCGAGAGCCCCGCCGCCGCCCTCGCCGCCCTCGCCGCAGAGACGCCCGATGCACGGGTGCTCATCTGCGGCTCGCTCTACCTCGCCGGCGCCATCCTGCGGGAGAACGGGTAGGACGGCGCCCGCACCTCGTTCTTCGCGCGCCCGAGGAGCGCGCGCCTGCTCGGCCCGGGCAAGGTGCCCGAGGGCGATGTAGTATTCCGTGTCGATCGACCCGTCGGGCCGCCTCCGGATCCTTGTCGTTTCGATGTCCATGTCGGCCTCCTTCGTTGCGCGTTTCATCCTGCCGATCGGCCGGTGGCGCGCTTGAAGGCCGCCTTCAGAATTTCGTGAGATTTGCGGCCGTCTCCCCCTTTGACCGTGAGGCGCAGGCCGCGAAGGCGCTCTAATCGCGCCACGACCTATCGGTTCGGCGCCTTCGAGCTCGACACGCCGCGCTTCGAGCTTCGGCGCGACGGCGCTCCGGTGCCGCTCGAGCCGCAGGTGTTCGAACTTCTCGCTCTCTTCGTGTCGCGCGCGGGCGAACTCGTCACGCGGGACGAGATGATCGACGCGGTCTGGGGCGGGTGTATCGTCTCGGAGGCGACCATCTCGTCCCGTGTCAACGCGGTGCGCCGCGCTCTCGGCGACGACGGCCGCCGGCAGGCCATGCTCCGCACCGTACCGCGCCGCGGCTTCCGTTTTGTGGCACCTGTCGAGAGCGGCGACAGCGCGGCGCCCATGACAAGGCTCGCCGGCGGCGACCAGGACGGTGCGCGTCGCGCGGTCCGCCGACGGCACGAGAACCGCCTACGCGGTGAGCGGCGCCGGGCCGCCGCTGCTGCGCGCCGGGCATTTCCTCACGCATCTCGAGCGCGACTGGCACAGCCCGATCTGGCGCCCGCTGCTGGACCGGCTTGGAACCCGGTTCACCGTCATCCGCTACGACCAGCGCGGCACCGGCCTGTCCGACCGCGAGCCGGGCGACCTCGATCTCGACCGGTTGACGGAGGATCTGCGCGCGGTGGCGTACGCAGCGGGGCTGGAGAGGTTCCCGATCTTCGCGGCCTCGCAGGGCGTTCCCGTCAGCCTCGCATTCGCGGCGCGGCATCCCGAACGGGTGAGCCGCCTCGCCCTCTACGGCGGCTACGTCGAGGGCCGCAGCCGTCGCGGCAGCGGCGAGGACCTGGAGCGCGCGTCGGCGATCCTGACCATGATCTGGGAAGGCTGGGGCGTGCCGGACAGCCCGTTCGTCACCGCCTTCGCGACGCTTTACCTGCCCGACGCCGGCCGCGAGGAACGCGAAAGCATCGTCGCCACCCAGCTCGCGTCCGCAACGCCCGCTAGCGCGGTGGCCCTTCGGCAGGCAATCGACGCCTTCGACGTGTCGGCGCGGCTCGGGCAGGTCGCCGCGCCCGCTCTCGTGTTGCACGCCCGCGGCGACGCGGTGCAGCCGGTCAGCGAGGCGCTGCGGTTGGCCGAAGGCCTTCCGGATGCACGTCTGCGAATCCTGGAAAGCCGTAATCATGTTCCGGTGCCCACGGACCCGGCATGGCGCGAGATGACGGAGGCCGTCATCGGCTTCCTTTCCGAAGGCTGACCGCCGTCAGGGATGGCCCCAGCCGTGGCTCATCATCTCGCGCAGCCGGCTCGCGGTGCGCGCGAACTCGAAGCTGCCCTCTCCCTCGACGTAAAGCATCTCGGGCAGGGCGGCGGCGGTGCAGATGAGCCGCACCCGCGCCTCGTAGAGCGCGTCCACCAGGGTCACGAAGCGCCGCGCCTCGTTGAAGTTGGAGCGGCCGAGCTGCGGGATGTCCTCGAGCACGAGCACCCGCACCGCATCCGCGATGGCGAGGTAATCGGCCGGCCCCAGCGGTTGTCCGCAAAGGTCGTGGAAGCGTGCCCGCGCCACCCCGTTGTGGAAGGCGGGCAGCACCACGTCGCGGCCCTGGACGCGCAGCGTGAGCGGCGCGTGATCGCCGCCGGTCAGCCCGTCCCAGATCTCGGCCACGGTGCGCCGTGCCACCGCGTCCACGGGCGTGAAATAGACCGGCGAGCCCGCAAGCCGGTCCTGCCGGTAGTCGGTCGCCCCGGCGAGCTCGTGGACGACCAGGCGCTCCTTCAGGAGGTCGATGAAGGGCAGGAAGAGCGCGCGGTTCAGCCCGTCCCTGTAAAGATCGTCGGGCGCGCGGTTCGATGTCGCGACCACGACGACCCCCGCCGCGAAGAGCTGCTCGAAGAGCCGGCCGACGATCATCGCGTCGGTGATGTCTGTGATCTGCATCTCGTCGAAGGCAAGGCAGCGGATCTCGTCCGCGACGGCGGCGGCCACGGGCCGGATCGCGTCGTCCACCCCCTCGGCCCGCGCTGCGGCCATGCCGGCGTGCACCTCCTGCATGAAGGCGTGAAAATGCACGCGGCGCGTGGGCGCGGGCGAGGCCGCGGCGAAAAGGTCCATCAGCATGGACTTGCCGCGCCCGACCCCGCCCCAGAGATAAAGGCCCCTCGGCGGTTCCGGCGCGCGGCGGAAGAGCCCGCGCTTCACGGGCTGGGCGAGAGCGCGGCGGATACGCTCCAGCTCGGGCAGCACCGCCTCCTGCGCCGGGTCCGGGTCGATCGCCCCGGTCGCCACGCGCGCGGCGTAGAGATCCTGCATCGTCTCGCTCATGCCGTCCGCCATAGCGCGGGCCACGACGCGCCGCCAGAGTCGTGGCTCAGCCGGGCGGGTCCTCGACGAAGTCGCGCATCGCCTCGGCCACCTCGGCGGGGTGGGTATGGACAAGGCCGTGGCCCGCGCCCTCGACCACCTCCTGCCGCGCCACCCGGTTCCACTGCACGAGACGCCCGAGGCCGGAGAGCGGGATCACCGGGTCCTCCCGCCCCCAGATCGCCAGCACCGGCACGCCCGCGCGCGAGATCGCGCGATGCTCGGCCTCCATCGGGCGGGCGAGGATGCCGCGAAGGCTGGCCTTCACCGCCGGGAGGAAGCCGCGCCAGCGCAGCTCCGCCGCCTGGCGCTCGGCCATGTCGGGCACGGCGCTTTCCCGGCCCGCCGCGGCCTCTTCCGCGATGCCGCGGCGAAGCTGGCGGGGATAGCCCGCGAGAAAGAGCCAGTCGCCGAAAAGCGGTGCACCGCGCGCGAAGCGCGCCAGCGGGCCGAGGTCGTGGCCCATGCCGGCCGGCGCGATCAGCACGAGGCTTCGCAGCCGCTCCGGCCGGCGCGCCGCATATGCCGTGGCGATGGCCCCGCCCATCGAGTAGCCGATGAGCGTGATCGCCTCGTCCTCCTCCAGCATGTCGGCGAGCAGGGCGTCGAGCTGACCGGTGAAGAACGCCGCGTCCTGCCGCCCGGCCGGCCGGTCCGAAAAGCCGCGCCCGTAGAGATCGTAGACCAGGACGCGAAACCCCAGGCGCGAAAGCTCGGGCAGAAGCGCCTCCCACACGAAGGAGGGCGTGGTGAGGCCGTGCACGCAGACCGCGACCGGGCCCCGCGCCTGTCCCGCCCAGCGATAATGCGTCTCGCCGAGCGGCAGGGGGGCGAACTCGCCGGGCGCGGCGCGGCGGGCCTGCGCATCCATGATCGGGCGGCGGCGCTCGCGCAGGAAGGGCGCGGCCGCGATCCCCGCAGACGCGGCCCCCACCAGCCAGAGCCACGCGCTCATGCGGCCGCCTGCCAGCGCGACAGGATGTAGCGCGCCGTCATCAGGTCGAGATGTGCCCCGCCGCCGTTCTTGAAAAGCGTGACCTCCTCCGCGCCCTTCCGGGCGAAGGCGTCGGGCTGGTAGAGATCGGCGACGATGTCCTTTTCCGCGAAGGCGCCCGAGGCGATCGGGATGAGAAGCTCGCCGATATGCCCGACCGTCGTGGCGCGGCTGTCCACGAAGACGCGGGCGCGCGACAGCGCGTCGTCATCCGCCTCGCGCATGTCGCGGCGGAAGGCGCCGATGAGGTCAAGGTGCTGGCCGGGGCGCAGCCACGCGCCGCGGATCACCGGCTCGGTCGACATGGTGGCGCAGGTGACGATGTCCGCCCCCGCCACCGCGGCTTCGAGATCGTCGGCCACGGCCATGCCCGGAAAGGCTGCCGCCATCTCCTCGGCCCGCGCGCGGCTGCGGTTCCAGACGGTGAAGCGCGCCCCGGGAAAGCCTGCGCCATAGGCTTCGCGCAGCGAGCGCGCCACCGTGCCCGCGCCGACGATCAGGATCTCGCGCGCATCGGGCCGCGCCAGGCGGCGGGCGGCAAAGAGGCTGTCGCCCGCCGTCTTCCATTTCGTCACGAGGTGGAAATCGACGATCGCCTCGAGAAGGCCGGTCTCGTCGGCATAAAGGCTGACCCCGCCATTGACGCTGGCAAGATCGCGCGCCGCGTTGCCGGGAAAGATCGTCGCCGATTTCACGGCGATGCCCAGCCCGTCGATCCAGGCCGCGCGCGACAGAAGCGTGTCCTCGCCCCGGTAAAGGAAACTGTCGGCCACCTCGGCCTTCGGGCGGCGGTGCCCATCGGCGAACGCGTCGCAGAGCGCGCGCCAGTCGAGCCGCGCCTCGCCCTCGGCGAAGGGGATCACCGGAACCGCGCTCATGCCGCGGCCTCGGCGCCCAGAAGCCCCGCATCGACGAGCCGCCGCGCCCAGCCCTCGGGTCCGTCGAAGCGGTGCGCCTGCCAGCCGCGCGCGGCCGCGGCGGCCACGTTGTCCGCCCGGTCGTCGGCGAAGAGCAGCCGCTCCGGCGCAAGCCCCGTCTCGGCCTCCACCCGCGCGTAGATTTCCGGCTCGGGCTTGATGACGCCCATGTGCCCCGAAACGAAGGCGCGGTCGAACTCGTCGAGGAAGGGGTAGTGGCCGCGCGCCAGCTCGAAGCTGCCGATGCCGAAATTCGTGAGCGCGAAGACGGGCACACCCTGGCCGCGCAGCGCGCGCAGCAGCTGGACCGATCGCGGGATCTCGGGCCGGGCGAGCTCGATCCAGCGATCATGCCACATGCGGATCTCGTCCCGCCATTCGGGGTAGGCCTCGGCCGTTTCGTAGATGGTGTCGCGGAAGTCCCCGCCCCGATCCACGCGGTCGTTCATGCCATGCAGGTCCACCGCCTCGAAGAGCGCGCGGCGCCGGGCCGGGCCGATCTCGGCGTCGTAGAACCGTTCGGGGTTCCATTCGATCAGCACGTTGCCGATGTCGAAGATGACCGCGTCAGGTCGCATCGTTCCGTTTCCCTTTCCGCCAGTTCCTGGGCGTCGCCATGAGCCTAGGCGCAAACGGGCGGGATTTTCCATCCTTCCGTGCCATGCGCGGGGATCACGCCCGCGCGGCGCGCAGCGACCGTTCCAGAGCGTCGAGGAAACGGACGCGATCGGCCTTCCCGAAACCTTTCGCCCCGCCCTGACGGAACGGATCGGCCGCACGCAGATCGGTCATCAGGTCGCGCAGGGCAAGCGCCTCGCCCACGTTGCGCTCGGTCAGGGCGCTGCCGTCGGGCCGCAGGACAAGCGCGCCGGAGGCCACGCAGCGCGCCGCGAGCGGCATGTCGTTCGTCACCACCACGTCGCCCCGTCCCGCGCGCTCGGCGATCCAGAGATCGGCCATGTCGGGCCCCTCGGGCACGATCACCACCTCGACCAGCGGGTTTGCGGAGGGACGCAGGCCGCCGTTGCTGACCAGCTTCACCGGCACCTTGTGACGTGTGGCGACGCGCTCGGCCTCGGCCTTCACCGGGCAGGCGTCGGCGTCGACGTAAAGGGTCACGCGTAAAGCGCCTCGGCATGGAAGCGAAGATGCTCCTCCATGAAGCTCGCGACGAAGAAGTAGCTGTGGTCATAGCCCTTCCGCAGGCGCAGCGCGCCGTCCACGCGGCACGCCGCCATCGCCTCGGCCAGCGCCTCGGGGCGCAGCTTGTCGATGTGGGGATCGGCCGTTCCCTGATCGACCAGCAAGGGCGCGTCGAGCCCCCGGTCGCGCATCGTCAAGGCCGCGTCATGGGGCCGCCACGCGGTCTCGTCCTCGCCAAGATAGGCGCGGAGCTGCTTGCGCCCCCACTCCGCCGCGCTCGGATGCGCGATGGGCGCGAAGGCCGACACCGAGCGGTAGCGCCCGGGCAGCCCCATCGCCAGCGTCAGCGCGCCGTGCCCGCCCATGGAATGGCCGGTGATCGCCTGGCGCTCCGGGTCCACCGCAAAATGCGCACCGATGAGCGCGGGCAACTCCTCGGCCACGTAATCCCACATGCGGTAATGCCGGGCCCAGGGCATCTCGGTGGCGTTGACATAGAACCCCGCGCCCTGGCCGAGGTCGTAGCTCTCGTCGTCGGCCACCTCCGCGCCGCGCGGGCTGGTGTCGGGGAAGACGACCGCGACGCCCTGCTCCGCCGCCCAGCCCTGCGCCCCCGCCTTGATCATCGCGTTCTCGTGCGTGCAGGTGAGCCCCGAGAGATAGAAGAGCACGGGCACCGGCACGTCCTTCGCCTCTTCCGGAAGGAAAAGGCCGAAGGTCATGTCGCAGGCGCAGGCGTCGGAGGCGTGGGTGTAGACGCCTTGCACGCCGCCGAAGGCGCGGTTTTCCGAGACGGTCTGCATGGGCGGGGCTCCTTCCCTTGGGCTTCCGCCCTCTCCTAGCAGGACGGGCGGCGCGCGGAAAAGGGCTCAGGCGTCCCCGTCGGGGCAGATGGTCAGGATCTCGTCGAGCGGCTTCTTGATCTTCGCCGCGCGCGGCACGGTCGCGTCCTCGGCAGGGTGCCCCACGACGAGGATCATCACCGGCTTCTCGTGATCGGGGCGGCCGCAGAGATCGTTGAGAAAACGCATCGGGTTGGGCGTGTGGGTCAGGCAGGACAGCCCCGCCCGGTGCAGCGCGGCGATCAGAAAGCCGGTGGCGATGCCCACGCTTTCCGGCACGTAGTAGTTCTTGTAGCGCTCGCCCTCCTCGGTGAGGCCGTAACGCTGGGCGAAGATCACGACGAGCCAGGGCGCGTTGGTCAGGTGCGGTTTCGATGCGGCGGTGCCCATGGGCTCCAGCGCCTTCAGCCATTCCTCACCCGCGCCCCCCTCGTAGAAGCTTTCTTCCTCCGCCTCGGCGGCGGCGCGGATGCGCGCCTTCATCGCCGGATCGCAGATCGCCACGAAGTGCCAGGGCTGGTGATTGGCGCCCGACGGCGCGGTGCCGGCGGTGCGCACGCATTCCGCGATCACCTCTCCGGGCACGGGCCGGTCGGAAAAGTCGCGCACGCTGTGGCGGGTGCGCATCTCCTCGTGGACGGCGCGCGCCGCCGCGATCATCCGCGCATCGTCCATCTCCCGCCGGTCGGGAAGCGGTAGCGGCTCGTAACGGACTTCGCCCTTGCGGAACATCGGTGGCCTCCCTTTCAGGTCGCGGGCAGGTTGGCGATGACCCAGGTGACGGTGACGATGCTCGCCAGCGTCGAAAGCAGGATCGCCGCCGATACCCGCTGCGGCGCCACGCCGTAGTGCTGCGCAAGGATGTACACGTTGCCCGCCACGGGCAAGGCCGCGGCGGCGATCATCACGCCCGCCTTGTAGGGATCGGCGGGAAAGAGCCAGAGCACACCGAAGGCCACGGCCGCCGGATGCAGCACCAGCTTGCACAGGCTGAGCCAGGCTGCGATTTCCACGCGTTCGGCCGACTTGGTGGCAAGCGACGCCCCGATCGCGAAGAGCGCCCCGGGCGTCGCGGCGGCGCCGAGAATGCCCAGGAACTCGTTCACCGGCCCCGGGATCGTCCAACCGGTGCCCGACCATGCGAGGCCCAGCGTGATCGACACGATCATCGGGTTGCGGACCAGCCCCGTGCCCACCGTCCCGAGAATGGCGAGGCTCATCCGCCCGTCGCGCGCCCCCGTGATCAGGATCACGATGAGCGAGGAAAACACGATGAGGTCCACGGCGAGCGCGAGCATCACCGGCCCGATCGCCCCGGCCCCCAGCAGCAGCGTCAGCATCGGCACGCCGAGAAAGCCGGTGTTGCCGATCACCGCCGTCTGCGCCTCGACCGCGGCGGTGGGAACGTCGAGCCTTCGCAGCAACGCGACGCCGGTGGCGATCGCGTAGACCACCGCGGTGCCCCAGAGATACCCGGCCACAAGGCGCCCGTCGAAGATCTCCGTGATCGAGAGATTTGCGGCGAAGCGAAAGAGCATCGCGGAGAGCGCGAAGTAGAAGACGAACTTCGTCAGGTAGGCGGTGGCCTCGGCGCTGAAGAATCCGCTTCGCCCGGCCCAGAAACCGAGGCCGATCAGCGAAAAGAACGGCAGCGTCTTTAGGAATATCTCGAGCACCGAAGCTTCGTAGCATGCCCCCGGCCCGCGTCAATCCGCCGCCACGCGCGGGGGCTGCGACGACGCCTAGCCGCTGCCGATCAGAACCCCCGCGGCGAAGACGAGCGCGCCGCCCAGCACCACCTGGAAGGTCGCGCGCAGCCAGGGCGTCTCCATGAAACGATTCTGCATCCACGCGATCGCCCAGAGCTCCACGAAGACGACGGCGATGGCGATGGCCGTCGCGGTGGCGAAATGCGGAATGAGATAGGGCAGCGCGTGGCCGAGCCCGCCGAGCGTGGTCATCACGCCCGAGGCGAGGCCCCGCTTGATCGGCGAGCCCCGCCCCGACAGCTCCCCGTCATCCGAGGCCGCCTCGGTGAACCCCATCGAGATACCCGCCCCGACCGAGGCCGCGAGGCCGACGAGAAACGTCGTCGAGGTATCCTGCGTGGCGAAGGCGGTCGCGAAGATCGGCGCGAGCGTGGACACGGAGCCGTCCATCAGCCCCGCGAGGCCCGGCTGCGCCCAGGTCAGGACGAACTGGCGCCGCGCCGTGCGCTCCTCGGCGCTTTTGGCGTCGGCGTCGAGGTGTTCCTCGGCAAGCCGGTCCGCCACCTGCTGGTGGCCCGCCTCCGCGGCGGCAAGGTCGCCCAGAAGCTTGCGCGTCTCCGCGTCCGTGCTCCGCTGCGCGGCGACGTGATAGAAATGCTCCGCCTCCTTCTCCATCATCGCGGCCTCGTCGCGGATCCGCTCGATGCCGAGGTTCTCGACCAGCCAGACGGGGCGGCGCGCGTAATACCCCGCGACATGCTCGCGGCGGATCAGCGGTATGGTCGGGCCGAAGCGTTTTTCGTGCTGCTCGATCAGCCGCGTGCGGTGACGGTCCTCCTCCGCCGCCATTCCCTCGAAGATCCGGGCGGTGTCCGGATAGGCGTCGTGCAGCCGCTCGGCGTAGCTGCGATAGATCCTCGCGTCGTCCTCCTCGGAGGACACGGCGAGAGCGAGGATTTCCCGCTCGTCGAGATCGCTGAAATGCCGCCGCTGGGTGAAGAAACGCATGAGTGCCTCAGTTTAGAATGATTCCAAATTATAGCGGCCCCGCGGCGAAGGCAAGGCCCGCGGTCCGGGGCGGGCGGGGTTGCTGGAACTGAACCGTTCGGTTTATGTTCGCGACATGGAAGACACGCCGATGAACGCATCCTCGAGCACGCCGCGGAAGGGCCGGAAATACGACCAGGTGCTCGAAGGCGCGCGCAAGGTCTTTCTCAGCGACGGGTTCGAGGGCGCGAGCGTGGACGACATCGCCCGCGCGGCGGGCGTCTCCAAGGCGACGCTCTACAGCTACTTCGCGGACAAGCGGCTTCTGTTCATGGAGGTGGCCAAGCGCGAATGCGCCCACGCCGCCGCGGAGTCGCTCGAACTCGTGGAAACCACGGCGCCGCCGCGTTGCGTGCTTCCCGTCGCGGCGCGCAAGATGCTCGGCTTCATGCTTTCCGATCTCGGCCAGCGCGTCTACCGCATCTGCGTGGCCGAGGCGGACCGCTTCCCCGAGCTCGGGCGCGAGTTCTACGACTGCGGGCCGGCGCTCGTCCGCGACCGCATGAAGCGCTACCTCTCCGATGCCTGCGCGCGGGGCGAGCTCGAGATCGACGACGTCGACCTCGCCGCCGACCAGTTCGCGGAGCTCTGCAAGGCCGACCTGCACCCGCGCATGGTCTTCGGCATCAAGCGCAGCTTCACCGAAGAGGAAGTGCAGCGCGTCATCGACGGCGCGGTCGAGACCTTCATGGCGCGCTATGGGCGTCACGATTCTTCTTCCGAAAAATCATGACAGGTTGGAGGGAAGAAGAAGACGTTCCCTATTATCCACCAGACAATGCGGGAGGCCGTCCAACCTGCGTTCGGCCGCTTGGCGGACTTTTCATCACCAGTAAGTCTGTCAGGGGAAAGGGGAACCTCGGTCAAAAGCCGATTTGTGCAACAGAGCCGCTCTGTAGGGCAAAGTGGTCCAGCTGGGCATTCGCACCAACAGGCTTGCGGACTTAGGAGACAGTCGGGGCAAGAACGATGTGGGCTCCGACTAAAGCGGCTTCTCCATGATTACGAGATGACGCGCGATCTCTGGATCTTGCACACTGGCAGGGTCAAAAGGAGCTTCCTCAAAACCCCGAGATTCATAGAACGCGATCGCTTCCCGAAGTCCGCTGCTCGTGTCGAGATAAAGCGCCGAAAGGCCCATCTCTCGGGCTTCTATTTCGAGTCGGTCCAGTAATCGTCTGGCAAGCCCGGTACGCCTGGCTTGCGGCCGCACGAAGAGCCGCTTTATCTCCCCCTTCCCATTGGAAAGCCGGTGCAAGAGCACCATGCCGATCAAGTCTCCCTCTCGACTCCTGGCAACGATAAAGCGGCCATCAGGTTCAAGAAATTCGTCAGTTTGCTCGACAGTCTGGCGAAGTTGCTCCTCTGGGTCGACAACCTGCCCGGTCGCCTCCTTATGACGCGCCACGGCACAACCCAGATATTTCCGTTTCATGTAGATCCAACCGGGCACGTCGGCCAGATCCCTTAACACTTCAATCCGGATCTCGTCGGCAGTCATCACATCCCCCCAGTTTTTGAGCCTAGCAGTTCTTCTCCCTCACCGGAACGGCGGCAACGGGCTCGCAGCGGACCTTCACCCTGAAAGGATCAGGGCCACCGAAGGCCCCACGCGTGTATCGCATCCGACGGCCGATGACCTCGCGGGCCAGCGAAGAGTTCGACCCAGAACCTTCGTCAGTCCACCCGCCGAACGAGAAGCTGGTTGCCCGGCCCCTTCTTCGTCTCGAACACCTTCAGGTCCGCGACGAGGTCCGAAAGCTTCCGCTTGCCATAGGTCCGCGTGTCGAAATCCGGGTAATCCGCCTGGATCTGCTGGCCGATGCGCCCCAGCGGGAACCATTCGTCCTCCTCCTGGTCGATCTTTTCCATCGCGTCGAAAAAGAGCTGCCGCGCCTCCGAAAGCGTCTGGCCGCTCACCTCGCGGGTCCGCGACGGGCCGGTGTCCTCCGGCGCGATGTTCTCGATCGCCACGAAGCGGTTGCAGGCGTTCTTCAGCGCGTCGGGCGCCTTGGCCTCGCCGATGCCGATCACGGTCAGGCCATGTTCCCTGATGCGGCTGGCGAGACGGGTGAAGTCGCTGTCCGAGGACACCAGAACGAACCCGTCGAACCGGCCGGCATGGAGAATGTCCATCGCGTCGATCACGAGCCCGATGTCAGAGGCGTTCTTGCCCCTCGTGTTCGCCGTCTGCTGGTGCTGCACCAGTCCGAGCTCCTGCGCGACACGGGTCCAGCCGGCAAGCCGCTGGTTCGACCAGTCGCCGTAGACCCGGCGAAGCCCGGGCTCCCCGAAGGTGGTGATCTCCTTCAGGATCTGCTTGGCGTGTTTCGCCGGCACGTTGTCGGCGTCGATGAGAACGGCCAGAAGCGGGGTGCGGTCGGGGCTGGGCAAGAAGGTCCTCCATTTTCCGGCAATGTCGCCGATACGGGCGGCGGGCACAATGTGTCCTCAGAGCCGGCGATGCATCACCAGCGCATCCACCAAGCCTTCCGCCGGGTGCCGGAACGCTTCCGGCAGGCGTCCCACCACCGTGAAGCCCGCGCGGTCCCATGTCTCTATCGCGCGGGTGTTGGTGGCGACGACGAAATTGAACTGCATGGCGCGGAATCCGCGCGCCCGCGCCTCCTCGAGGGAATGGGCAAGCATCTTCCGCGCCACGCCCCGGCCTCGCGCCCAGGGCGCCGTGCAATAGCCCGCGTTGGCGACATGGCCGCCGCCGCCTGGCTGGTTGGGCTTCAGGTAGTAGGTGCCGAGGACGCGACCCTCCTCCTCGGCCACGAAAGTCTCCGCGCCGGGCGGGCGCCAGTAGGCGAGGGCGCCTGCGCGTCCGCCCCGCGGATCGGCGACGAGGCTGTCGCCCGCCTCGATCACGGGCTTCAGGATCGCCCAGATCGCGTCGTCGTCGGCCGCGATTGCCGGGCGGATCGCGAGCGCCATGCGGGAAGGCTCCCGGGCGAACGCGTCAGTAGACGACCACCGAGCGGATCGACTCGCCCGCGTGCATGAGATCGAAGCCCTTGTTGATCTCGTCGAGCGAGAGCGTGTGCGTGATCATCGGATCGATCTCGATCTTGCCGTCCATGTACCAGTCGACGATCTTCGGCACGTCGGTGCGCCCGCGCGCGCCGCCGAAGGCCGTGCCCTTCCAGACCCGGCCGGTCACGAGCTGGAAGGGACGGGTCGAGATCTCGGCACCCGCGGGCGCCACGCCGATGATCACCGACTCCCCCCAGCCGCGATGGGTGCATTCCAGCGCCGCGCGCATGACCTGCACGTTGCCGGTACAGTCGAAGGAGTAGTCGGCGCCGCCGATCTGGTCGGCCTTCGTCTTGGTCAGATCCACGATTGCCTGCGTGACGTTCTCGACCTCGTTCGGGTTGACGAAATGGGTCATTCCGAAACGCTCGGCCTGGGCGCGCTTGTCGGGGTTGATGTCCACCCCGATGATCATGTCCGCGCCGGCGAGGCGAAGTCCCTGGATCACGTTGAGCCCGATGCCGCCCAGCCCGAAGACGGCGGCCTTCGCCCCGATCTCGACCTTGGCGGTGTTGATCACCGCGCCGACGCCGGTGGTCACCCCGCAGCCGATGTAGCAGACCTTGTCGAAGGGCGCGTCCTCGCGGATCTTCGCCACCGCGATCTCGGGCAGGACCGTGTGGTTGGCGAAGGTCGAGCAGCCCATGTAGTGGTGCAGCACATCGCCATCCAGCGTGGAGAAGCGCGAGGTCCCGTCGGGCATGAGGCCCTGGCCCTGCGTCGACCGGATGGCGGTGCACAGATTGGTCTTCTGGCTCAGGCAGGACGGGCACGCGCGGCACTCGGGCGTGTAGAGCGGGATGACGTGATCGCCCGGCTTCACGCTGGTGACGCCCTCGCCCACCTCGACGACGATGCCCGCCCCCTCGTGGCCCAGGATCGACGGGAAGAGGCCCTCGGGGTCCGCGCCCGAGCGCGTGAACTCGTCGGTGTGGCAGATGCCGGTGGCCTTGATCTCCACCAGGACCTCTCCGGCCCTCGGCCCCTCGAGGTTGACGTCCATGATCTCCAGCGGCTTGCCGGCCCCTAGGGCCACGGCGGCTTTCGTGCGCATGCGCTCCTCCCCTGCTGTCGCGCCACCAGCCTGTGGCAAGCGCGCGGCCATTTCAACTCGGCATCGACATGTCGTGAGGCTTCCGCGACACTCCCCATGCAGGGAAAAGGAGACCGCCATGCCAGGACGCCTTGCCGCATTTTCGCTCCTGCCGCTCGCGCTGGCCGCCTGCGGGCCCGCGCCCGGCGACCCGGGGGACGCGTGCGGCGCCTCCACCATGCAGTTCCTCGTGGACCGGCCCGCCAGCATCCTGGACGGGGTGGCGCTGCCGGAAAACACGCGCGTGCTGCGCCCGGGCCAGCCCGCCACGATGGATTTCCGCCCCGACCGGATGACCATCACCGTGGACGAGGCGGGCCGCATCGTGCGGGTGGACTGCGTCTAGGACAGGGCCGGGCCTCGACTCGCCGGCCGACTCGGCCTAGATCAGGGCGAGAACATACAAAGAACATCCTTTCGGTCATGTCCCCGCGGCGCATCTTGTCGATCTGGTTTCCCCGGCTCGCAGCCGAGCGGCTGCTGCGGCTCGGCGCATCCTGTCCCGACAGCCCCTTCGCGGTGGTCCGCGACGCGCGGCAGCGCCAGGTGCTCGCCTCGGTCTCGGCGGCGGCCGAAGCGGCGGGGCTTTCTCCCGGCCAGCCGCTCGCCGACGCCATGGCGGTCTGCCCGGGCCTCGTGACACGGCGCGAGACCCCCGCGGCCGAAGCCGCCTTCCTCGCCGCGCTGCGCCGCTGGGCGGAACGCGTCTCGCCCTGGATCGCCGAGGAGCCGCCCGACGGGCTCGTGGCCGACATCACCGGCTGCGCCCATCTCTTCGGCGGCGAGGCGGGGCTTCTCGACCGGATCGTGCAGGATTGCGCGGGCTTCGGCCTGACGGTGCGCGCCGCCATCGCCGACACGCGCGGCGCGGCCTGGGCGCTCGCGCACCACGCCGGGGCGGCCGGCGCGCCGCACCGCTCGGGCGACGAGATCCGCCAGGAGGCACGCGCCACCCGCGCCACCGCCGCCAGACGTCCCCGCAACAGGCCCGCCGCGCCAGCGCCGCAGACAGGCTGCATCGCGCCGCCCGGACGGACGCACAGCGCGCTCGCCGCGCTGCCGGTGGCCGCGCTCCGGCTGGAGCCGGACACCGCCGAGGCGCTCGCCCGGCTCGGCCTGCGCCGGATCGGCGATCTGGCCGGCCAGCCGCGCGCTGCGCTCGCGCGCCGCTTCGGCCCTGCCCTCGTCACGCGTCTCGACCAGGCCTTCGGCGCGGCGCCAGAGCCGGTCTCCCCGGCCGCGACCCCACCGCATTTCGCCGCCCGCCTCACCCTGCCCGACCCGATCGGGCTGGAGGCCGACGTGATGGCCGCGCTCAACCGGCTGCTCGAGCGTGTCTGCGCGCGGCTCGCGACGGCCGGTCGGGGCGCGCGGCGGCTCCGGCTCGAGGCGATGCGCGCCGACGGAACGCACGAGACGGTGGAGGTCGGCCTCGCCCGCCCCGCCGCCGACCCCGACCGCATCCGCCCGCTCTTCGCGCTGAAGATCGGCGGGATCGAGGCGGGCTTCGGGATCGACGCGCTGCGCCTCGAGGCCACGCTGACCGAGCCCGTGTCCGCGCGCCGTCCCTGCGGCCATCTCGACGCGGGCGCGGCCGCGCGCCGCGACGCCACGCCGGAGGGCGCGCTCGAGGACCTGATCGACCGGCTCGGCGCGCGCATCGGGCTCGAGGCGATCACCCGCCGCCACCCGGCCGGAAGCCACGTCCCCGAGAAGACCGCGACGGTGCAGGCCGCCGCCTGGACAGGGCCCTTCGACAGCCGCTGGCCCGCGCCCCCCGCGCCGCGCCCGCTCGCGCTCTGGCGTCCCGAACCGGTGAACGCACCCGAAACCCCCGGGCCGCCCGCGCGGTTCCGCTGGCGCGGGCGTGACCTCGCCACCGCCGCCGCCGAGGGACCCGAGCGGATCGCGCCCGAATGGTGGCTCGACGATCCCGACTGGCGCACCGGGCAGCGCGACTACTGGCGGGTGACGACCTCGGCAGGCGACAGGCTCTGGCTCTACTACGCCCATGGCGGAACCATGTCGCCGGGCTGGTTCTGTCACGGCGCCTTCGCGTGAATGCCGCGCGTCATCGGCTTCTTCTTGGCCCCAATACTCCCGCCGGAGGCCGGCCGCCGCAGGCGGCCCCGGCAAGGATGTCCCGGCGCAGCCGGGTCCGCCGGGACGCGCCCGGCTCAAAGACCGCGCACACCCCCGAGCACCATGTCGGCGGCAAGATCGGCGTAATCCTCGCGCGACAGGCCCTTGCCGGGCCGGTGCCACATGTAGACCCAGTTGAGGATGCCGAAGACCGACATGGTCACCGCGCGCAGCCGGTCGGCGTCGAGCCCCGGCGCCTCCGCGGCGACAGCCTCCGACATCTCCCGCACCACGCGGCGCTGCGCCGCCACGAGCGGCGCCTTCATCTCCTCCGGCAGCGTGGCGAGGGCGTCGAGCTGCAGCTTGTGCTCGGCGTCGGCGTCCTCGTAGGCGGCGAGAAGGGCCGCCATCAGCGCCCGAAGCCCGCCCGGGCGCGCCGCCTCGGCGCGCTCGGCAAGCTCGGTCAGATGCGCCTCGAGGATGTCGAAGAGCAGCGCCTCCTTGCTGTCGTAATAATGGTAGAGCAGCGCCTTCGAAACGCCGCAGTCGCGCGCCGCGCCCGCCATGGAGGCGCGGTCGTAGCCGTGCCGCGCGAAATAGCGCGCGGCCCCCTTGCGCAGCGCCGCGCGCTTGGCATCGTGATCGCGTGCGAGCCCCCGTGCCACCGGCCGCGTCAGCCGTCCTTCGGGCGGTTGTCCACGATGCGCACGGCCTTGCCCTGGCTGCGCGCGACCGAACCGGGGTCCGCGACCTCCACCACCACGGTCACGCCAACCACGCTCTTGATCTTGTGCCGCAACTCCTGGCCCGCGCGCATCCGCGCCTCGGGTTCGGCCGCCAGGGCGGTGCATTCGCATTTCACGCGCATCTCGTCCTTGTGGCCCACGCGGTCGAGTTCCAGCTGGAAATGCGGCGCGAGGCCCTGCACCGTCATCAGCTGCTCCTCGATCTGGGTCGGGAACACGTTGACGCCGCGCAGGATGATCATGTCGTCGGAGCGCCCCGTGATCTTCTCCATGCGCCGCATCGCACGCGCGGTCCCCGGCATCAGCCGCGTGAGGTCCCGCGTCCGGTAGCGGATGATCGGAAACGCCTCCTTGGTCAGCGAGGTGAACACCAGTTCGCCCCGCTCGCCGTCCGGCAGCACCTCGCCCGTCGCCGGGTCGATCACTTCGGGGTAGAAATGATCCTCCCAGACATGCAGCCCGTCCTTCGTCTCGACGCATTCGTTGGCGACGCCCGGGCCCATGACCTCCGAGAGCCCGTAGATGTCCACCGCGTGCATGTCGAAGGTCTCCTCGATCTCGCGGCGCATGGCGTCGGTCCAGGGCTCGGCGCCGAACACGCCCACCTTGAGCGGCGAGTGGCGCGGGTCGAGGCCCTGGGCGTGATACTCGTCGATGATCGAAAGCGCGTAGGACGGCGTGACGGTGATGCCGTCGGCGCGGAAATCCTCGATCAGGCGGACCTGCCGCTGGGTCATGCCGCCCGATATGGGTACGGTGGTCAGCCCCAGTTTCTCGGCGCCCAGATGCACGCCGAGGCCGCCGGTGAAGAGGCCGTAGCCATAGGCGTTGTGCAGAAGGTTCCCGCGCCGCAGACCCGCCGCCCGGAGCGAGCGGGCCACCACCGTGCCCCAGACGTCGAGATCGTTTGCGGTATATCCCACCACCGTCGGCTGGCCCGTGGTTCCCGAGGAGGCGTGGATGCGCGCCACCTGCTCACGCGGGACGGCGAACATGCCGAAGGGGTAGTTGTCGCGCAGGTCCGCCTTCACGGTGAAGGGGAACTTCGCGAGGTCCGACAGCTCGTTCAGGTCGTCGGGATGGACACCGGCCGCGTCGAAACCCGTCTTGTAGAACGGCACGTTCTCGTAGGCGTGGCGCAGCGACCATTTCATGCGCTCGAGCTGCAGCGCCGCGATCTCGTCGCGCGAGGCGGTCTCGATCGGTTCGAGGTCTCCGGGCTTGGGCGAAAGATCTTCCATCACACGGCCTCCAGCAGCAGCGAGATTCCCTGTCCCACGCCGATGCACATCGTGCAGACGGCGCGCCTTGCCCCGATGTCGCCCATGCTGATCGACGCGGTGAGCGCGAGCCGCGCGCCCGACATCCCCAGCGGATGGCCGAGCGCGATGGCGCCGCCGTTGGGGTTCACGTGCTCCGCGTCGTCGGGCAGGCCGAGATCGCGCAGCACGGCGAGCGCCTGGCTCGCGAAAGCCTCGTTGAGTTCCACGAGATCGATGTCGCCGATCGACAGCCCGTGCCGCTCCATCAACTTCTTCGTCGCGGGCGCCGGCCCCATCCCCATGATGCGCGGCGGAACGCCCGCGGTCGCCATGCCGGCGATGCGCGCGCGGGGGGTGAGCCCGTATTTCTCCACCGCCGCGGCGGAGGCCACGATCAGCGCGGCCGCCCCGTCGTTCACGCCCGAGGCGTTGCCTGCCGTGACGGAGCCATCCTCGCGGAAGGGGGTATGAAGGCTCGCCAGTTTCTCGATCGAGGTCTCGCGGGGGTGTTCGTCGCGCGTGACTTCCACCGGCGGGCCCTTGCGCTGGGGCACCGCGACGGGCGTGATCTCGCGCGCCATCCGCCCCGACCCGATCGCGGCCATGGCGCGGGTCTGCGAGCGCAGCGCGAAGGCGTCCTGGTCATGGCGCGCGACGTTGAAATCCGCCGCCACGTTCTCGGCCGTCTCCGGCATGGAGTCGACGCCGAAGCGCGCCTTCATCTCCGGGTTCACGAAGCGCCAGCCGATGGTCGTGTCGTGGATCTCGGCGTGGCGCGAGAAGGCGCTTCCCGCCTTGGGCATCACGAAGGGCGCGCGGCTCATGCTCTCGACGCCGCCCGCGAGCACGACCTCGGCCTCGCCCAGCCGGACGGCGCGCGCGGCCATGCCCACCGCGTCGAGGCCCGAGCCGCAGAGCCGGTTGACGGTGGTGCCCGGCACCTCCTCTCCGAGCCCGGCCAGAAGGGCCGCCATGCGGGCCACGTTGCGGTTGTCCTCGCCGGCCTGGTTGGCGCAGCCCATGATGACCTCGTCCACCGACAGCCCGGGAAAGGGCGCGACGACCTCGCGGATGACATGGGCCAGCATGTCGTCGGGCCGCACCGACGAAAGCGCCCCGCCGAAGCGGCCGATGGGGGTGCGAAGCCCCTCGCAGAGATAGGCGTCGGTCATGTCTCCTCCTCGAAATGCTGCCCCTGGATCTGGCGGGAATGGCCGCGGAACTGCGCCACCTCGCGCCCGTCGGGGGCGGTCACCGCAACGTCGTAGATGCCCGACCGCCCGGCGCGGCTCACCTCGCGGCAGACCGCACTCAGCCGTTCGCCCTGCCGGCCCGGCGACAGGAAGGTGACGACGTTCATCTGCGCCACGACATTCGTGTTGTAGCTGTTGCAGGCGAAGGCGAAGGCGCTGTCGGCGAGCGTGAAGATGTAGCCGCCGTGGCAGATGTCGTGCCCGTTCAGGTGATGGTCCTGCACCTCGAAGCTGAGCGTCGCGGTGCCCGGACCCACGGCGTCGAGCGACATGCCGAGCCACTTCGACGCGCGGTCGTTGGCCCACATGGCCGCGGCGCTCTTCTCGGCGCGTTCCTGAGGCGTCATCGGCCCCTCCTCCCCTGATCGGCCGCACGATGCACATAACCGACCGGGCGGTCAAGAGTGTTGATTTCCGCCGCCGCCGCCCCCATGCTCTCCGCGACATCCGGAGGAGGTTTCCCATGCTCGCACCCGAAAGCTACGCCGCCGGCCACTGGGTCGCGCCAGGGCCTGAGGCCCGCCCGATCCTCGGCCCCGTGGACGGCCGGCAGATCGCCCGCGCCGGCGGCGCCGATCTCGACTTCCAGGCGATGATCGACTGGGCAGTGCAATCCGGCGGCCCGGCGCTGCGCGCCATGACGTTCCACGAGCGCGCGAAGATGCTGAAGGCGCTCGCGACTTACCTGAACGAGCGGAAGGAGGAGCTTTACGCCCTCAACCCGCTCACCGGCGCCACGCGCCGCGACGGCGCGGTGGACATCGACGGCGGCATCGGAACGGTCTTCGTCTTCGCCTCCAAGGGCCGGCGCGAGATGCCCGACGGGCACGTCTATCTCGACGGCGCGGTGGAGCAGCTGTCAAAGGGCGGAAGTTTCCTCGGCCAGCACGTCGCGGTGCCGCTTCGGGGCGTCGCGGTACAGATCAACGCCTTCAACTTTCCGGTCTGGGGCATGCTGGAGAAGCTCGCGCCGACGCTTCTGGCGGGGATGCCCGCCATCGTGAAGCCCGCGACGCAGACCTGCTACCTGACCGAGGCGTGCTTTCGCATGATCGTAGAGTCGGGGATCCTGCCCGACGGCGCGGTGCAGCTCGTCGTCGGCGGCACGGGCGACCTGCTGGATCGCCTCGGCCCGCAGGACGTGGTGAGCTTCACGGGCTCGGCCGACACGGCGGTGAATCTGCGATCCAATCCCAACCTGATCCGTCGCTCGGTGCGCTTCCACGCCGAGCAGGACAGCCTCAATGCCTCGATCCTCGGCCCTGACGCGGTACCCGGCACGCCCGAGTTCGACCTGTTCGTCAAGGAGGCGGCGAACGAGATGACGACCAAGGCGGGGCAGAAATGCACCGCCACGCGCCGCATGATCGTGCCCGAGGCGCAGCTCGACGCGGTGGCCGAGGCGCTCTCCGAACGGCTTGGCAAGACGACGGTGGGCGACCCGGCGGCCGAGGGCGTGCGCATGGGCGCGCTCGCCTCCGCCGACCAGAAGGCCGACGTGCTGGAGAAGATCGCAGCCTTCGCCCACGAGGTGGAGCGCGTCTGCGGCGACCCGGAGCAGTTCGAGCTCTCGGGCGCCACCCATGAGGGCGCGTTCCTGCCGCCCATGCTCTTCCGCTGCCCCGACCCCGATTCGGCCTCTGCCGTCCATGCGGTGGAGGCCTTCGGCCCGGTCTCCACGCTCCTGCCCTACCGCGATCCGGCCCATGCCGCGGCGCTCGCCAATCGCGGCGAAGGCTCGCTCGTGGCCTCGGTCATCACCCACGATCCGGAGGTCGCGCGGGAGATCACGCTCGAGGCCGCGGCCTGGCACGGCCGGCTCTACTTCAACGACCGCGACTCGATGAAGGAATCCACCGGTCACGGATCGCCGCTTCCGCACATGGTCCATGGCGGGCCGGGCCGCGCGGGCGGCGGAGAGGAGCTTGGCGGCGTGCGCGGCGTGCTCCACTACATGCAGCGCACCGCGGTGCAGGGCAGCCCCGATATCCTGACCGCCATCGGCGGCCAGTGGGTCCGTGGCGCGGCGGAGAAGACGGGGCCGGCCCATCCCTTTCAACGGACCTTCCACGAGCTTCGGATCGGCGAGACCATCCACACCGAAGAGCGCGAGGTCACGCTCGAGGACATCGAGCATTTCGCCGAGTTCACCGGGGATACCTTCTACGCCCACATGGACGAGGACGCGGCGCGGGCGAACCCCTTCTTCCCGGGCCGCGTGGCGCACGGCTACCTGCTCCTGTCCTTCGCCGCCGGCCTCTTCGTGCAGCCCGACCCGGGCCCGGTGCTCGCCAACACCGGGCTCAACGCGCTGTCGTTCCAGAAGCCTGTGAGCCCCGGCGACCGCGTGAAGGTGCGCCTGACGGCCAGGCGCAAGACCCGCCGCACCGACGATTACGGCGAGGTCGCCTGGGACGTGGCGATGACCAACCAGGAGGGCGAGCAGGTCGCCAATTACGAGCTTCTCACGATGGTTTCCTATTCCCGCTGATCCGGGGTAGAGCGCGGGGATGGACCCGCTCGCCCCCGTCATCGCCGCGCTTCACGCCGAAAGCCGCCCGCGCGTCTGGTCGCTCGTCATCACGGTCTTCGGCGACAGCGTCCAGCCGCGCGGCGGCAGCATCGCCACGGTGCGCCTTCAGCGTCTGATGGAGCGTGTCGGCGTCACCTCCGGCACGCTTCGCACCGCGCTCTCGCGGCTGCGCCGCGACGGCTGGGTCGAGACCGAGCGCACGGGGCGTCACAGCCGCTACCGGCTGAGCGCCGAGGGGCTCGCCCGCTTCGCGCCCGCGACCGCGCGGATCTATGCCCCGCCGGTGACGGCGCCCGTCACGGAATGGACGCTCTGCCAGGGCTGCGAGGAGGAGGCAGGGTTCCCGGTCGCCCCGGGCCTCCGGCTTCTGCCCGGCAAGGCGCCGGAGGGCGCCACCCTCGCCGTCACCGGGCAGCTTTCCGCCCTCGCGCCCGGGATGCGCGAGGCGCTCTTGCCGCCCGAACAGCAGGCCGCGATCGCCGCGCTTCTCGCGGACGTCGCCGCACTCGACGGGCCGGAGATGGGGCCTCTCGACGCCGCCGCGGCGCGCACGCTTCTCGTGCACCGCTGGCGGCGGCTGGTGCTGCGCTGGCCCGAACCGCCCGCGGAACTTCTGCCCGAGGCGCTGCGACCCCGGGCGGCGGCGAGCCCGCGCGCCGCGGTCGCGAGGATTTATCACGCGCTGACCCCCGCCGCCGACGCGTGGTTCGACACCCCGCTCGACGACGTGCCGCCCATGCCGCCCGCTGGGCCGGCGACGGCCGCACGCTTCGGCGGGCCAGCGCAGGCTTGATTTGTGACGCGAAGGGCGCAAATCTTCTGCAGATGAACTCCTTCACGCCACTGCACGCCGCCGGCGCGCCCGACCGCATCGCCTTCGACCGCGCCGAACTGGGCGTGATCCTGTCGCTCTACGGCCGCATGGTCGCCGCCGGGGAGTGGCGCGACTACGGCATCTCGACGCTGCGGGAGGCCGCGATCTTCTCGGTGTTCCGTCGCACCGCGGAACACCCCCTCTACCGGATCGAGAAGCGGCCGAAGCTGCGGGCCCGGCAGGGACAATACGCGGTGATCGGCATGGACGGCCGCATCCTGAAGCGCGGGCACGACCTCAAGACGGTGCTCCGGGTCCTCGAACGAAAGCTGATCCGGGCGGTGGAGTAGCGGCTCGGCCGAGACGCTTGCGCGCGGTCACCGGCCCGTCGCCCTGCGCCTCGATCCGGGCAAGGGCTTCCCGAAGCGGTTCTTCGGTCACGGCCATGTGGTGGGCGTTGGCGTGGAGGAGCGTCTCAGGGTCCGCCACCCAGGCCACATGCCCTTTCCAGAACAGCAGGTCGCCCCTGCGAAGCGGCGCGTCTTCCCCGAGCGGCCTGCCCAGCGCCGCCTCCTGCATGTCGCTGTCGCCGGGGCAGACGATGCCGCAGGCGGTGCAGGCGATCTGGACGAGCCCGGAACAGTCGATGCCCCATGCGGAATTCCCGCCCCAGAGGTAAGGCGTGCCCAGAAGCCGGGCGGCGACGGCGACCGGATCGGCCTCGGGCGTGTCGAGCGGTGCGAGATGGCAGGACGGCACGAAGCCACCGGGCGTCTCGGCGAAACGCCCGGAGACGCCGGTGACGACGACGCGCGCGCCGAGGCTGAGCGCCCTCCGCTCGCGCCGCTTCATGTCCGCCGCGGGGTAGAGATGCGTGGCCCTCGCGGCGACCCTGTGAGTGGGTCGTGCCGGCGCGCCCAGCGCGTCCTCCGCGACGTATCCCACGTAGCCGTCCGTCGCCGCCTGGACGAAGGCCCAGCCCTCCCGGCGCTCGTAGACCGTGACCGCCTCGCCGAAAAGAAGCTGCCGGTCCCGCGCGCCCCCCGGCGCGGCGAGGAGGTCCGCCAGCCCCGCCGTCACCGAGGCCGGTTCCCCCTCGACGAAGCGCGGCGCGGCCACACGGCCGGCCAGATGCGCCGCCGCCACGCGGGCGTTGACCGGCGTGGTGCGGCGGTCGCTCACAGCCCGAGCGCGCCGGGCAACGCGTCGAAGAGCGCCCGCGCGCCCTGCGCGGCACCGCCGCGGGGGCGGCCGGGCGCGGATTTCGGCTGCCAGCCGTAGATGTCGAAATGGGCGTAGGTCCCGGCCTGCTCCACGAAGCGGCGCAGGAAAAGCGCGGCCGTGATCGATCCCGCGAACCCGCCCGAGGGCGCGTTGTCGAGATCGGCGATGCCGGGCTCGATCATCGTCTCGTAGGGGTCGTGGAAAGGCATCCGCCACACCGGGTCGGCCAGCCGCGCGCCCCCATCCAAGAGCGCCCGGGCCAGCCCGTCCGAGCCGGTGTAGAACGGCGCGAGGTCGGGCCCCACTGCCACGCGCGCCGCGCCGGTCAGCGTCGCCATGGAGACGACGATCTCGGGCGCCTCCTCGTCGGCGAGCGCCAGCGCGTCGGCGAGCACCAGCCGCCCTTCCGCGTCGGTGTTGTTGATTTCCACGGTCAGCCCCTTGCGCGAGGTCAGGATGTCGCCCGGCCGCATCGCGTGGCCCGCCACCGCGTTCTCGACCGCCGGGATCAGCACCCGCAGGCGCACCGGCCAGCCCGCGTCCATGATCATCCGCGCGAGGCCGAGCACCGTGGCCGCGCCGCCCATGTCCTTCTTCATCAGCGCCATGCCCTGCGCGGGCTTGAGGTTGAGCCCGCCCGTGTCGAAACAGACGCCCTTGCCCACCAGCGTCAGCCTTGGCCCCGTCTCGCCCCAGGACATGTCGACGAGGCGCGGCTCCTCCGGTCCCGCCCGACCCACGGCGTGGATCATGGGCAGGTTGGCCGGCGCCAGCGCCTCGCCCCGCGTCACCGTCATGCGGGCGCCGAATTGCCCGGCAAGCTCGGCACAGGCCGCTTCCAGCGCGCCCGGCCCCATGTCTGCGGCCGGCGTGTTCACGAGGTCGCGGGCAAGCGCCTCGCCGGCGGCGAACCGCTCCACCCGCGCGGCGTCCACGCCCTCCGGCGCCACGAGGCGGCGCGGCTTCGGCGGTTCCGACCCCGCGCGGTACCGGTCGAAACGGTAACCGGCGAGCAGCCAGCCCAGCGATTCGGCCTCGGCCGTCCCGGCGGGGAGCGGCGCGGCAAGGCGGTAGTCCCCCGGCGGCAGGGCGCCCGCCGCGGCGGCCAGCGCGAAACGCTCGCGCCGCCGCTGCGCCGGCGTCCCGTACCCCGCGGCCGCGGCCGCGGGCGCGCCATCGGGTCCTGGCAGCAGCAGCGCCTCGCCGAGGCCGCCGCCGAATCCGGCCGCGCGCGCCCAGGCCTGCTGCGTCTCGGGCAGGCCGGCGCGCCACGTCTCGATCTCGTCGCACTGCACGAGCCAGAGCGGCAGCGCCGCGGCGTCCGCTGGGGCGAAGGCGAGTGTCATGGGCGCGATCCTCCTGCGATGGGCGGCGTCAGCCTAGCGGCGCGTCCGCCGCCCGCAAGGGGTTGCGGCGCGGCGCGGCATGACGAAGGATTGCGCGCGACGGAAAATTCCGCTCGAATTCGGTCGTCAAAGGGCGTATCGGCGGTGTCCGACCGCGCCCCGGGGAGGCCCAGCCGCACCATGAAGACCCGCGCCACGCCGCTGCCCGCCTATCTCGTCCAGCGCTATCACGGCTGGAAGGCGACCGGCTACGCCCAGAACCGCGCCTGGTACAAGCACCTCGCGCGCGAGGGCCAGCACCCCCGCGCCATGGTGATCTCCTGCTGCGACAGCCGGGTCCACGTCACCTCGATCTTCGGCGCGGACCAGGGAGAGTTCTTCATCCACCGCAACGTCGCCAACCTCGTGCCGCCCTACGAGCCGGGCGGCCATCATCACGGCACCTCGGCGGCGGTGGAATACGCCGTGAACGCGCTGCATGTCGCGCACCTGATCGTGCTCGGACACTCGAACTGCGGCGGGGTGCAGGGCTGCATCCAGATGTGCCGGGGTCATGCGCCCGAGCTGGAGGATGAGTCGAGCTTCGTGGGCCGCTGGATGGACATCCTTCGCCCCGGCTGGGAGCGCGTGAAGGACGAAACCGACCCCGAGGCGCAGGCCCGCGCGCTGGAAAAGGCAGCGGTGGTGATCTCGCTGGAGAACCTGATGAGCTTCCCGTTCGTGTCGGACGCCGTCGACGCGGGACAGCTCAGCGTCCACGGGCTCTGGACGGAGATCGGGGAGGGCGCGCTGGAATCCTACGATCCACACGCGGGCGGCTTCCGCCCGCTCTGACGGTCAGTTGAGGAACTCGCCCGCCGCGTCAGAGCCCGGCAGCGCGACCACGCAAGGGCGACCCAGACGCGCCGAGAGCGCTGCAAGCGGCACACCCAGAAAGGAGGCGGTGCAGATCGCCCGCCCGCTCGCCGCGCCGATCACCGTGAGCCGGCCGCCCCGGATCGCGAGCTTCAGCCCCCGCGCCGCAAGTTCCGCACGCAGCGCCTGCCAGCTTTCGGCCTCTTCGAAAAGCGGGGCGAGGTGCGCGCGCAGAAGCGTCGCGGTCTCGCAATCCATCTCTGCGCCGTCATGGCGCCACCGGGTGAAGAGATCCTCTTCCGCGCGGTCGGCGGCGTCCTGCCTGCCGTCAAGATCCATGGGCGCCGGCCTCGTTTTCCTGCCTCGTGTCACGTCTGCCTCGCACCGCCGCGGGTTATCGCTCCCGCTTACGGTAGGGGCAGAGTAGCGCGGCAATGAGGCCCAAAACAGGAAACTCGGCGGCGACGTGCCACGTCGCCGCCGCAAGGCCGCATTTCTGCAACGCGATCGGCGGCTTCAGCCTTTCTTCAGGCAGCGGCTGCCCAGCAATTCGGCGATCTGCACGGCGTTGAGCGCCGCGCCCTTCCGGAGATTGTCCGACACGACCCAGATGTTGAGCCCGTTGTCGATCGTCGGGTCCTGGCGGATCCGGCTGACGAAGGTGGCGAAATCGCCGACGCACTCGACCGGCGTGACGTAGCCGCCGTCCTCGCGCTTGTCGATCACCATGATCCCCGGCGACTGGCGCAGGATGTCGCGTGCCTCGTCCTCGTCGAGGTGCTCCTCGAACTCGAGGTTGATCGCCTCGGCGTGACCGACGAACACCGGCACCCGCACGCAGGTCGCCGTGACCTTGATCGCGGGGTCGACGATCTTCTTCGTCTCCGCCACCATCTTCCACTCTTCCTTGGTGGACCCGTCCTCCATGAAGACGTCGATATGCGGGATAACGTTGAAGGCGATCTGCTTCTGGAACTTCTTCGGCGCGATCTCGTCGGTCGGGTTGTAGACGGCCTTGGTCTGGTCCCAGAGCTCGTCCATCCCCTCCTTCCCGGCGCCCGAGACCGACTGGTAGGTCGAAACCACCACCCGCTTGATGCGCGCACGGTCGTGCAGGGGCTTCAGCGCCACCACCATCTGCGCGGTGGAACAGTTCGGGTTGGCGATGATGTTCTTCTTCGCGTAGCCGTCGATGGCGTCGGCGTTCGCCTCGGGCACGATGAGCGGGACGTCGGGGTCCATGCGGTAGAGCGACGAATTGTCGATCACCACGCATCCGGCCTTGGCGGCCCGCGGCGCGTAGGTCTTCGTGGCGTCCGAGCCGATGGCGAAGAGCGCCATGTCCCAGCCCGTGAAATCGAACGTGTCGAGGTCCTGGGTCTTGAGCGTGCGGTCCCCGAAGCTCACCTCGGTGCCCAGCGAGCGGCGGCTCGCAAGCGCGGCGACCTCGTCGGCGGGAAACTCCCGCTCGGCGAGGATGTTGAGCATTTCGCGGCCCACGTTGCCCGTGGCCCCCACGACGGCGATCCTGTAGCCCATCCGGCTCTCCTTTCCCGGCCGGCGCCCGCATCGGGCGCCGCGCAATCGGCGGCGTGATACAGGAACGCCGCGCCGGGTGGAAGGGCCGGGGATGGCGCATGGGCGCGCGGGACGCTATACGGGCGGCCATGAGCCGCGCCGACCACGATGTTTTCATGTTGCTCGTCGAGGTGGGCCGAAAGCCCGGCGACGGGCTGCCCGACGCGGCGAGCGGCGCCGCGCTCGTCTGCTACGCGTCGGGCGTCGACGAGGCGGAGGCGGTGCGCGAGACGGTGGCGGTGCTGCGCCAGGCGGGCCTCGCGCCCCTCGATGTCACCGCCTACGGCACCGCCGCGGAACGCCGCGCCGCCGGTCATGACATCCCCGCCGAGGAAGAAGACCTCATGGCGCGCGCCCGCGACGAGAACGCCGTCATCGTCGCCCAGATCACGCCGCTTCACGACGGGGCGTCCGCGACGGAAGACTGAGCCGGAACCGGGCCGCGCGGGCATCGTCGCATTTGCCCTCGCCCGCGATCCGCGCTAGGCGCCCAGCGAGTTCGACCTGCCGCGGAGCGACGCACATGGCCACCGATCCAGCCCGCCTGACCGCCGACCTGGTCCGCTGCCCCTCCGTCACGCCCGAGGAGGGCGGGGCGCTCGCGCTGCTCGAGTCGCTGCTCTCCGGGGCCGGCTTCCGGTGCGTCCGGGTCGACCGTGGCGGCGTCGCCAATCTTTTCGCGCGCTGGGGCGAGAAGGGCGCGGCGCGGAGCTTCGGCTTCAACGGGCATACCGACGTGGTGCCGGTGGGCGACGAGGACGCCTGGTCGGTGCCGCCCTTCGCCGCGGAGGAGCGGGACGGCGTGCTTTACGGGCGCGGCGCCACCGACATGAAATCAGGCGTGGCCGCCTTCGCCGCCGCCGCGGTGGATTTCGTGCAGGAGACCCCGCCCGAGGGCGGCGCGATCGTCCTCGCCATCACCGGCGACGAGGAAGGCCCGGCGGTGGACGGCACCGCGGCGCTTCTGGACTGGATGGCCGCCGAGGGCGAGGCGATGTCGGTCTGCCTGGTGGGCGAGCCCACCAGCCGCGAGCGCCTCGGCGACACGGTGAAGATCGGACGGCGCGGATCGCTCAACGCCGTCTTCACGGTGACCGGCGTGCAGGGGCACGCGGCCTACCCCCATCGCGCGAAGAACCCGCTGCCGGCGATGGCGCGGCTGATGGACCGTCTGGCCTCGGCCGAGCTCGACGGCGGGACGGAGCATTTCGACCCGTCCACCCTCGCTGTCGTGACCATCGACACCGGCAACCCCGCCACCAACGTGATCCCCGCAGCCTGCCGCGCCACGGTGAACGTCCGCTTCAACGACCGCCACACGGGCGAGAGCCTGTCCGCCTGGCTCCGGTCCGAGGCGGCGGCGGTGGCCGAGACCTTCGGCGTCGGCATCGATCTGCGGATTTCCGTCTCTGGCGAGGCGTTCCTGACGCCCCCCGGGCCGTTCTCCGATCTCGTCGCGCGCGCGGTCGAGGCGGAGACCGGCGTCACGCCGGAACTGTCCACCTCCGGGGGCACCTCTGACGCACGCTTCGTCAAGGATCACTGCCCGGTGGTGGAGTTCGGCCTCGTGGGCAAGTCCATGCACCAGGTTGACGAGCATGTGCCGCTTCCCCACATCCACAGCCTGAAGGCGGTCTACGCGCGGATCCTCCGCGACTTCTTCGCCTGATCCTTTCACCGGGGCCGCATCGCCCGATGCGCCTTTTGCCAGACCACCGCGCCACCGCAGCCGCCCGGCGCCCGCGCCCCGCCCGGGGACGGCCAGGCCGCCATTTCGCGATGACGCCTTTCCCGCGACGTGATACGCCGAGCCCATGACCACACTTCCCTCCAAGGACGAGATCCTGCGCTGGATCGAGGAGCACCCGACGCTCAATTCCAAGCGCGACATAGCCAAGGCCTTCGGCCTCAAGGGCGCCGAACGGATCGACCTCAAGCGCCTGCTCAAGGAGCTCGAGGCCGAGGGTCATCTCGAGAAGCGCAAGAAGACCTACCGCGACCCCGAAAGCCTGCCGCCGGTGACGGTGCTGCAGGTTCTCGCGCCGGACGCCGACGGCGACCTGTTCGCCCGCCCGCTGGAATGGCACGGCGAGGGGGTGGAGCCGCGTGTCCTTTTCGTCCCGCGCGCGAGCGATCCCGCCCTCGGCGAGGGCGACCGCATCCTGGCGCGCCTCACCCGCGTGAAGGGCGGAGAGCACAATTACGAAGCGCGCCTGATCCGCCGGATCGGATCGAACCCGCGCCGCGTTCTGGGCATCTTCCGCGCGCGGGCCGAGGGCGGGCGGATCCTTCCCATCGACAAGGGCGACGGCAAGGAGTGGACCGTGGCGCAGGGCGCCACGCTGGGCGCGAAGGACGGCGAACTCGTAGAGGCCGAACAGGCGGGTCCGGCGGGCCGCATGGGCCTGCCCCGCGCGCGCATCCTGGAACGGCTGGGCGACCCTTCCGCGCCCAGGGCCGTCTCGCTCATCGCGATCCACCAGCACGGCATCCCGCACGACTTCCCCGATGAGGTGGTGGAGGAAGCCGACCGGATGAAGCCCGCCGGGCTCTCCGGCCGCGAGGACCTGCGCGAGCTGCCGCTCGTCACCATCGACCCGTCCGACGCGCGCGACCACGACGACGCGGTCTGGGCCCATGCCGACGACGACCCGAAGAACGCGGGCGGGCACGTCATCTGGGTCGCTATCGCCGACGTGGCGCATTTCGTGCGGCCCGGTTCCACCCTCGACCGCGAGGCGAAGAAACGCGGCAACTCCAGCTACTTTCCCGACCGCGTGGTGCCGATGCTGCCCGACCGGCTGTCGGGCGATCTCTGCTCGCTGCACGAGGGCGTGCCGCGCCCGGTGATCGCGGTGCGCATGCAGATCGACACCGCCGGGCGCAAGATCTCGCACCGCTTCCAGCGCGGGCTGATGCGATCGGTGGCCTCGCTCACCTACGAGCAGGTCCAGGCCGCCGAGGACGGCGCGCCGGACGACAGGACCGGGCCGCTGGTGGACGAGGGCGTTCACCCCCTCTTCGCGGCCTACCGCGCGCTCGTCCGGGCGCGCGAGGCGCGTCAGCCCCTCGACCTCGACCTGCCCGAGCGCAAGGTGGAACTGTCCGAGGAGGGCAAGGTCGTCTCGGTGAACTTCCGCGACCGGCTGGACGCGCACCGCCTCATCGAGGAGTTCATGGTGCTGGCCAACGTGGCCGCCGCCGAGACGCTGATCGCGCGCAAGTCGCCGCTGCTCTTCCGCGTGCACGAGGAGCCCTCGCCGGAGAAGCTCGAAAGCCTGCGCGACACCGCCGAGGCCGCGGGCTTCACGCTGGCCAAGGGCCAGGTGCTGAAGACCGAGCACCTCAACCGCCTGCTCGACCAGGCGGCGGGAAGCGACGAGGCCGAGCTCATCAATCTTTCCACCCTGCGGTCGATGACGCAGGCCTATTACTCGCCCGCGAATTTCGGGCATTTCGGGCTGGCGCTGCAATCCTACGCGCATTTCACCTCGCCGATCCGCCGCTACGCCGACCTCGTGGTGCATCGCGCGCTCATCACCGCCCATGGCTGGGGCGACGACGGGCTGTCGCGGGAAGAGATCGACCGGCTGGAGCAGACCGCGACGCACATCTCCGAGACCGAGCGGCGCTCGATGATGGCCGAGCGCGACACCAACGACCGCTACCTCGCCGCCTACCTGTCGGACCGGGTGGGCGCGGAGTTCACCGGGCGCATCAGCGGCATCGCGCGTTTCGGCGTCTTCGTGAAGCTCGACGAGACCGGCGCCGACGGGCTCGTGCCGATGCGCGCGCTGGGGCACGAGTATTTCCACTTCGACCGCGACAGCGGCACGCTCATGGGCGCGGACAGCGGCACGAAGATCTCGGTGGGCCAGAGGGTCACCGTCCGCCTGACGGAGGCCGCGCCGGTGACCGGCGGGCTCGCGCTCGAACTGGTCGAGCTCGAGGACCGGAAGATGCCGCGCCCCTCGGCGCCGCGGGGCAAGCCGCCGAAGCGCAAGGCCCAGCGCGCCCGGCACAAGGACGCCAAGACCAAGCGCAAGGTCACGCGGAAGGCGCGCCGCTAGGCAAGCGCCCGCCGCTCGCCGGCGGCCCGGCGACGGGCCGCTTTCGGAACCGGCGGGTTCGCGCTATTGTCGGGGAAAACATAGCGAGCCGAGCAGCCCATGACCCGTCTCCGTTCCGCCGGCCTTCTTGCGGCCGCGACACTGCTTCCCGTTCCAGCAGGCGCGGGCCCCGACGCGTCGCCCCGCCCCGAGGCACGCGCCGCCGCCGCGCTCACCACGGAGCTTCGGCCCGCGATAGCCGTGTTCCTGCCGGGCACGTCGCTGCGGCCGCGCCACCGGCCTGCCGACCTCGTGACCGTCGCGACGGAGAACAGGATGCCCGTGCCCGCCGCCAAGGACGCCGCCTTCCGCGACTGGATCGGCGGGTTCCGAGCCCGCGCCCGGGCCCAGGGGATCCGCGACGATGTGTTCGACGCGGCCTTCCGCGGCGTGCGCTACGACGCCGCGATCATCGAGCGTGACCGCAACCAGTCGGAGTTCACCAAGACGATCTGGGACTACCTCGACAGCGCCGTCTCCGAGACGCGCATCCGCAACGGGCGCGCCGCGCTCGAGCGCCACGGCGCCACGCTGGCGCGCATCGAGGCGCGCTACGGCGTCGAGAAGGAGGTCGTCGCCGCGATCTGGGGGTTGGAATCGGCTTACGGCACATTCCGGGGCGAAACCGACGTGATCGAAGCGATGGCGACGCTGGCCTTCGACGGCCGCCGCGGCGCCTTCTTCGAGGAGCAGCTCGTGGCCGCGCTGAAGATCCTGCAAAGCGGCGACACCACCGCGCGCAACATGCGGGGCAGCTGGGCCGGGGCGATGGGCCACACCCAGTTCATGCCCACCTCCTACCTCGCCCATGCGGAGGATTTCGACGGCGACGGCCGGCGCGAGATCTGGGGCGAGGATCCGACCGACGCGCTCGCCTCGACCGCCGCCTACCTGAAGCATTTCGGCTGGGTGAAGGGCATGCCCTGGGGCGTCGAGGTAAAGCTTCCGCAAGGCTTCGACTACCGCCTCGCCGACCGCGAGATCCTGAAGATGCCGTCTGACTGGGCAAGGCGCGGCGTGGTCGGCATGGACGGCCGCCCGGTGCGGGATTTCGGCGCGGCCTCGGTGCTGCTGCCGGCAGGATCGAAGGGTGCGGCGTTCCTGATCTTCAAGAATTTCGAGGTGCTGGAGCGCTACAACACCGCCGACGCCTACGTGATCGGCGTGGGCCATCTTTCCGACCGGCTGCGGGGCGGGCCGCCGTTCCGGGGCGGCTGGCCGCGGGGCGACCGGGCACTCACCTACGACGAGCGCAAGGAGATGCAGCGCCGGCTGACCAGCGCGGGGTTCGACACGCAAGGCGTCGACGGCCGCATCGGGCCGCTGACGATCGCGGCGGTGCGCGCCTTCCAGCAGTCCCGCGGCATCGTGCCCGACGGCTACGCCTCGCTCGCGCTGCTCGAGCGGCTGAGATGAGCCGCCAATGACCCAGGCGCAACACCCGTATCCGGGACTTGGCCTCGCGAACAGACTGATCGGCGGCACGGCGAACCGCCTGACGCCATTCTACCGGCGCCACCCCTATCGCGGCGACCTTTGGTGGAGCGAGGTCGACATGCGCGTCGCGGTCTGTCCGCAGACCGGCTTCCTCTACAATCGTCTTCCGAAGAACGCCAACAGCACCGTCACGAGCCTTCTTGCGAACCGCATCTTCGGCCCGGACGACGCGGTCTCGCCGAAGCATCGTTTCGTGAGGCCCTCCCGGCTTTCGGCGGCGCAGGTGCGCGCGGTCGAGACCGACTATTTCAAGTTCGTCATCTTGCGCGACCCCTACACGCGTACGCTTTCGGCGTTTCTCGACAAGGTCATGAAACCGCGCACGCAGCGACGCGGCCCGTGGCGGTGGTTCGCGCGGCACGGCATCGAGACACCGAGCTTCGAGGACTTCTGCAAGTATCTCGACGATGGCGGGCTGCATGCGGACAATCACTGGGCGCCGCAGGTCGATGGGCTGGTATTGCCGCTGGATCGCTTCGACATGGTTGCGCGTCTGGAGGCGCTGCAAGCCGATCTCGACACGATTCACCGCAGGCTGTTCGGCGCGCCGCTCGGCGAATTGCAGCGCAAGGGCCCCAAAAGCACCGGCGCCGAAGGAGAGATCGCCCGGCATTACACCCCACATGCGGCGGAGATCGTGTCGCGGCTCTTCGCGCGTGATTTCTCGGAACTGGGCTACCCCGTGCGGGACGTCACGGCCTGACAGGGCAAGAGCGCAGGGCGCGCGCGACCTTGTGGAAAGCCCGGGCGACTGCCACAGTGTGCCGCGAACGAAGGGGGCACGTCATGGGCAACGCAGCCGAAACGCCGGCGCAGGCGGCGCAACGGGCCTCGCGATCAGAACCGGCCCGCAATCCCGGCGGGCGTCTGGACTTGCGGTGGCTCGAAACCGTCTCGATGGACGGGGCGGCGCTGGAGCGCGAGGCCGCAGCCAGACCCGACCTGCCCGATGCAGAGCGCACGGCGTGGCTGGCGCGCGCCCTCGGCATGATCGACCTCACCACCCTTTCGGGCGACGACACGCCCGAGCGCGTGCGGACCTTGGCCGCGACCGCGCGCGCGCCGCTGCCGGAGGATCTCGCGCGTCGGATCGGGCAGGAGGAGCGAACGGTCGCGGCGGTCTGCGTCTACCATGCGATGATCCCGGCGGCGCGCGAGGGTCTCGCCGGAACGGACATTCCCGTGGCCGCCGTCTCGGCGGGTTTCCCGCACGGTCTCTCGCCCCTGCGCGCGCGGATCGTGGAGATCGAGGAGAGCGTGCGCGCCGGCGCGGCGGAGATCGACGTGGTGATCCCCCGCCACCTCGCGCTCGCCGGGGACTGGCGGACGCTGCACGACGAGCTCGCCGCCTTCCGGGACGCCTGCGGGCCGGCGCATCTCAAGGTGATCCTCTCCACCGGGGAACTCGGCGACGCGACGACGATCGCGCGCGCGGCGCTGGTGGCGATGATGGCGGGCGCGGATTTCGTCAAGACCTCGACGGGCAAGGAGGCGGTCAACGCCACCCTGCCCGCCGGGCTGGCCATGATGCGCGCGATCCGGGATTACCGCGACCGGACGAGCCATGAGGTGGGTTTCAAACCCGCGGGCGGCATCTCGAAGGCGGAGGATGCGCTCGCCTGGCTCGCGCTCCTGCGCCGGGAACTGGGCGAGGCGTGGCTCACCCCCGCGCGCTTCCGCTTCGGCGCGTCCTCGCTTCTGGCCGACATCGCGCGCGCGCTCGAAGAGGCCGCGCCGGCCTGAGCCTCACGTCCAGTCCAGCACCACCTTGCCGCTCCGGCCCGAGAGCATGGCGGCGAAGCCTTCCTCGAAGCGGTCCACGGGGAAGCGGTGGGTGATGACGCCGCGCACGTCGAGCCCGTTCTCGAGCATGGCGATCATCTTGTACCAGGTCTCGAAGATCTCGCGGCCGTAGACGCCCTTGATGGTGATCGCCTTGAAGACGATGCGGCTCCAGTCGACGGGCGACTTGCCGGGCGGGATGCCCAGAAGCGCGATGCGCCCGCCCATCACCAGCGCCTCCACCATCTGGTCGAGCGCCGCCTGGCTGCCCGACATCTCGAGCCCGACGTCGAAGCCCTCCTTCATGCCGAGCCGCGCCTCCACCGCGGCAAGCTCCTCCTCGGCGACGTTCACCGTCACAACGTCGGCGACCCTTGCAGCAAGCGCGAGCCGGTCGGGGTTGATGTCGGTGATCACGACGTGGCGCGCGCCCACATGCCGCGCCACCGCAGCCGCCATGATCCCGATCGGGCCCGCCCCCGTCACGAGCACGTCCTCGCCCACCAGATCGAAGGAGAGCGCGGTGTGCACCGCGTTGCCCAGGGGATCGAGGATCGCGCCGATCTCGTCGTCGATCCCGTCGGGCAGCGGCACCACGTTGAAGGCGGGCAGACGGAGATACTCGGCGAAGGCGCCGGGCTCGTTCACCCCGACCCCGCGCGTCTCGGGGTCGAGGTGGAACTTCCCCGAGCGGCTCTGGCGCTAGTGCCGCCCGATCAGGTGCCCCTCGCCCGAACAGCGCTGGCCGATCGCCAGGTCCTCGACGTTCCGGCCCATCTCCACGATCTCGCCCGCGAACTCGTGACCGGTGACGAGCGGCACCGGCACGGTGCGCCGCGCCCAGTCGTCCCAGTTCCAGATATGGATGTCGGTGCCGCAGATGCCCGTCTTCCTGACCCGGATCAGCACGTCGTCGGGGCCGATCTCGGGGACGGGCTCCCGGCGCATCCAGAGCCCCTCGCGGGGCTCGGCCTTCACCAGCGCCTTCATGCCGTTCAGCATCAGATCACTCCCTCGGCCTTGCCCGCGAGCTCGAAGGCGGCGAGCGCGCGGTCGAGCTCCTCCCGCGTGAGCGCCGCGTTCATCTGCGTGCGGATGCGCGCCGCGCCCCGCGGCACGACGGGGAAGAAGAAGCCCGAGACATAGACCCCCTCCTCGAATAGCCGCGCGGCCATGGCCTGCGCCGCGCGCGCCTCGCCCAGCATCACCGGCACGATCGGATGCTCGCCCGGCAGAAGGTCGAAGCCCAGCCGCTCGAGCCCCGCCCGCCAGTAGGCGGCGTTCTCGAAGAGCCGCGCGCGCAGCTGCTCGCCCTCCTCCACGATGTCGATGGCCGCGATGCCCGCCGCGCAGACCGCCGGCGGCAGCGCGTTGGAAAAGAGATAGGGCCGCGCGCGCTGGCGAAGCAGGTCGATCACGGGCTGCGGCCCGGCCACGTAGCCGCCGATCGCGCCGCCCAGCGCCTTGCCGAGCGTGCCGGTCAGGATATCGACCTGCACGCCTGCATGCGCCGGCGTGCCGGCGCCGCGCGCCCCCATGAAGCCGGTGGCGTGGCAGTCGTCCACCATGACCATCGCGCCGTAACGCTCCGCCAACCGGGTGATCCCGGGCAGATCGGCGAGATAGCCATCCATCGAGAAGACGCCGTCGGTCGCGATCAGGATGTCGCGCGCGCCCGCCGCGCGCGCCTCGGCGAGCTTCGCCTCGAGATCGGCCATGTCGGAATTGGCGTAGCGGTAGCGCCGCGCCTTGCAGAGCCGGATACCGTCGATGATCGAGGCGTGGTTGAGCGCGTCCGAGATCACCGCGTCCTCGGGCCCGAGCAGCGGTTCGAAAAGCCCGCCATTGGCGTCGAAACAGGCCGCGAAGAGAATTGCGTCGTCCATGTCGAGGAAGGCCGCGAGACGCCGCTCCAGATCCCGGTGCAGATCCTGCGTGCCGCAGATGAAGCGCACGCTCGCCATGCCCCATCCGTGATCGTCCATCGCGGCCTTGGCCGCGTCGATCAGCCGGGGATCGTCGGCAAGCCCGAGGTAGTTGTTGGCGCAAAGGTTGATGACCTCGCGCCCGGCCACGGTGACCTCCGCAGCCTGCGGCGAGGTGATCTCGCGCTCGCGCTTGATCAGGCCCTCGGCCTCCAGCGCCGAAAGCTCGTCCCGGATCCGCGTCAGAAAGCTGTCTTGCATCGCCGTTCTCCCTTTCCCGTCCGTCTGCGGCCCGCGCACCGCGAAGTCAACGCGGGCTCAGGGTGACGCGGCCCGCGCGCGCGGCTAGTCTGCCCCCCGACACTCGGGCGGAGATTCTCACCATGGACGATATCGTGATCCTCGGCGGCGCGCGCACCGCCATCGGCACTTTCGGCGGCAGCCTCGCCGGCACGCCGCCCATCGCGCTCGGGGCGGCGGCCGCGCGCGCCGCGCTGGAGCGCGCGGGCGTGGAGGGTGGCCAGGTCGGGCATGTCGCCTTCGGGCATGTCATCAACACCGAGCCGCGCGACATGTATCTTTCACGCGTCGCGGGGATGGAGGCGGGCATCCCCGAGACGACGCCGGCGATGAACGTGAACCGTCTTTGCGGATCGGGCGCCCAGGCGATCGTGTCGGTGATCCAGTCGCTGGCCATGGGCGATGCGGAATTCGGCCTCGCCGGCGGCGCCGAGAACATGAGCCGCTCGCCCTTCATCGTGCCCGACCAGCGCTGGGGCGCGAAGATGGGCGACGTCCGCACCCTCGACATGATGCTGGGCGCGCTCAACTGCCCCTTCGGCACCGGCCACATGGGCGTGACGGCCGAGAACGTCTCGGAAGAGCACCAGGTGAGCCGCGAGGCGCAGGACGCCTTCGCCCTCGAAAGCCAGCGCCGCGCCACGCGGGCGATCGAGGAGGGCCGCTTCGACGAACAGATCGTGCCCGTCGAGGTACGGGTGAAGCGCGACACGGTCGCTTTCGACACCGACGAACACGTGAAGCGCGACGCGACCTCCGAGGGGCTGGCGGCGCTGCGTCCGGTGTTCCGCAAGGACGGCTCCGTGACGGCGGGCAACGCGAGCGGGATCAACGACGGCGCGGCCGCGATCGTCCTCGCCCGCGCCGAGGCGGCGGAGGCCGCGGGCCTGAAGCCGCGCGCCCGCGTGCTGGGCTACGCCCATGCCGGGGTGCGCCCCGAGGTGATGGGGATCGGCCCGGTCCCGGCGGTGAAGCGCCTGCTCGAACGCACCGGCCTCTCGGTCGGGGATTTCGACGTTATCGAGTCGAACGAGGCCTTCGCCGCGCAGGCGCTCGCCGTGAACGCGGGGCTGGGCCTCGATCCGGAGAAGGTGAATCCGAACGGCGGGGCCATCGCCCTCGGCCACCCGGTGGGCGCCACCGGCGCGATCCTGACCGTGAAGGCGCTTTACGAGCTCGAACGGTGCGGCGGCCGGCGCGCGCTCGTCACCATGTGCATCGGCGGCGGCCAGGGCATTGCGCTCGCCATCGAACGGGGCTGACGCGCGGCGGGATGGCCGCCCCGGTCAGAGCAACCCCTCGGCGCGGAAGCTCACCTCGCGCGCGCGGCCGATCACCAGGTGGTCGTGCAGGGTGATCGACAACGCCTCGGCCGCGGCGCGGATACGCTCCGTCATTGCGATGTCGGCCTGCGAGGGCGTCGGATCGCCCGAAGGGTGGTTGTGCACCAGGATCATGGCAGAGGCGTTGAGTTCGAGCGCCCGCTTGACCACTTCACGGGGATAGACGGGCACGTGGTCGACGGTGCCGCGGCCCTGCGCCTCGTCGGCCACGAGCACGTTCTTGCGGTCGAGGTAGAGCACGCGGAACTCTTCGGTCGCGCGATGGGCCATGGTGGTGCGGCAGTAATCCAGCAGCGCCTCCCAGCTGGAGATCGCGGGCCGACCGATCACGCGCGCCCGCGCCAGCCGGTGCGCCGCGGCCTCCACCACCTTGAGCTCGCAGATGACGGCCGGCCCGACCCCGGGCGTTTCCGCCAGGCGATCCCGGGGCGCGGAGACCACCCCGTTGAAATCCCCGAAGCGTTCGATGAGTGCGCGCGCCAGCGGCTTCACGTCCTGCCGCGGGATCGCGCGAAAGAGGACGAGTTCCAGCAACTCGTAATCCGGCATGGGATCGGCGCCGCCGGCGAGGAAGCGGTCGCGCAGCCGGCTGCGGTGGTCGCGAAGATACGACGGGGGCCGGGCGCCGGCGTTGACGGCTCGCGTGTCCGCACCCGCCTCGTCGGCGTCGAAAAGGGGCAGCGGCCCCTCGCCAAAGGCGGAACGCGAACGCATGGCCCGACCTTTGCCGCAGACCGGTGAACGAAGCGTTAACACCGGGCCGGCGCGCGCCCTCATGCGGTCCCGGACCTGCCGGCTATGCCGGCTGTCCGGGACCGCTCACTGAAGCCGTCGCGCCGAAGGCGCGTCCGCTGGATCAGGACCGGCGGGAGGGGCCCGCGTGGCGGCAGGGCGGAGGAGTGCCGCGGTCGCTTGCCCATGCGCCCTCCCTCCGGGCTGGCGCCTCGCGCGTTCGGGCCTGAAAACGCTCCGCCGGAGCGTTTTCAGGGCGGCCCTCCCTTCGGGACCGGCGCTTCGCGCGTTCGGGCCTGAAAACGCTCCGCCGGAGCGTTTTCCGGGCGGCCCTCACCCCTTCATGCTGTCCCAGAAACTCTTCACCGAGGAAAAGAAGCTCTTGCTTTCGGGATTGTTGTCTTCCGAAAGGGCCTCGAACTCACGCAGGAGTTCCTTTTGCCGCCCGGTCAGGTTGACCGGCGTTTCCACGGCAAGTTCGATGAACATGTCGCCATGCGTGCCTCCGCGAAGGGCCGGCATGCCCTTTCCGCGCAACCGCATCTGGCGGCCGGACTGGCTTCCGGCGGGGATCTTCACGCGGCTTCGACCGCCGTCGATGGTGGGAACCTCGATGTCGCCGCCAAGCGCGGCGGCCGGCATCGACACCGGCACCCGGCAATGAAGGTCCGCGCCCTCGCGCTCGAAAAGCTTGTGCGGCTGCACCTCGATGAAGATGTAGAGATCGCCCGGCGGCCCGCCGCGCATCCCGGCCTCGCCCTCGCCGGCGAGGCGGATCCGCGTTCCGGTCTCCACGCCCGCGGGAATGTTCACAGAGAGCGCGCGCTCCTTTTCGACACGTCCCGCGCCGCCGCAGACATTGCAGGGATTCTTGATGATCTGCCCGAGGCCCGAGCAGGTGGGACAGGTCCGTTCCACGGTGAAGAAACCCTGCTGCGCGCGCACCTTGCCCATGCCCGAACAGGTCGGGCACGTCGTGGGTTCCGCGCCGCCCTCGGCGCCGGTGCCCTCGCACGCGCCGCATTGCACCGAACCGGGAACGGTGATGGTCTTCTGCATCCCGGTATAGGCGTCCTCGAGCGTCACGCGCAGGTTGTATCGCAGATCTGCACCGCGCGCGGCGCGGTTCCGGCGGCCGCCGCGCCCGCCCATGAAATCACCGAAGAGGTCGTCGAAGACGTCCGAGAACGCGGAGGCGAAATCGCCGCCGCCCGGACCGTATCCGCCCGGGCGCGCGCCGCCGCCGCCCATGCCCTGCTCGAAGGCGGCATGGCCGAAGCGGTCGTAGGCGGCCTTTTTCTCGGCGTCGCGAAGCACCTCGTAGGCTTCGTTCGCCTCCTTGAAGTCGGCCTCGGCCGTCGGGTTGTCCTGGTTCCGGTCGGGATGCAGCTCCTTCGCCTTGCGGCGGTAGGCCTTCTTGATTTCCTCGGCCGACGCTCCGCGCGTCACACCGAGCACGTCGTAGTAATCGCGTTTTGCCATCGGCAAATCTCCCTCGCCCGAAACCGCGAAGGGCCGGCCCGGTATCCGGACCGGCCCCAGCGCGTTTCGTCAGGAGCGGGCGTCGTCAGGCCCGCTTGTCATCATCGAGATCCTCGAAATCCGCGTCGACGATATCGTCGTCCCCGCTGCCGGAGGCGTCCGTGGAGTCCGACCCGTCGGAGCCACCCTCCGAAGCGGCTTCTTCCTGGCTCGACTTGTAGATCGCCTCGCCGAGTTTCATCGCGGCCTCGGTGACGTTCTGGATGCCGGCGCGGATCTTCTCGGCGGTGGTGTCGTCCTTCTCGAGCTCTTCCTTGAGCGCCGAAACGGCCAGTTCGATCGCCTCCACGGTCGAGGGATCGACCTTGTCGCCGTGATCCTCGAGCGATTTCTCGGTGGAGTGCACGAGGCTCTCGGCCTGGTTCTTCGCCTCCACGAGTTCGCGGCGCTGCTTGTCCGCTTCCGCGTTCTCCTCGGCGTCCTTCACCATCTTCTCGATATCGGCATCCGACAGGCCGCCCGACGCCTGGATGGTGATCTTCTGCTCCTTGCCGGTGCCCTTGTCCTTGGCCGAGACGTTGACGATGCCGTTGGCGTCGATGTCGAAGGTGACCTCGATCTGCGGCATGCCGCGCGGCGCCGGGGGAATGTCCTCGAGGTTGAACTGGCCGAGCATCTTGTTGTCGGCCGCCATCTCGCGCTCGCCCTGGAAGACCCGGATCGTCACGGCGCCCTGGTTGTCCTCGGCGGTGGAGAAGACCTGGCTCTTCTTCGTCGGAATGGTCGTGTTGCGGTCGATGAGCCGCGTGAACACGCCGCCCAGCGTCTCGAT
Organism: Rhodosalinus sp. K401; assembly: GCF_041365735.1. NCBI lineage: Bacteria > Pseudomonadati > Pseudomonadota > Alphaproteobacteria > Rhodobacterales > Paracoccaceae > Rhodosalinus > Rhodosalinus sp. K401. The sequence continues at coordinate 67,576 of NZ_JBGFSI010000006.1, read as the reverse complement.
CCCGAGCGACAGCGGCGTCACGTCGAGCAGCACCACGTCCTTCACGTCGCCCTGCAGCACGCCGGCCTGGATCGCCGCGCCCAGCGCCACGACCTCATCGGGGTTCACGCCTTTGTGCGGCTCCTTGCCGAAGAACTTGGTCACCTCCTCGAGCACCTTGGGCATCCGCGTCTGGCCGCCCACGAGCACGATCTCGTCGATGTCGGACTTCGACAGGCCCGCGTCCTTGAGCGCCGCCTCGCACGGTTTCAGCGAGCCCTTGATGAGATCGCCCACCAGGCTTTCGAGCTTCGCGCGGGTGAGTTTCATCACCATGTGCAGCGGCTGGCCGGTGGCCTTGTCCATGGAGATGAAGGGCTGGTTGATCTCGGTCTGCGTCGAGGACGACAGCTCGATCTTGGCCTTCTCGGCGGCTTCCTTGAGGCGCTGAAGCGCCATCTTGTCCTGCGTCAGGTCGACGCCGTGCTCCTTCTTGAACTCGTCGGCGAGGTAGTTGACGACCCGCATGTCGAAGTCCTCGCCGCCGAGGAAGGTGTCCCCGTTGGTGGATTTCACCTCGAAGAGCCCGTCGTCGATCTCGAGGATCGTCACGTCGAAGGTGCCGCCGCCGAGGTCGTAGACCGCGATCGTCTTGCTGTCCTTCTTGTCGAGGCCGTAGGCCAGCGCGGCCGCCGTGGGCTCGTTGATGATGCGCAGCACCTCGAGGCCCGCGATCTTGCCCGCGTCCTTGGTGGCCTGGCGCTGGGCGTCGTTGAAGTAGGCGGGCACGGTGATGACGGCTTGCGTCACCTCGTCGCCGAGGTAGCTCTCGGCGGTTTCCTTCATCTTCTGCAGGATGAAGGCGGAAATCTGGCTGGGAGAGTACGTGTCACCCTTGACCTCGACCCAGGCATCGCCGTTGCCGCCGTCCACGACGCTGTAGGGGAGGTTCTTGAGGTCCCGGGAGAGATCCGGGTCGTCGAGGCGCCGGCCGACGAGGCGCTTGACGCCGAAGATCGTGTTTTCGGGGTTGGTGACGGCCTGCCGCTTCGCCGGCTGGCCGACGAGACGTTCGTCGTCGGTGAAGGCCACGATGGAGGGGGTGGTGCGCGCGCCCTCCGAATTCTCGATCACTCGGGGTTGCGAGCCATCCATGATGGCGACACAGCTGTTCGTGGTCCCGAGGTCGATCCCGATCACTTTGGCCATGGTTTGATCCCTCTTCTGTTCAAGGCGATATCCCGAAGCGGCGGACCCGTTCCGGCATCCCCGCCCCGCATTTCACGTGCCGGGCCGGTGCCCGCCACGCATCTGGCGGGTATATAGGGAGGGGTCCGGGGGCCTGCAAGCAAGCCTTTGGACCCGATGGGAACAATTGCCGCGAGCCGCGAAAGGGAGGTGCCCGCGATGGTCGAGACGGTGGTCCTGAACGGTGTCCGCGTGCTGCGCGGCTGGCTCGACGCGCCCGCGCAGGCGCGGCTCGTTGACAGGTTGCGCGCGCTGGCGCGGGTCGCGCCCTTCGTGACCCAGGTGACGCCCGGCGGGCGCCCCATGTCCGTCCGCATGACCGCGGCGGGCCGCCTCGGCTGGGTGTCGGACAGGTCGGGCTACCAGTACGCCGCGCGCCATCCCTCGGGCGCGGCCTGGCCGCCGATCCCCGCGCAGGTGATGGAGATCTGGAACGAGGTCACGGGCCTCGCGCGCGCACCCGATTGCTGCCTCGTCAACTGGTACGGGGAAGGCGCGCGGATGGGGCTGCACCAGGACCGCGACGAGGCGGATTTCTCCTGGCCCGTCCTGTCGGTCTCGCTGGGGGACGAGGCGCTCTTCCGGGTGGGCGGCGTGGACGCGCCGCGCCCCTCGCGGTCGCTCTGGCTGCGATCGGGGGACGTCGCGCTTCTGGAGGGGCCTGCGCGGCTGGCATGGCACGGGGTGGACCGGATCCGCTTCGGCTCTTCGTCGCTGCTGCCCGGCGGCGGGCGGATCAACCTGACGCTTAGGGTGGTAGAGTGACGGCTCAGCGCGCCAGGGTGCAGCAGCCCGCGTATTGCCGCAGCGCCCCGCCGTCCTGCACGAGCAGGTCGGCGGAAAGCCCGAACAACCGGTCCGACATCCCGTCGCTGCACCGCGCGCGCCGCACCGTTCCGTGGATCGCCTGCCCGCCGCCCGCGCCCCAGCCGACGAAGCCGTAGGCGTCCGGGCGACCGGCCGCGCGCGTGCGTTCGGAAAGCGAGGCGGTCACCGCGCGCGGCACGCCCGGCCCCTCGAGGCGCAGCCCGTCCTCGGCGACCGACAGGCTCCAGAACGGTTCGGTGCCGAAGCAACGCATGGGAACCGGCAGGGCGTTGCCTCCCTGCCGCGGCTGCCGGGCGAGAAAGCGCATCGACACCCAGCCCGCCTGTTCGCCGGCATTGACCCGCCCCCAGCCCGCGGCGGAGTCGATCGCGGTGACCTCGACGCCCTGCGCACCGGGCGCAAGCGCGCCGATGCGCGCCGCGTCCGCCGACGGCGCGGCGCGGACATTCAGCACGTCGTCCGGTGCCACGCCCCGCACGTCGTAGAGCGCGGGCAGGGGCCCATCCTGCGCGGCCGCCGGCGCGGCGGCGGCGAGGGCCAGGGCGAACGCGGCGAGGACGCTCAAGAGGGCACGGGGCATGACAATCTCCTTTGCCTTTCGGCCGCATGGCCTCAGCGCCGCGCGTACCAGCTTGGCGAGGCGTGCTTGCGGGTGACGAATTCGCCCATCAGGCCGATCAGAAGCAGCACGATCCCGACGGTGAGAGGATACTCGATCGAACTGTTGCGCGGGAAGTAGTTGATGAAGGCGAAGCCGCGCGCCTGGTCGATGGCGTGGAAGAGCGGGTTCCAGTCGAACAGCATCAGCATGTGCGGCGGCAGCGCGTTGGCCACGAACATCTTGCCCGAGGCGATCATGTTGGCGCGTTGATAGACGCTCGTCATCAGGGTGACGACGCCGGGCATCCAGGGCTTCAGCGCCAGCAGCACGAGCCCTACCGCCGCCCCGGTGAACCACGCCAGCAGCACCATGGCGAGGCACCCGATCGGGTCGTGGATTTCGACCGGCGTGAAACCCACATGGTAGACGAACAGGATCAGGAACATCGACAGCAACTGGATGTAGAGCATCCCCACGGCCGCCGAGAGGATCGAGATGGCGGTGTTCATCGGCCCGTGCAGCATCATCGGCGAGGCCGGCCCCTCGGAGGCGACGACGGCGCCCACCGTCTTGATGTGCGTCATGAACAGGAAGACGCCCGTCATGATGTAGATGAGGAAATCGCCCCGGATCTTGAGCCCACGCAGGCCGAGGAAGGTGAACATGAAGTAGAAGGCGAGCACGAAGATCGCCGTCTGCATCACGTTGATGAGGATCGACATGATCGGGCTGCCATGCGTCTTGCGGACGCTGCGCACGACGCCGTGATACACCCGTTCCGCCGTCGAGACGGCCGAGCCGATCGTGTTTCGCGGGGGGGTCTGCTGGAACATGGGTCTCTGCTCTCCGACCCGACGATCGCCCGGACGACTTGCGGTTCCGTTACCACGCGATCATAAGGGCGGCGGCCCCGATTGGCAATCTCGCGCATGCCGCGCGCGGGCGACGCGAGCCGAGGAGACGGCGGATGGATCACGATGTGCTGACCGAAACGGTCCGCCGGCTGGCCCTCGAGGCCGGTGCGGAGATCATGCGCCACTACCGGTCCGGGGATCTCCAGGCGCGCGCGAAGAGCGACGAAAGCCCCGTGACCGCCGCCGACGAGGCCGCTGACCGGATCATTTCCGACGGCCTGCGCGCGGCGTTCCCGGACATGCCGCTCGTCACGGAGGAGCAGGCCGAAAGCCACGCGCAGGACGCCTTCACCTTCCTTGTCGTGGATCCGCTCGACGGCACGCGCGAGTTCATCCGGCGCCGCGGCGACTTCACCGTGAACATCGCCTATGTCGAGGAGGGTCTGCCGGTGCGCGGGGTCGTCTACGCCCCGGCCAGGGGCCGCCTCTTCTACACCACGGCCACGGGCCGGGCGGTGGAAGAGACCGGAGAGATGGACCCTGCCCACCCCGGCGAGACGCGGGAGCTTCACGTCGCGGAGCCCGACAATTCGGCGCTCAGGGTCGTGGCCTCGAAGTCGCACCGCGACGAGGAAACCGACGCCTACATCGCGCGCTACGAGGTGAAGGAGCTGGTCAGCGCGGGCTCGTCGCTGAAGTTCTGCCTGCTGGCCGCGGGAGAGGCCGACCTTTACCCGCGCCTGGGGCGCACCATGGAATGGGACACCGCCGCGGGCCACGCCGTGCTCAACGGGGCGGGGGGGCGCGTGGTGCGGTTCGACGACCACACGCCGCTCGCCTACGGCAAGGCCGGTTTCGCCAATCCCTATTTCATCGCCTACGCGCCGGGCGTTTCGCTGGTGTCGGGCTGATCCCGCGCCGGGGCCTCGGGAATTCCACAAATCCGACATGCATCGCCCCCGGAACTTCGCTAGGCTCCGGCCATGGTGAGCCGTCCGGAGGGGCGGACATGCGTGAATTCGTCGATCAGGAGCAGGGCATGCGGAACAAGGTAACGAAGGCGATCTTCCCGGTTGCGGGGCTGGGCACACGCTTCCTGCCGGCCACGAAATCGGTACCGAAGGAGATCATGACGCTCGTGGACCGGCCCCTCATCCAGTACGCGATCGACGAGGCGCGTGCCGCGGGGATCAAGGAATTCATCTTCGTCACCTCGCGCGGCAAGAGCGCGCTGGAGGACTATTTCGACCATGCGCCCGAACTCGAGACCGCGCTGCGCAAGGCGGGCAAGACCGAGCTTCTGCAGATCCTCAAGAACACCAACATGGAATCGGGCGCGATCGCCTATATCCGCCAGCACAAGGCGCTGGGTCTCGGCCATGCCGTCTGGTGCGCGCGGCGTCTCATCGGGGACGAGCCCTTCGCGGTGATCCTCCCCGACGACGTGATCGCCGCGGAGCAGCCCTGCCTTCAGCAGATGACCGAAGCCTACGAGGAGACGGGCGGCGCCATGGTCGCCGCGATGGACGTGCCCCGGGAACGCATCGGCTCCTACGGGGTGCTCGACCTCGAGGACGACAAGGGAGATCTCGTGAAGGTGCGCGGCATGGTGGAAAAGCCCACACCGGACCAGGCGCCCTCGAACCTCGCGGTGATCGGCCGCTACATCCTCACCCCCGACGTGCTGAAGAACCTGAACCGCATGAAACAGGGCTCGGGCAACGAGATCCAGCTGACCGACGCCATCGCCGACGAGATCGCGCAGGGCCGCGACGTCTATGGCTACCGGTTCCGCGGCCAGCGCTTCGACTGCGGCTCCAAGGCGGGGTTCCTGCAGGCCACCGTCGCCTTCGGGCTGGGGCGCGACGACCTGCGCGAGGACCTGCTGCGTTACCTGCACGAACTCGTCTCGGTCGAGAAGGCCGCGCAGTAGGGCGGCGCGGCATCGCCCGATGGCGCGGATCCTGGTCACCGGCGGCGCGGGGTATATCGGCTCCCACGCCTGCAAGGCGCTCGCCGCGGCGGGAGAGATCCCCGTGACCTACGACAATCTCGTCACCGGCTGGGAACAGGCCGCGCGGTTCGGCCCGTTCGAGCGCGGCGACCTGACCGACCGCGCGCGGCTCGACGCGGTGTTCGCGCGTCATCGGCCCGCCGCGGTGATGCACTTCGCGGCGCTGAGCCAGGTCGGCGAGGCGATGGGTGATCCCGGCCAATACTGGCGCAACAACGTGCTGGGCTCGCTCACCCTGGCCGAGGCGGCTGTTGCGGCCGGCTGCCGCGACGTCGTGTTCTCCTCGACCTGCGCGGTCTACGGCGAACAGGACGGCGTCACCCTCGACGAGAAGAGCGCGCTGCGCCCGGTCAACGCCTACGGCGCCTCGAAGCGCGCGGTGGAGGAGATCCTCGCCCAGTTCGGGGCCGCGCACGGTCTTCGCAGCGTCGTCTTCCGCTACTTCAACGTGGCCGGCGCCGATCCGGAGGCCGAGATCGGGGAATTCCACCGTCCCGAGACGCATCTCGTCCCGCTGATCCTTCAGGCCATCGACGGGCAGCGCCCGGCGCTCACCATCCACGGAACGGATTACGACACGCCCGACGGCACCTGCATCCGCGACTACGTGCACGTCAGCGATCTCGTGTCGGCGCATCTGGCGGGGCTGCGCTGGCTGGCGGAGGGACGGGACAGCCGGGTGTTCAACCTCGGCACGGGGCACGGCTTTTCGGTGCGGCAGGTGATCGACGCCGCCCGCGCGGTCACGGGCCGGGACGTTCCGGTGACGGAGGGGCCGCGCCGCGCCGGGGACTGCACGCGGCTCGTCTCCGGATCCGGCCGCGCGGAGGCCGAGCTCGGCTGGCGGCCCGCGCGGTCCACGCTGGAGACGATGATAGAGGACGCCTGGCGCTGGCACCGCATCGGCGGATACGCCAGCTGACCGGCGCCGTCCGCACCGCCGCCCCAGAGCTCTGGCGCGCCTACCGCCTGCGCTGGCGCCGCCGCCGCCTGCTTCTGCGCGCGTGGCGGAAGCGCGCGGAGCTGACCCCCGTCGCGGACCGGACGGGCGCGATCCGGCGCGGCGCGATCCTGTGCTTTTCCACGATGCGAAACGAGGCGGTCCGCCTGCCCCATTTCCTCGACCATTACCGCCGGCTGGGGGTGGATCATTTCCTTATCGTGGACAATGGCAGCACCGACGGCACCGCAGAGAGGCTGTCGAAGGCGCCCGACGTGTCGCTCTGGCGCACGGAAAGCGCCTATCGCGACGCACGTTTCGGGATGGACTGGCTGACATTCCTGCTGCGCCGCCACGGGCACGGCCACTGGTGCCTGACCGTCGATGCCGACGAGATCCTGATCTACCCGGAGTGGGAGCGGCGGGGGCTCGACGAGCTGACCGCGTGGCTCGACCGGGAGAATATCCCGGCCATGGGCGCCATGATGCTGGACCTCTACCCGAAAGGGCCCCTTGGCGCGGCGGCCTACACGCCCGGCAGCGACCCGACGACGACGCTCGGCTGGTTCGACCAGTGGAACTACACCTGGGAATGGCAGCCACGATACCGCAACGTCTCGATCCGGGGCGGCGTGCGCAAGCGCGCGTTCTTCGCCGAGGCGCCCGAGCGGGCGCCGCACCTGCACAAGATGCCGCTGGTGCGCTGGCGGCGCGGCTACGCCTATGTCAGTTCCACGCATATCGCCCTGCCCCGCAGGCTCAACGCCGTGTTCGACGCGCGGCTCGACCGGCCGCGCGGCGCGCTTTTGCACACCAAGTTCCTCGACGTGGTGATCGAGAAATCCCGCGAGGAAAAACGCCGCCGGCAGCATTTTACCCATGTTGAACGATATGACGGCTATTACGACGCGATCCTGCGGAACCCCGTACTTTGGTCGAAGGCGTCGGCGCAGTATAAGGGGTGGAGGCAACTCGAAGACGCGGGCTTGATCGCCCGGGGGCGCTGGGCGGAAAAAGAGAGAGGCTGAATGCGGTTCTGGCGGTCATACCGGCTGCGCCTGCAGCGCAAGGGGTGGCGCGCCCGCGCCATGCTGAAGCGCCGCCAGCTTCGGCCCGTCGCCGACCGCACCGGCGGCATCCGGCCGGGCGACGTGCTGCTGTTCTGCACCCAGCGTAACGAGGGCGTGCGCCTTCCCTATTTCCTGCAATATTATCGCGATCTCGGCGTCGGCCACTTCCTGTTCGTGGACAACGACAGCGACGACGGGTCGCGCGACTACCTCGCCCAGCAGCCCGACGTCTCGCTCTGGCACACGCGGGCAAGCTACAAGCACGCCCGCTTCGGCATCGACTGGATGAACGGGCTGCTCGCGCGTTACGGGCACGGCCACTGGTGCCTGACCGTCGATGCGGACGAATTCTTCGTCTTCCCGTTCTGCGACACGCGGCCCATCGCCGCGCTGACCGACTGGCTCGACGCGCTGCCGATCCGGTCCTTCGGCGCGATGATCCTCGACATGTATCCCAAGGGGCCGCTCTCCGCCCGGCCGTACCGGCCCGGGCAGAACCCGTTCGAGATCGCGTCCTGGTTCGACGCGGGCAACTACCGGATCGAGAAGAACCCCCGGCTGGGCAATCTTTGGATCCAGGGCGGACCGCGCCAGCGCGTCTTCTTCTCCGACGCGCCACGCAAGGCGCCGGCGCTCAACAAGATCCCGCTGGTGAAATGGCACCGACGCTACGCCTATGTCAGTTCGACCCACATGCTGCTGCCGCGCGGGCTGAACCTCGTCTACGACGACCGGGGCGGCGAGAAGCCGTGCGGCGTCCTTCTTCATGCAAAGTTCCTCGACACGCTCGGCGCCAAGGCCGAGGAAGAGCTCGGCCGGGGCGAGCACTACGCCGGCGGGCGCGAGTATCGCGCCTACGCGGCGCTGGCCGAGGACGACCCCGGGCTCTGGTGCCAGTGGTCCGAGCGATACCTGAACTGGCGCCAGCTGGAGATCCTCGGCCTGATGTCCAAGGGCAACTGGGCATGAACGGGGTCGGCGTCATCATGCTGGTGCATACCGCGCTCGGCCGGGCCGTCCAGGTCGCCCGCCACTGGGCGCGCGCGGGCTGCCCGCTCGTGATCCACGTCGACCGCGCGGTGCCGCCCCAAGGCTACGACCGCCTTCGCGCGGCGCTCTCGGACCTGCCAGACGTGCGCTTCTCCCGCCGCTTCCGCTGCGAATGGGGCACATGGGGGATCGTGGCGGCGACCCAGTCCGCCGCGGAGCTCATGCTGACGGCGTTTCCCGACGTCCGCCACGTCTACCTCGCCTCGGGCGCATGCCTGCCGCTGCGGCCCGTGAGCGAGCTTTCGGACTACCTTGCCGCGCGGCCGCGCACGGACTTCATCGAAAGCGCGACCACCGCCGAGGTGCCCTGGACGGTGGGCGGCCTGCACGAAGAACGTTTCACCCTCTCGTTTCCCTTCGCGTGGAAAAGCCAGCGCCCTCTCTTCGACGGCTACGTGTCGCTTCAGCGCCGGATCGGCCGCAAGCGCCGCCTTCCCGAGGGGATCGTCCCCCATCTCGGCAGCCAGTGGTGGTGCCTGACCCGGGACACGCTGGCCAAGATCCTCGGCGACCCGAACCGGGCCTTGTACGACCACTACTTCCGCCGCGTCTGGATCCCGGATGAAAGCTATTTCCAGACCCTCGCGCGGCGCCACTCGCACGAGGTCGAAAGCCGGTCGCTCACGCTTTCGAAATTCGACTTCAAGGGCAAGCCGCACATCTTCTACGACGACCACCTGGAGCTTCTGCGCCGCTCCGACTGCTTCGTGGCAAGAAAGATCTGGCCGCGCGCCGACCGTCTTTACGAGACGTTCCTCGGCCACGCGGGCCAGGGCATGACACGCGCGGAACCCAACCCGTCCAAGATCGACCGCGTCTTCGCCCGCGCGGTGGAGCGGCGGACCCGCGGCCGGCCGGGGCTCTGCATGCAAGGCCGGTTTCCCCGCGAGGGGTTCGAGACAAGCCCCACCGCCGGGCCATATTCCATGTTCCAGGGCTTCGCCGAACTCTTCGAGGATTTCGCGCCCTGGCTTTGCCGGATGACGGGCGCAACGGTGCATGGCCATCTCTTCGCGCCAGACCGCGCGGAATTCGCGGACGGCCAGGACGTCATCGCGGGCGGACTGTCGGACAGCGCGGCGATCCGCGACGCCAATCCCAAGGCATTCCTCACCAGCCTGGTCTGGAACACGCGCGGCCAGCGGCAGTGCTTCCAGTTCGGACCGCGCGACAACCAGGCGATCAACTGGGACATCGCCAAGGACACGAACGCGCAGATCTCGGTCATCACCGGCGCCTGGGCGATCCCGCTTTTCCGTGCGAACCGCGGCTTCACCTCGCACCGCCGCGAGGCGGCGCAGCTGCAGCATGTCGAAGCCCTGCATCTCAAGGTGCTCCGGTCTCCCTGGGTGAAGGCGCGGGTGCGGATCTGGACGCTGGCGGAGTTCATCGAAGGGCCCGTTCAGCCGCTTCAGACCATCCTCGAGGAGATCGCGCCGCGGGGCATGCAACGCCTCGCGGAGATGCCGCGGATGACCGATCTCACCGGATTCGGGCAATTCCTGCAGGACCTCAAGAACGAAGGGATGCACCCCTACCTGATGGGCAATTTCCCGGTCGTGCCCGACCCGGGCGAGGCCACGTCCTGCACCCCCCGCCCCTATGTCGTGAAGTAGCCGATGGCGCGGTTCGACCTCTTCGTCGTTTTCGCCGACATGCGCACCGGCTCGAACTTCCTCGAGGCGAACCTCAACGCGCTGCCCGGCATCCGCTGTCATGGCGAGGCGTTCAACCCGCACTTCATCGGTTACCCGAAGCGGGACCAAATCCTGGGCATCGACAGAACCGCGCGCGATGCGGATCCCGGCGCGCTACTCGCCGCGCTGCGCGCCGCGCCCGACACGCTGGACGGGTTCCGCTACTTCCACGACCATGACCCGCGCATCCTGGACGATCTTCTTGCCGATCCCCGCTGCGCGAAGATCGTGCTGAACCGCAATCCGCTCGAAAGCTATGTCTCGTGGAAGATCGCGCGGCAGACGGGGCAATGGAAACTGACCGACATGTCCCGCCGCAAGGCGGCGCGCGCCGCGTTCGACGGGGCGGAGTTCGAGCGGCACGTCTCGGGACTGCAGGACTTCCAGCTGCGGATCCTGCACGCGCTGCAGGTCACGGGCCAGTCCGCCTTCTGGCTCGACTACGAGGATCTGAAACGGCTCGACGTCGTGAACGGCCTTGCCGCCTGGCTCGGCTCCGAGGCGCGGCTGGAGGCGCTCGACGACACGCTGAAGCGGCAGAACCCGGCGCCGCTAGAGGCCAAGGTCGCCGATCCCGCCGCGCTGGAGAAAGAGCTTGCGCGGATCGACCGTTTCCACCTGTCGCGCACGCCGAACCTCGAACCCCGCCGGGGCCCCGCCGTGCCCTCCTTCGTCGCCGCGCCGGAAACGCCGCTTCTATACATGCCGCTTCGGGGCGGGCCCGAGGCAGAGGTCGCGCGGTGGCTCGCCGCGCTCGACGGCGCCCCGCCCGAAGCGCTGGAGGCGAATTTCACCCAGAAGGAGCTGCGCCAGTGGATGAGGGCGCATCCGGGGCACCGGCGTTTCACCGTGCTGCGCCACCCGCTGGCCCGCGCGCACGCGGTCTTCTGCGCGCGCATCCTGTCCACCGGGGAAGGGGCGTTCCGGCGCATCCGCCGGCACCTGCTGCGCCAGCGCGGCCTGCCCCTGCCCGAGGCGCTGCCGGATCCGCGCTACGACGCCGCCGCGCACCGCGCGGCGTTCGAGGGCTTTCTGGATTTCGTGAAGGACAACCTGGCCGGGCTCACGAACCTGCGCACGGATCCGCACTGGACGAGCCAGGCGCAACTTCTGCACGACATGTCGGCCTTCGCGCTGCCGGACCTTGTCGTCCGGGAGGAGGAGATGGCCGCGTGGCTGCCCGCGCTCGCCGCGGCGGCGGGGCGCGAGGTCGCGTCGGCGCCGGACGGCGCGCCGGGCGACACGCCCTTCACGCTCCGCGACATCCACGATACCGGTCTGGATGCGAAGGCGCGACAGGTCTACGCCCGGGATTTCCGGCAGTTCGGTTTCGCGGACTGGCGGCCTGCCGCCGTCACGCGGCCTGTTCGCGCTGGGCCTCGGTAAGGATCGCGTGAAGCTTCGCCGGGTCGGGGTTGGCGCGCAGCTTGGCGCAGACGGAGCTCTGCCGCAGCGTGCGCGACACCCGCGCCAGGGCCTTCAGATGCTCCACCCCGGCATCCTCCGGCGCGAAGAGGCCGAGCGCGAGGTCGACCGGTTGACGGTCGACCGCGTCGAAATCCACCGGGCGCTCGAGCAGGATGAAGACGCCGGCCATGGTTTCGATCCCGGGCAGACGGCAATGCGGCAGCGCCACGCCTCCGCCCACGCCGGTCGGGCCAAGCGTCTCGCGCTCCTGCAGGGCGGCGACGGCGCTCTCGCCATCGATGCCGTAGACCGCTTCCGCGAGGTCGGCGAGTTCATGAATGAGCCGCTTCTTCGAGGTGGCCGACGTCACGACGCGCACGGCCTGGGGCTTGATCAGTTCCAGAAGGTCCATCTCTTGCCTGCTCTCGGGGACGGGCGGGAGACGTGCCGGGCCGACCCCCTCAGCCGGGGTCCTGCGGTTCGATCCAGCCGATGTTTCCGTCGTCACGCCTGTAGACGACGTTTACCCCGTTCCTTTTTTCGTTTCGGAACACCAGCACGGGTGCGCCGGCCAGTTCCATCTGCATTACGGCCTCGCCGACGCTCAGCAAGGGGATCTTGGTCTGCATCTCCGCGACGATCACGGGCTGAAGGCTTTCGGAATCCGATTCGTCGCTCTCTTCTTTCGATGCGAGGATATACGAGGAGGCTCCGATCAGTTCAACAGGTTCGGCGCGGGCGCGGTGATGGTCCTTCAACCTGCGCTTGTAGCGGCGCAGCTGCTTTTCCATCTTCGCACAGCAGGCGTCGAAGGCGGCATATATCTCTGTCGCGGCGGCCTTGGCGTTGGCGGTCAGCCCGGTCGAGAGATGCACCGCGGCCTCGCAGACGAATTCGTGCGCGTCGCGGGAAAAGATGATCTGGGCATCGGTGGGACGCTCGGCATACTTGCCGATCGCCGCGCCCAGTTCCTGCTTCACATGTTCCTGAAGCGCCTCGCCGATGTCGATCTGCTTGCCACTGATCTGATATCGCATCCCGTCTCCTTTCGTGCCGTCCGGGCCGGTCGCGCCGGTTGGGTCGCGCTGGCCGGGGACGCTAGATGCCGTCCGCGGGAACGCCCGCTCAGGCCGCCGCGGTACATGCCGCGACGCAGGGCGGGTCGTGTCGCAGAACCGTCACGTTCGTATTTGAGAGGAGACCACGGCGCCCTGTCAATCGCTAGCGCGCGGGTCACGAGATCCGGAAGTTCTCTCCGAGATAGACCCGGCGCACGTTTTCGTTGCGCACAACCTCCGCGGGCGAGCCGGACATCAGCATCGTGCCGTCGTGCAGGATGTAGGCGCGATCCACGATCTCCAGAGTCTCGCGGACATTGTGATCGGTGATGAGCACGCCGATTCCCCGCGTCCGGAGATCCGCGACGAGGTGGCGGATGTCGTTGACCGAGATCGGATCCACCCCCGCGAAAGGCTCGTCCAGAAGCAGGTATTTCGGGTTGGCGGCCAGGCAGCGCGCGATCTCGACCCGCCGCCTCTCGCCGCCCGAAAGCGCCAGCGCGGGCGCGCGGCGCAGATGCTCGATGGAGAATTCCGACAGCAGCTCTTCCAGGCGCTCGCGCCGGCGGTGCCGGTCACGCTCGGAGATGTCGAGGATCGCCGCGATGTTGTCCTCGACGCTGAGCCCGCGGAAGATCGACATCTCCTGCGGCAGGTAGCCGATCCCGAGCCGCGCGCGGCGATACATCGGCAGGGACGTGACGTCGACGCCATCCACGAGGACCTGCCCGCCCTCGGGATAGATCAGCCCGGCGACGGCGTAGAAACAGGTCGTCTTGCCGGAGCCGTTCGGCCCGAGCAAGCCGACCACCTCTCCGCGGTGCAGCTCCATGTTCACGTCGCGGATGACGACACGCTTGCGATAGCTCTTGCGCAGGTGGCGGACACGAAGGCCCGAGTCTCCCTCCGTGACGGCGAACTGCGGGCCCTCCATCACTCCGCCTCCGGCTGGATGAGGGTCCGCACCCGGCCCGACATCTCGGCGGTTCCGCCATCGAGGTCGACCGACATCCGTTCCGCGCTGATCGCGTTGCTGCCCTGCGTCAGAAGCACCTTGCCCGTCATCACGATGGTCCCGGCGTCGGGGTCGTAGTCGGCGCGCTCGGCCTCGGCGGCGTCCGTGCCGCTCACGAGCGTCACGCCGCCCGTGGCCTCCATCCGCGCGATGCGGTCGCCGTCCTGATCGTAGGTGATCAGCACGCGCGGCGCGGCGAGGCGGAAGTCGCCCTGCGCGATGACCACGTTGCCGGTGAAGAGCGCGGTGCCCTCCTGCTCGGTGACGGATAGCGCGTCGGCGGTCACTTCGACCGGGGCGTCGGTGTCCTGTGCCGCATCGCCGAACGCGACCGACTGGCCGAAGGCCGGCGCACCCGCCAACCAGATCGCCACCGCGATGATGTGGATTTTCCGCACGGAAGCCAGCCCGCTCCTTACCCCTGAGGTTCGTATACCAGCTTTACCCGGCCGGTGAAAAGCAATCGGGCCTGCCCCGGAATTTCGGCGGCCTGCACCTGCAGCCGGTCGGCGCGGATCGTGCCCGCGGGCGCCCGTCCCTCGACCGCTCCTCCGGTATCCGCGGCATACCGGTCCAGCGTCACCACCATGCGCGCGGTGGTGAGCGCGTAGCCCGCGGAGCTTTCCATCTCCACCCCGCCGCCGAAGACGAGCGCGCCATTCTCCTCGGTCCATTCGGCGCGGCCGGCCTCGAGCCGGAGCCATCCGCCGCCGGAGGTCTGCAACTCCGCCGCCACGGTCGTGGCGGTGACCGGCCCGTCCACCCCGCCCGGCCGCACCTCTGCCGCGCGCACGCTCAGCGCCGCGCCCTCGGCCGTCCTGCCGGTATAGACGGGTTGCCTGACCACCTCCTCGGCGGTGCCGGAGCGCAAACCATCCTGCCCGAAAGGCGCCTGGCCGGGCTGCGTCGGGGGTCGCGCCAGCATGAAGAGCGTGGAAAGCAGCGCCAGCGCGGCGAGCGGCAACAGGATCTTGAGCCACGCGACGAGTCGCGAATGGGCCCGGTCGCCCAGCGCCATCTCAGCGCGCCGCGGCGCCGCGGCCCCGGAGATCCCGGCCCCGGGTCAATGCGCGAACACGTCCTCGTCGGGCCAGCCCTCGAGGTCGAGGCGGGCGCGCGTCGGCAGGAAATCGAAGCATGCCTGCGCGAGCTCTGCCCGCCCCTCGCGCTGCAGCATCGCGTCGAGCGCCTCGCGCAGCCGGTGAAGGTGCAGCACGTCCGAGGCGGCATAGTCGAGCTGCGCGTCGGACAGCGCCTCCGCGCCCCAGTCGCTCGATTGCTGCTGCTTGGAAATGTCGATGCCGAGCGTTTCCTGCAGCAGCGCCTTCAGCCCGTGCCGGTCGGTGTAGGTGCGCGCCAGCTTGCTGGCGATCTTGGTGCAGTAGACCGGCGCGGTCAGCACGCCGAAGCTGTGCAGAAGCAGCGCGATGTCGAACCGGCCGAAGTGAAAGAGCTTCAGGGTGCCCGCGTCCGCGAGCAGCCGTTCGAGGTTGGGCGCCCCGCTCTGGCCGCGGGCGATCTGGACGAGATGCGCCGCGCCGTCGCCTGCGGAAAGCTGCACGACGCAAAGCCGGTCGCGGTGCGGCTTGAGGCCCATGGCCTCGCAATCGATTGCCACCACCGGGCCGAGATCCAGCCCGTCCGGAAGATCGCCCTTGTAAAGGTGGTTCGCCACGCGCCGCTCCGTCATCCGTGTTCCGACGAAGGGGATAGGCCTTCGCCCGCGCTCTTGCAACTCCACGCGGCCGGGCCGATTCGCCGCCGGCGCCGGTTGTTGGGGGATTTTCGCCCGCGCGCAGGCGCCGCGCCCCGCGAAATTGCAACCTATGGGCGAAATTCGTCACAAACCCCGATCGCGCCCCTGCGCCGGGAACAGGTGGCAGGCATGCCGCCGCCGAAAGCGCCCATCACGCCGCAGGACGCGCCGCGGCACGAGGCGTCCTGCCCTTTCCCGCAAACACGGGCGAAATCCCGCGTCGAAACCGGGCCAAGGCGCGGGGTCGCAGTTGGATTGTTTCCCCCGAACGCACGCCACAGCTTCTGCAAGACTTCTGTTTCCCAGGCGAGCCAAGGCGCCGGCAACGCCTCTTCTCGCGTCCGGTCGGGTTGGCGGAAATCTCCGCCGCGCGCACCGGTTGCAAACCGCCGCGACGCCCTTGACCGGACGAGAGGAGAGCCGCATTCTATTCAAACGAAAGAAAAAATGGCTGTATTCTCACCCGCGCGGGACACGCCCCCCGAATTGGGGTCGTCGCGCCGGGCCAAGGGGCCAAAGGGCGAAACCAGTGTTCCATGTGGATCGACGGTGCGTTTTTCCAGTGGCGGGATTTCCGCGCTGAAGCACGATGGCCGGTAGCGGTAAAGGGTATGACGTCGCCATGTTGATGGTCCGGCTTGAAAAGACTGCACCGCCCGAGCAGCACGCCCGGGAAAGGGTGTTCGAGACGTCGCTTCTCGATCGATCGGACCGCGGCCTCTATCGCCATGGCGGCAAGCGCGTGCTCGACGTGCTCGGCGTGCTTCTGATGGCGCTTCCGGCCCTGATGCTTCTGCTTCCGCTCATGATCCTGCTGTCGCTCGACGGGCATTCGCCGCTTTACCGGCAACCCCGCATCGGGCGAAACGGGCGCATTTTCAGCATGTGGAAGTTGCGCAGCATGGTGCCCGACGCCGACCGGATGCTCGAGGCGCATCTGGCCGCCGATCCCGAGGCGCGGGCGGAATGGGAATGGTCGCAGAAGCTGAGGGACGACCCACGCGTCACGCGCCTGGGTCATGTCATCCGGAAATCCTCGCTCGACGAGCTGCCGCAACTCCGGAACGTNCCCACGCGTCACGCGCCTGGGTCATGTCATCCGGAAATCCTCGCTCGACGAGCTGCCGCAACTCTGGAACGTGCTCGTGGGCGACATGTCGCTGGTCGGCCCGCGCCCGATGATGGCGCATCAGCGCGACCTTTATCCGGGTCTTGCCTATTACGCGATGCGCCCCGGGATTACCGGCTACTGGCAGATCACGGTGCGCAACGACTCGGGCTTCGCCGAGCGGGCGCTGCACGACACCCAGTATTTCCGCGACCTGTCGTTCGGAACCGATCTGCGGGTTCTGCTTCGGACCGTGCGCGTGGTTCTGCGCGGAACCGGGCGGTGAAACGGCCGGGCCCGGCTGCGCGCCCCCGGTCCGCACGCCCTTGGCAGCACTGATGGGCCGATGACGTCAGGCAGGGACATGGTGAAGCTCGATCCGATCTTGAAGACGGTGCCGGGCCGTGCGGGCATGACAGGAGGCTGCCGATGAGCCGGCCCGGTTTCGATGCGCTCTCGAAAGAGTCGAGTCGCGGCGTGCCCCGGCGCGGGATGCGGCGTGGCGAGGCGGCGCCCCGACCCACCGCCCCGGGCCCCGGCGCATCGCGGCCGCAGGCCGCGGCAGGACCGCCCCCGCAGCGGCCCGAGCCGGTGCAACAACGGGCCGCGCCCCGCATCCCTGCGGTCCTTCCGCCGAACGCGGTCGACGATGCCTGGGGCAACCTGCCCTGCGTGCCCCTGAACACGCCTAACCTAGAGCGTCATCGGATCATCGCCGCGACGCGCGAGGACCCGGCGCACGGCACCTTCGACGTGCTGCGCTCGCGGCTCTTGAGCACCCTGAAGGAAAATGGCTGGAGCCGGGTGGCGATCACCTCCCCCACCCGGGAATGCGGCAAGAGTTTCCTCGCCGCCAACCTGGCGATCAGCCTGTCGCGGGCGGAACGGGTGCGCACCGTCCTGATGGACCTTGATCTGCGCGACCCGGGACTGGCGAAGCTGCTCGGCGTCGCGGATCCCGGCATCCTGCGGCGCTTCCTGTCCGGCCGGGCGACGGTGAAAGACCACTTCCGGCGTTTCGGGGAAAACGATCTCGGCGTCGGTCGGACCCTCGCCCTTGCCCTGAACGAGCATGTCGAGAGCGATCCCGCCGAACTTCTCTTCGCGCCGGGCACGGACGCGGCGCTCGCGGCGATGCAGGAGGCGTTGCGCCCCGATGTGGTGCTCTTCGATCTGCCGCCGGCGCTTTGTCACGACGATCTGCTCGCGTTCCAGCGCCATTTCGATGGCGTGCTGCTGGTCGCGGGCGGCGGCGTCACGCGTGCCGAGGAGATCGAGGAGGTCTCGCGCCGGCTGGCGCACGACAAGCCGCTTCTGGGTGTCGTTCTGAACAGGGCCGAGGGCGCGACGCTTTCGCGGCACTGCGACTGAAGACCCAGGCACCGGCGGGCGCCCGGTCTGAGCCAGGGCGGCCATGGCAGGATCCACGCAAGGGGCGGAACGGCGGGAGGATACTGCGCCGCGATCCGCGCGATCGCCGGCATCCCCGGGCTTGGCACGATCTAAGCGGCCACGACGGTCAGCCTGCGCCGTCCTCCGCCCGAGGGGCCGCGGATGGTCGGAACAGAGACGATCGGCCGGACCCCCAGCCGGCGCTCCAGCTCGGCCGGAGAGCGGATGGTCGGATCCAGAAGTTCGAGAAAGAGGGCCAGCAGCACCGCGGCGGCAAGACTGGCCGCGGTGCCCACCACGGCAATGTTGCGACGGCTCGCCAGATCGGGCGACGCGGGCGGCATTGCCGTTTCGAGGATCTCGAAGGTCGCGGCCGCCTGCCGGTCGGCAAGCCCCTGCCGCAACTCGGCGTCGGCAAGGTGGCGCGTGACCGCCTCGAAGCGTTCCTCCAGCTGAAGCAGCGCCCGCGACAGCGCACCGAATTGCCGCTCGACCTCGGGGGCCGCGGCAAGGCTTTCCTCGATCCGCTCGATCCGTTCCGCGATCCGCGCCTGACGGGTCTCGAGGCGCTCGATCCGGTCCTCGGTCGCCTCGATGTCCGCGCGGCCGGGGGTGGCCTGAAGGGCGATGATCTGGCCTTCGATCTCCAGCCCGGTCTCGCGCAGCGCGCTCAGATGGGCGCGCAAGACGGGCAAGTTGTCGGGCAGCGCGTCGGTATTCCGGCGCTTGAACTCCGCGATGCGGCCCTCGAGCGCGTCGATCTCCCGGACCAGGCGCCGCTCCTCGTCCTCGAGGAAGGCGCGCGTCATGCGTGTGCGCTCGACAAGGCCCTCGTTGCTCTGCGCGAGAACCAGCCCCATGAGATCGTTCGCCACGATCGCGGCCATTTCGGGATCCTCGAGGCCTACCCGGAGGATCAGGCCGGACGGCGGGCTGCCCCCCTGCATCCACCCGAGCCGGTCACTCGGAAGATCTTCCAGACTTATCGCGCGGCGCAGGCGCGCGATCCTGTCCAGCCTGTCGAGGTCGGGAAGATCCTCGTAAAGCCTGTATCGCTCGACGAGCGAGGCGATGGTATCGCGAGCCAGCATGCGGCGCTCTATGAGCGCGATCTGCCGGGCCACGCGGTATTCGTCGCCGATCATGGGCCCGGAAAGCCCGTCCGCCATGGCGCTGCGGATCTGCACCGTTGCCGAGGCCTCGTAAACGCGCGGTTGCTGCAGCGCGTACCAGAGGGAGGCCGTGCAGCCGAGCGCCGCCACGATGATCATCGCCCAGGCGCGGCGGCGCATCATCGCAACGAACTCGTCCAGCGACTGAAGACCGCGCATAAAGCCCACCCTTGCAGGCGAAGCGAAGAGCCTCGCACCTCTTCCCGGGGCGCCGCGCCGCCATGCATCCCCACATCAGTCGTTTATCGCGTTGACCGCGAGGTCGCCACGGAATCGCCATATGATTGCCGGAAACAAAACGTTTCCGGTCAGCGTCCGGAGCTGTTTCGACTGGAAGACGGGGCTTGCGACTTCGGGGGGAGCAGCGCGCGCGGCCGCCCCGGCGCTTCGCGGGGCGCGCCGGGCGCTGTCATGCCGGGTGGGAGCGGAGGCGGCTCAGGCCACCGCGTGGGCGAGCGCGCACTGCTTCCAAAGCGCGGTGAGCGCCTTGAGCAGGTGGTCGATGTCCGCCTCCGTATGCCAGGGCGAGGGCGTGAAGCGCAGCCGCTCGGTACCCTTGGGCACGGTCGGATAGTTGATCGGCTGAACGTAGATCCCGTAATCCTGCATCAGGATGTCGGCGATCTGCCGGCACTTCACCGGGTCCTTGATCATCACCGGGATGATGTGGCTCGGGTTCGGCAGATGCGGAATGCCCGCGCGGTCGAGCCCGGCCCGAAGCCGCGCGACGTTGCGCCGCTGGACCTGCCGCTCCACGTCCGAGGTCTTGAGGTAGGCGATCGAGGCCTGCGCGGCCGCCGCCACCGCCGGCGGCAGCGCCGTGGTGAAGATGAAACCGCTGGCGAAACTGCGCACGAAGTCGCACAGCGCCTCGGACCCGGTGATGTAGCCCCCCATGACGCCGAACGCCTTGCCGAGCGTGCCCTCGATCAGGGTGATGCGGTCGGAAAGGCCGCGTTCTTCCGAGACGCCGCCGCCGCGCGGCCCGTAAAGCCCCACGGCATGCACCTCGTCGAGGTAGGTCATCGCGCCGTGCGTCTCGGCGACCTCGACGATCTCTTCCATCGGGCAGATGTCGCCGTCCATCGAGTAGACGGACTCGAAGGCCACGATCTTCGGCGCGTTGGCGGGCAGCGCCGCGAGCTTGCGGTCGAGGTCCTCGGGGTCGTTGTGTTTCCAGATCACCTTTTTCGCGCGCGAGTGGCGGATGCCCTCGATCATGCTGGCGTGGTTCAACTCGTCCGACAGGATCACCGCGTCCGGCAGGCGCGCGCCTAGGGTGGAGAGCGCCGCCCAGTTGGAGACGTAGCCCGAGGTGAAGAGCAGCGAGGCCTCCTTGCCGTGCAGGTCGGCGAGCTCGCGCTCGAGCGCGACGTGGTGATGGTTCGTGCCCGAGATGTTGCGCGTGCCGCCCGCGCCCGCGCCGCAGCTTTCGATCACCGCCTTCATGCGATCGGTGACGACCGGATGCTGACCCATGCCGAGATAGTCGTTGGAGCACCACACCGTGACCTCGTCCGGGGCGTCGGCGTCATGGCACCGGGCACGCGGGAAGCCGCCGCACTGGCGCTCGAGTTCGGCGAAGCGGCGATAGTTGCCTTCTTCCTTCAGGGCCTCGATCTGGGTCTCGAACAGCGTGTCAAAGTCCATGAGCGTCCTCCGGTCCGTAAGTCTTTGTTGTCTTGGGGCGCTCGGGAAGCATCCAGCGCCAGAGTTTCGCGTCCTGCCACGGGATCACCATCAGCCAGTGTTCCAGCAGCGCCAGCACGGTGATCGCGAAGAGAAGGGCGAAGCCGACCACCTGCGAGGGCGTGTCGGCCGCGATCAGCCGCTCGGCCCAGCAGGCGCTCGCCGCGGTGAGCAGCGAGACCGAGAGCGGGAAGAGCCGGTTGATCCGCCCGGTGCGGAAATGGCTAGGCAGATGCGCGAGCGCTTCGGGGATGAACTCCACATTGATCTTGGGAACGCCGTAGAAAAGGTTGAGCTTGGCCGAGATGCGCGCGCAGAAGAGTACCGCGAAGGTCCAGAGGCCGAACAGGTTCTCCGCCCCCCAGCCCCAGAGCGCCAGCGCGATCAGCATGCCCGCCAGCAGCATCTCGTGATAGGCGATGGTGCCCCAGGCACGGATGAAACGCTCGCCTTCCGGGACGCCGGGCGGACAGGGCCGCGACATGGGGCCCGTGATCTGCCCGGTGAGGAAGGCAAGCTCGATCCAGCCCCAGATCGCCAGCGCCGCGAGGAACGCACCATAGACCGCGGCGGGCCCCGTGCCGCCGAGCGTCGCGTGATAGCCCCAGATCCCCGCCGCCAGAAGCGGCAGGGACAGAAGCGTGGCCGCGGAATTGGCGCGCGGCCCGCGCCGGTCGGCAAGGCGCACCACGGCCAGGATCGCCCCGGTGGAGAACCACCAGGTGAAAAGCGCGAAGAGCGCCGCGATCCAGCCCGAGTCCGGCATCAGTAGGCAGGCTCCAGACGGGTGCTTTCGGGCACCTGATGCCTTTTCGCCGGGATCGTGTAGAGCGCGGCGAATGTCAGCGCCGCGCGCGCGCTGCCGGCCAGTTGCTTCACCTTGCCGGCAAGGCCGCCCTGCTTCTTGGCGTCCGCGATGGCGACATTGGCCCGGTGCAGACGCTCGAGGTTGCGCTGCCAGCGCGGGTTCTCGATGTCGAGCGTGATCGGGAAGATCTGCTCGGACAGCGCGCTGGTCTTGGTGAAGACCTCGTGCGCGTACCAGTCCGGATCGACGCCGAGCGCCTTGTGGAAGGCGGGGCGCTGGTGATCGCGGACATACATCGTGGCGAAGACGGCGGTGAGGAAGAACTTGATCCACCACACGTTGACGCCGCGCGTGAGTTTCGGGTCGGTCTTCATCAGCAGCGCGAAGGCCTCTCCGTGGCGGAACTCGTCGCCACACCATTCCTCGAACCACTTGAAGATGGGGTGGAAGCGATGCTCCGGGTTCGCCTGAAGATGGCGGAAGATCGTGATGTAGCGCGCGTAGCCGATCTTCTCGCTGAGGTAGGTGGCGTAATAGATGAACTTGGGCCGGAAGAAGGTGTATTTCTTCTTCTGCGTCAGGAACCCGAGATTCACCGCCACGCCCGCCTCGCGCAGGGCGTCGTTGATGAAGCCCGCATGCCGCGCCTCGTCGCGCGCCATGAGCTGGAAGAGCTGGGTGATGTCGTGGTTCTTCCCGCGGCGCTTCATCTCCTTGTAGAGCACGCAGCCCGAGAATTCCGCCGTGCAGGAGGAAATCAGGAAGTCGATGAATTCCTTCTTCAGCGCCGGATCCATGCCGTCCCAGTCGACGTGGTCCCAGTCCTCGTTCTTCTTGAAGTGACCCTTGTTCGGATCGGCCTCCATTTCCGCGATCAGCGCGTCCCAGTCCTCGCGGACGGGCGTGACGTCGATCGCGTCCAGCTCGTCGAAATCGGTGGTGTAGAAGCGCGGCGTCAGCAGGGTGTTCTGCATCGCCACGTCGGTGGCCGCCTTGCTGTCGAACTTCGCCTGCTCCTCCTGGATGGCGAGGCCCTCTTCGGCCGTCGTCGCGTCGGCGGAATGGGCGGGCATGTTCTTCGTGAACGCGTTCATAGCTCGACCTCCTCCGAGAAAGAGAACTCGCAGAGTTCCATCACTTCCAGATCGCCCGTGAGGCGCGTCCAGAGGCGCTCCAGCCGGCTCGCGCGGACGATGATCGCTTCGCGGTCCTCGATCACGATCTCTCCGAAGGGGGCCATGATCTCGGGCCCCTCCACCTTCACCTCGTCGCCGGGATAGACCACGGCTCCGTTGTTGAACCGCACATGCGCGTGCAGGCTTTCGAACTTGTGGCTCACCTCGACCGTGCAAGGCGCCCTTTCCGTTTCTCTCGTCAGTAGTCCCATTGATCCGGTTCCCTTTCGATCACTCGGCCAGAAGCTTGGCGAAGGCCCTGGCATTGTCCCGACCGAACCCCATCAGGTCGGCGCGCCATCCCGTGGAGGGGTCGGAGACGGTGAAGCGCCCGTTCTCGTGGCGCATCAGTTCCACGGGCCCGTCGAGGGCCACGCGGTGCTTGGTGCGTTCGCGCTGAAGCACGCGCCACACACCGGAGACGAAGCCGCCCTCCTCGGGGGAGAGATCGGCGATCAGCGTGCCGTCCTCGGCGCGCACGGTGGCCGCGCCGGACATGTCGCCGCCGAGATAGAGCACCCGGGAATGGGTGACCGCGCTCTCGGGCGGTGTGGAGGTCGTGGGGCGGCCGGTCCAGACCGCGGCCGACACGATCACCAGGACCAGGAGCACGAGACCGAACATCGCGCGCACCATCATCAGCGGAACGATCTGTTCCTGCGGCGTGTAGGTGCGCGGCGGTCGGGCGGTATCAGACATCTTCGGGTCTCCCCCTTGCTTGCGACAGGGTCATTCGGCGGCCACGGCGGCGGGGCCGGGCCTCTGGCCGGCGGGCGCTCGGGCGATCCGCGGCTGTTCGATCCGCGCCTCGGCGGCCTCGGCGAGCAACCGCGCGACGTGCGCGGCATCCGGGATGCAGCGCAGCGCCGGCTCGGGATGGCGCAGGCGCCACGGCCGGGCATGCGGCCAGAGCACGAGGTAGCTGAACTTGGTCTCGCCCAGAAGGTCGAGCGCGATGGTGCCCGTGCCCCGGCGGCGGAGGTCCAGATGCGCGTTCGCGATCTGCGTGTAAGGCAGGTTGAGCGTGACGGTCAGCGCCGCGCCCACCCGCATCGCGACGCGGCGGTTCGTGATGGTGTAGACCGTCGCGCGCGCCTGAACCCACGCGATGAGCGCGAGCAGGGCGCAGACGACGAGGCCCATGACGAGGAACGGCGTCGAGATCGCCAGCGCCTGGGAGAAGGGCATCAGGTCCATCGCGGCGACCAGTCTCCATGCCGCGAGGAAGACGAAATAGCCCATCACCCATTTGAGGTTCAGAGATTCCAGGGCGAGCGCCCACCAGTCCGGGCGGCCCTGCCAGAGGATGTGCTCGCCCTCGGGCGGCGCTTCCGGCAGGCCCTCCACGGGCTCGAAGGCGAAGTCGTCGTGATGATCGTGCGGCATGGGTGTCGCGTCCTTCCGGTCAGAGCTGCGGCTCGAGGCGTTCCTCGTCCGCGTAGAGCACACCGCCCGCGTAGTAGGCGGAGATCTTGTCCTCCTCGAGCTTGGTGACCTGCCGCGGCGAGGCGTGCTTCGGTACGTCGGCGAACTGCTTGGCGTAGATCGTGCGCACCACGACGCGGTCGCGCTTGATGACCGACAGGGTCATCGGCACGAGGCGCTTGCCCTCGCCCCACTCGGCGTCGAGTTCGAATTCGAGGTAGCGCACGAGCTGCTCGGGCTCGTCGATCCACATGTCCGTGACGGTTCCCACCACCGTCCCGTCGCCCGACATCACCGGCAGGCCTTGCGGGTCGCGGCCCGCAGCGACGTGGAAATGCTCGGTCGCCGACATCGGGATGATCTTGGGGTGTCCCTTGCCGTCGAGCTCGGGCACGTCGCCGCGGTGGCACCACGAGGCAGGGCCCACGCCGTCCACCATCGGATCGCCCGTGGGAACGAAGGGATAGCCCCGGACCGGGTGGGTCTGTTCGAGCGCCAGGTTCTCGCGCTCGGGGATCTGGCCGGAGGGATAGGAGACCTCACCACGGCCATGCGGCAGCTTGAAGGTCTTGTCCTCGGGCAGCGGGAACAGGCTCGGCGTGGGGGCCGGGTTGCCCTGCTCGTCCTCGAGCGGATAGCCCTCGCGCATGTTCTCGCGCTGCAGATAGACGACAAGCCCGGCGAAGAAGATGTAGAAGAGCCAGAGCGACAGGCTCGCCAGGTCGAACTCTCCAAAGAATGTCTCAGTCATGGGTCGTTCCTTTCAGGAAGCGCAGGGTCATGTCGGCATCTCGGCGAGGCCCATCCGGGTGGGCGCCGCCTGCCGGCCGACGGGTTTCACGACGGTCTTCACGAGCGGGCCGATGGCCGCGAGCGTGACGAAGAGAAGACCGATCTCGAGGTGGTAGACGACGGAATAGCCGGTCGCCGGGTCGGCGAGCGCCTCGCCCAGGCGGCCCGACAGGGCGGCGTGGTTCACGACATCGCGCAGCCCCCCGCCGAGGGCGATGGACAGCCCCGCCGCCGTGGCCTGCGCCGCGCCCCAGGCGCCGAGCGCGAGGCCGCGCCCCGCGGCGCCGTCGACGGGCATCGTCATCGCGGCGGTCAGCGTCGCCACCGCGAACATGCCGCCGCCGAAACCGATCAGCGCGGCGCCCGAGAAGAAGAGCGCGGCGGATCCGAGCGGCGCGGCGAAGATCACGACGGAGAAGGCCGCGATCCCGACCAGCACGCCGAGCGCCGCCATGCGGTAGGGGTTGGAGCCACGGGCGAGCATCCGCGCCGCGAGCGCGAAGGACAGCAGCGCGCCGCCCGCCCAGGTCGCGGTCAGAAGCGTCGTGGCCGAGACCGACAAGCCGAGGATCTCGCCCCCGTAAGGCTCCAGAAGCACGTCCTGCATGTTGAAGGCCATGGTGCCGAGGAACACCACGGCGAGAAGCCGGCCAGCGGTGCCGCCCCGGGCGAGATCGGCCCAGGCGTCGCGGAAGCGGGGCTTGGGCGCCTCGCGCTCGGCGCGGCTCATCGGGCGCACCTTCTCCTGCTTCCAGAGCGCGACGACATTGAGCAGGAGCCCGGCCAGGGCCACGCCCTGCACGACCCGGACCAGCGTGAAGGACCCGAAATCGCGCAGGAGCCAGCCGATCACGATCGCCGAGACCCCCATGCCGAGCAGGTACATCACGTAAAGAAGCGCCACCACGCGGGGCCGCGTCTCGTCGGTGGCCCGGTCCGCCGCCAGCGCCAGCCCCGCGGTCTGGGTCATGTGCATCCCGAGCCCGGCCATCAGGAAGGCGAGCGCCGCGAGCACCTCGCCCGCCCAGCCCGGGCCCACCGCCTGCTGCCCGCCCAGAACGAGGATGGCGAAGGGCATCACCGCGAGGCCGCCCATCTGCCAGAGCGATCCGAACCACAGATAGGGCACACGCTTCCAGCCGAGCGCGCTGCGATGGTTGTCCGAGCGGAAGCCCAGAAGCGCCCGGAAGGGCGCGATCAGCACCGGCAGCGCGATCATCGAGGCCACCACCAGCGCGGGCACCGAAAGCTCGACGATCATCACGCGGTTCAGCGTGCCCAGCAGCATGACCATCGCCATGCCCACCGAGACCTGGAAGAGCGACAGGCGCAGAAGCTCGCGCATCGGCAGCCCCTCGCTGGCCGCGTCCGCGAAGGGCAGGATCTGCGTCGTCAGCCGCGCGAGCGGGGATATCCGGCGCGGCGCGCTCATGTCGAGACCTCGAGCGCCTCGGAAATGTAGAAGCCGCGGGCCACGCGGCCCAGAATGCGCAGCCGGCCGGGCGTGCCCGCGCCGCGCAGCGCGCCGGCGATCCGGGCGGGCGCGTGCGGCACCATGGTGGGCGAGCGGTCGGACCGCGGGAAAAGCTGGCCCGCCCGCCACATCGTCATCAGAAGCGCGGTGCGCGGCGCGACGGTGAAGACGACCTTCCCGTCCGCCCGCCGTGCCAGCCCGTCGAGGGCCCGCGCGATGTCGTCGAGGCGGTAGTAGATCAGGCTGTCCATCGCCATGGCATGATCGAACCGGCCCAGCGCCGCGTCCAGCATGTCGCCGGAAAGGAAGGTCACGCG
Organism: Rhodosalinus sp. K401; assembly: GCF_041365735.1. Classification (NCBI taxonomy): domain Bacteria; kingdom Pseudomonadati; phylum Pseudomonadota; class Alphaproteobacteria; order Rhodobacterales; family Paracoccaceae; genus Rhodosalinus; species Rhodosalinus sp. K401. The sequence goes on along the minus strand of NZ_JBGFSI010000006.1, from coordinate 40,707 downwards.
CCGCGCGAGCGCGGGATCGAGCCGCGCCTGCGCGATCCGCACGAGCGAGGGCGAGATGTCCACCGCGACCACCTCGGCCCCGCGGCGGGCAAGCTCGGCGGTCATCTGCCCGGCCCCGCAACCGGCGTCGAGCACCCGCGCGCCCGCAAGATCCGCCGGCAGCGCGGAGAGCATCAGCGCGCGCATCTCGTCACGCCCACGGCGCACCGTCTCGCGGATCCGCGAGACCGGCGCATCCGAGGTCAGCCGCTCCCAGGTCCGGGTCGCGGTCTTGTCGAAATAGGTCTCGACGCGGGAAAGGGTGCTCTCGTAGCTCATCAATCGAAGCCCAGCAGCTCGAAGATGTCGCGGTCCTCCATCGGCGCGGGCGCGAACGGCTCGGTGCCGTTCCAGAGCGTCTCCGCCAGGCGCACGTATTCCTTGCGCGCCAGGACGATGTCCTCCTCGTCGGGCATCTCGAAGAGCGTCTTCTTCTTGAGCCGCGAGCGCCGGATCGCGTCGAAGTCCGGCATGTGCGCGATGCGCTTGAAACCGACTTCCTCGCAGTAGCGGTCGACCTCGTTGGTGTCGCGCGACCGGTTCGCCACGCACCCCGCGAGCCGCACCTTGTAGTTGTTCGACTTCGCCTGCACCGCCGCGATGATGCGGTTCATCGCGTAGATCGAGTCGAAGTCGTTCGCGGTCACGATCACCGCCCGGTCGGCGTGCTGGAGCGGCGCGGCGAAGCCGCCGCAGACCACGTCGCCCAGCACGTCGAAGATCACCACGTCGGTGTCCTCGAGCATGTGGTGCTGCTTCAGCAGCTTCACCGTCTGCCCCACGACGTAACCGCCGCAGCCGGTGCCGGCGGGCGGACCGCCCGCCTCGACGCATTGCACCCCGTTGAACCCCTCGGTCATGAAGTCCTCCGGACGCAGCTCCTCGGCGTGGAAATCGACCTCCTTGAGGATGTCGATCACCGTGGGCTGCAGGTGCCCGGTCAGCGTGAAGGTCGAATCGTGCTTGGGGTCGCAGCCGATCTGCAGCACCCGCTTGCCCAGGGTGGAAAACGCCACGCTGAGGTTCGAGGACGTGGTCGACTTGCCGATCCCGCCCTTGCCGTAGACGGAAAAGACCTTCGCCCCCTCGATCTTCATCGCCGGGTCCTGGTGCACCTGCAGCGATCCCTCGCCGTCCTCGCCCTTCCTGATCGTCGGCGGCGCGCCGAGACCGCGTTTCTTCAGCCCCTCCTGCTCGCGGGCGTTGGCTCTCGCGGCCGGGGGCAGCTTGCTGTCGAGCGGGCTCATGGGCGTCTCCTTTTCTCGTCCGTGACGGCGCGTCCCTGTCCCGCGCCGCGCCGATGCTTCTTCTTGGCGGAAATACTCCGGGGATGAGGCCGAAGGCCGAGGGGGCAGCGCCCCCTGGCAACCGTGCCGTATGCGCAGGCCCCGCTCATTCCGCCGCGATCCCTTCCATCCGGTCCTCCAGCGCGTCGGCCGCGTCCTGCAGCGCCGCGAGCGTCGCCGCGTCGGGCTGCCAGTAGGCGCGGTCCGAGGCCTCGAGCAGCCGGTTCGCCATCCGGCTCGACGCCTGCGGGTTCAGATCCGCCAGCCGCTGCCGCATCTCCGCATCCAGCACGAACGTCTCCGAGATCCGCTGGTAGACCCAGGGCTCCACGGCCCCGGTCGTGGCCGACCAGCCCAGCGTGTTGGTCACCTGCGCCTCGATCTGGCGCACGCCCTCGGCGCCGTGGCTCAGGAGCGCCTCGTAGAATTTCGGGTTGAGCGAGCGCGAGCGCGTCTCGAGCGACACCTGGTCGGCCAGCGTGCGGACCTTGCCGGTCCCGCGCGTGGTGTCGGAAATGTAGACCTTGGCCTCCTGCCCGCCGCGCGCGCGCTTCACCGCCCGGCTGATGCCGCCCAGCGTGTCGAAGTAATGATCGACCGTGGTCACCCCCAGCTCGACGGATTCGAGGTTCTGGTAGGCAAGCTCCACGTCCCTCAGCGCCTCCCCCAGAAGCTCGCCCTGCGGCGCGGCCTTGCCGTCGCGGCCATAGGCGAAGCTCTTGCGGGCCTGGTAGGCGTCAGCCAGCTCGTCCTCGTCGCCGAAGGCGGAGCTGTCCACGAGCTGGTTCACGTTCGAGCCGTAGGCGCCCTCGGCGTTGGAGAAGACGCGCAGGCTGGCGGTCTCCATGTCGCAGCCGATCTTCTCGGCATAGGCCAGCGCATTGGCGCGCACGAAGTTCATCTCGGCGGGTTCGTCGGCGGTGGCGGCCTTCCAGGCGGCCTCCGCCAGCATCCGGGTCTGCAGGGGCAGCAGGTCGCGGAAGATGCCCGAAAGCGTCATGATCACGTCGATGCGCGGGCGGCCCAGCTCTTCCAGCGGGATGAGATCGGCGCCCGCGAGCCGCCCGAAACTGTCGAAGCGGGGCCGCGCCCCGAGAAGCGCCAGCGCCTGGGCGAGCGGCCCGCCGTCGGACTTGATGTTGTCGGACCCCCACAGCACGACCGCGATGCTCCGGGGCACCTCCTCGTGGGTCGCAAGCAGGACCTCGGCCTGCCTGGCCCCCTCCCGGCAGGCGAATTCGGTCGGCATCCGGAAGGGATCGAAGGCGTGGATGTTCCGCCCCGTCGGCAGCACGTCGGTGGAGCGGATCAGGTCGCCGCCGGGCACCGGCGCGGTGTAGCGCGCCTCGAGCGCGTTGAGGATCGCGGGAATCTCGTGGTCGCCGCCGATAAGCTCGGCCACCCGCGCCCGGGTCTCCTCGTCCAGGTCCTCGATGAGCGCGAGGTAGTCGGCCTTCTGCGCCTCGGTCATCGGCCGGCCGAGCACATGCAATCCCTCGGGAATGAGCGCGTCCTCGGTCTCCAGCAGCTTCAGCCACAGCGCCTCGGCCGGCTGGCCGCCCATGTCCACCGCCTCCGCCTGCTCGCCGATCAGCGTCTCGAGTTCGGCGCGCGAGGGGTCGTCCCCGGCCATCGCGCGCCAGCGCGTGAGCGAGTCCTTGAGTTCGGACAGCCCCTTGTAGAGGCCCGACGCGGCCAGCGCCGGGGTCAGGTGCGTGATCGTCACCGCGCCGGACCGGCGCTTGGCGAGGCTCGCCTCCGACGGGTTGTTCGAGGCGTAGAGGTAGATGTTCGGCATCTCGCCGATCAGGCGGTCGGGCCAGTCCATCGCGCCCATTCCCGCCTGCTTGCCCGGCATGAACTCCAGCGCGCCGTGCATCCCGAAATGCAGGATGGCGTCGGCCTCGTAGGTGTTGCGCAACCAGAGGTAGAAGGTGACGAAGGCGTGCGTCGGCGCAAAGCCCTTCTCGAAGAGCAGGCGCATCGGATCGCCCTCGTAGCCGAAGGCGGGCTGGATACCCACGAAGACGTTGCCGAACTGGTGGCCCAGCACGAAGACGCCGCGCCCGTCCGACTGGATCTTGCCCGGCGCCGGGCCCCACACGGCCTCGATCGCCTTCAGCGGCGGGGTGTTGCGGACGATCTCGTCGGCGCTGACATAGGCCGCGACATTCGCCTCCTGCCCGTATTGCCGGGCGTTGCCCTCCAGCACCGCCGCGCGCAGCGCCTCGACGCTTTCGGGCGGATCGAGGTCGTAGCCGGCCGCGGCCATGCGGTGCAGCGTGTTGTAGAGGCTCTCCCATACGGCGAGGTAGGCGGCGGTGCCCACGGCGCCGGCGTTCGGCGGGAAGCCGAAGAGCACGACGCCCACCTTCTTCTCGGCGTTCTGCTTACGACGCAGGCGGATCTGGCGCTCCACCCGCTCGGCGAGGCTATCGATCCGCTCGTGGCAGGGCGCCATGTCGCGGCTCTCCTGCTCGACGTGGCAGGCGTAGCGGCAGCCCTGGCAGGGCTCGGTCCCGTGCCGGCCCGCGAAGACGCAGGGGTTCGTCGCGCCGTCCAGTTCGGGCAGCGCGATCAGCATGGTCGTCTCGATCGGGCCGAGGCCCTGCGCGGAGGAGGCCCATTGCGCCAGCGTCTGGAATTCCAGCGGATGCGCGGCGAGATAGGGCACGTCGAGCGCCTTCAGAACGCCCACCGCCGCCTCGCTGTCGTTGTAGGCGGGCCCGCCCACGAGGCTGAAGCCCGTGAGCGAAAGCAGCGTGTCGATCGTGGCGCCGGCCTCGTCGCGGAAGAACTTCTCGATCGCGGGCCGCCCGTCGAGCCCCCCCGCGAAGGCCGGCAGAACGCGCAGCCCCTTCGCTTCCAGCGCCCGGATCACCGCGTCGTAATGCGCGGTGTCGCCCGAAAGGACGTAGCTGCGCATCATCAGAAGACCGACGGTGCCGCGCGCGCCCTGCGGCGCGGGCATCTCTGCGGGATCCTCGGTGATGCGGCCGGGAAGATCGGGGTGATAAAGCCCCGTGTCGGGATACTCCACCGGGGCCGGGGCCTCGCCGCCGCGCCACGCCTCGTGGCGGCAGTAGCGCGAGATCAGGAAGCGCATCAGCGACTCGATGTTGTCGTCCGACCCGCCGAGCCAGTACTGCATCACCAGGAACCAGGCGCGCAGGTCCTGCGCCTTGCCCGGGATGAAGCGCAGGATCTTCGGCAGGCGCCGCAGCATCCGCATCTTGCTCTCGCCCGAATCCGACGAGGGTTTGGACGAACCGCGCAGCCGCTTGATCAGCTTGCGCACGCCGCTGTCGGGCGCGGCCATGTCGAGTGTGCCCATCCGCGTCAGCTTGACGATCTGCGCGTCGGCGATCACGCCCGCCATCGCGTCGCAGTGATCCCGCCGGGCCTGAAGATGCGGCAGGATCGGCTTCACGTGCTCCTCGAGGAACAGCAGGTTGGCGATCACGATGTCCGCGCTTTCGACCGCCTCGACCGCGCGCTCGAAAGCGCCGGGCGTCTCGCCCCACTCGGCCGCCGCGTGGAGGGACACCGACAGCCCCGGAAACTCGTGCGACAGCCGCTCGGCGACCCGGTCGCAGGCGCTCGCCGCGTGGGAATCGAGCGTGATGATCGTCACGCGGTAGCCGGGCATCCGGCCCTTGATCATCCCGTCATCGCGCATAGTGAGCCTTCGCCTCGTAGAGGGTGTCGACGTCGATCTCGGCCACCCCGCGCTCGCGCGCGAAGGCCTCGGTGTTGCGCTTGGCCTTGCCGCGCACGAAGAAGGGGATCTTCTTGAGCTCCTTTTCCGCCGCGGGCCGCCAGACGATCTCGATGCCGCCCGACGTCGCACCCGGCCCTTCTTCTTGGACAGAAATACTCCGGGGGGCGTCCGGCGCAGCCGGACGGGGGGCAGCGCCCCCCTCTTGCACCGTCGCCGCCGGGCGCCGTGCCGGGGAATGCGCCGCGTGATGCGACGGCCCCGCCTCGTCGTGGAACTCGAAATCCTCGCGGAACATGTGCAGCAGGTGCTCCTCGAGGCCCATGACCAGCGGGTGCACCCACGTGTCGAAGATCACGTTCGCGCCCTCGAAGCCCATCTGGGGCGAATAGCGGGCGGGGAAGTCCTGAACATGCACGGGCGCCGAGATCACGGCGCAGGGAATGCCGAGGCGCTTGCCGATATGGCGCTCCATCTGCGTGCCGAGGATCATCTCGGGCGCGGCGGCCTCGATGGCGGCCTCGACCTCGAGATAGTCGTCGGTGACCGTGGCCTCGACGCCGTACTCCTTGGCCACGCGGCGGATGTTGCGGGCCTGCTCGCGGTTGTAGCAGCCCAGGCCCACCACCTCGAAGCCCATCTCGTCCCGCGCGATGCGCGCCGCCGCGGCGACATGGGTGCCGTCGCCGAAAAGGAAGACGCGCTTGCCGGTAAGGTAGGTCGAATCGACGCTCGCCGAATACCACGGCAGGCGCAGGCGGTTTTCGTCGGCGCGGACGGGCAGGCCGGTGATGTCGCTCACCTCCTGCAGGAAATCGCGTGTCGCGCCCACGCCGATCGGCACCGTCTTCGTGAAGGGCAGGCCGAGTTCGCGCTCCATCCAGCGCGCGGCGCTTTCGGCGGTCTCGGGATACATCAGCACGTTGAAATGCGCCGCGCCCAGCCGCGTGAGGTCCTCGGGCGTGGCGCCCATGGGGCCGACGACGTTCACGCCGATGCCCATTTCCTCCAGATGCCGCGTCACCTCGACGATGTCGTCGCGGTGGCGGAAGCCGAGCGCCGTGGGCCCGATCAGGTTGGCGGTGATCTCTTCGGTCTTCTCCACCGGGCGCGCGAGCGCCTTCACCAGCTGGAAGAAGGTCTCGTCACAGCCGAAGTTTTCCTTGCGCTGGTAGCTTGGCAACTCCAGCGGCACGATCGGCACCGGCATGCCCATCGTCTCGGCCATGCCGCCGGGGTCGTCCTGGATGAGCTCGGCGGTGCAGGAGGCGCCGACGATCATCGCCTGCGGCCGGAAACGGTCGTAGGCGTCCTGGCAGGCGGTCTTGAAGAGGTCCGCGGTGTCGCTGCCCAGGTCGCGCGCCTGGAAGGTGGTGTAGGTGACCGGCGGGCGGTGATCGCGCCGCTCGATCATGGTGAACAGCAGATCGGCATAGGTGTCGCCCTGCGGCGCGTGCAGCACGTAGTGCAGCCGGCTCATGCCCGTCGCGACGCGCATCGCGCCGACATGGGGCGGGCCTTCGTAGGTCCAGACCGAGAGCTTCATTCCACGGCCTCCAGCTTCAGCAGGTCGTGCCGGCGGATCGGGCGCGAGAAGAGCCCGGCCAGATCGCCCGCCTGTTCGTAGAAATGCACCGGCGTGAAGACGAGCTCGATCGCCCACTTCGTCGTGAGCCCTTCCGCCTCCAGCGGATTGGCGAGGCCCAGGCCGCAGACCGTGAGGTCGGGGCGCGCGGCGCGCACGCGGTCGAGCTGCAGGTCCACATCCTGCCCCTCCGAGAGCACCGGACCCTCGGCGAGCAGGTCGAGGTCGGCCCCGACCACCTGCTTGTTGATGTAGGGCGCGCCCACCTCTACCGCGTCCATCCCGCATTCGCGCGTCAGGAAGCGCGCGAGCGGGATCTCGAGCTGGCTGTCGGGGAAGAAGAAGACGGAGCGCCCGTTCAGGACCTCGGCCGCCTGGGCGACGGCCTTGCGCGCGCGGGCGCGCGGCGCGGCCGTGACCTCCTCGAAGCGCTCATCCGACACGCCGAACTCGGCCGCGACGGCGCGCAGCCACGCGGTCGTGCCCTCTTCGCCGAAGGGGAAGGGCGCGGGCAGGTGTCGCGCGCCGCGGCGTTCGAGGCATTGCAGCGTTTCGCCCAGGAAGGGTTGCGTCAGCGCGACGACGGTGTTCGGCCCGACCGCCACCTGGTCGCTCGCCCGCGCGGCGGGCAGCACGGTGACCGGCCCGACGCCGAGCTTGTCCAGCAGGTCGCGCGCCTGGTCCTCGACCACGTCGGGCAGCGCCCCCACCAGCATGAGCTGGCGCGCATCGGTTTCAGGCAGCACGGGCACCATCGAGGCGAGGCAAGCGTCCTCTCCTTCCGTGAAGGTCGTCTCGATCCCCGAGCCGGAGTAGTTCAGCACCCGCACCCGCGGGGCATGGCGCTGCGTGAGCCGTTCGGCCGCGCGCGCGAGGTCGAGCTTGATGACCTCCGACGGGCAGGAGCCCACGAGGAAAAGCTGGCGGATGTCGGGCCGGCGCGACAGCAGGCGCTCCACCTCGCGCTCGAGTTCCGCGTGCGCGTCCGCGAGACCCGCGAGATCCTGCTCCTCGAGGATCGCGGTACCGAAACGCGGCTCTGCGAAGATCATCACGCCCGCGGCGGACTGCAGAAGATGCGCGCAGGTGCGCGAGCCGACCACGAGGAAGAAGGCGTCCTGCATCTTGCGGTGCAGCCAGATGATTCCCGTCAGACCGCAGAACACCTCGCGCTGGCCGCGCTCCTTGAGAATCGGCGCGGTCCGGCATCCGGCGGCGGGCGGCGGGGCGAAATTACGGGTCATGCGGCCTCCCGCGCTGCAGCGGCATCGGCGGCCTGCGCTCCGAGGCGCGCCATGCGAAGTTTCCAGAGGAACTGGCCGGCGTTGACGACGTAGGCAGCGTAGGCCGCCAGCGCGATCGCCATCTCCGCGTTCGCGGAAAAGCCGCCCGACCAGACCATGTAGAGATAGGCGGTGTGCAAGGCGATCACCGCGAAGGAAAACACGTCTTCCCAGAAGAAGGCGGGCGCGAAAAGATACTGGCCGAAAACGACTTTTTCCCAGATCGCGCCGGTCACCATGATCGTGTAGAGCACGCCGGTCTTGATCACGACGGACCACGTCGCAGCCGCGTAACCTTCGCCGGTCAGAAGGAAGCGCAGGACGAGGGCGAGCGACACGAGAAACACCAGGAACTGCAGCGGCGCGAGCACGCCCTGGACCGGCGTCCAGATGGTGGAATCGCGGCGGGCGCGCTGCTCCGGGGTGTAAAGCAGGGGCGCGCCGGAGCTTGGCTGTGTCTGCATGTGCGGCGCCATCGGTCCTCCGCGGTTTCCAGTGTGCTTGGATGGATGCTACGGGGCCGGGCGCGAAAGTGTCAATAATAATTTACACCTTGGCGACCCCCAGACTGTCAGTTTTATCCGACTCACACCCCATGCGGCCATGAAACTCCGTTGTTTTTGATTTCCAAACGAAAGCACCTGAAATTTCGGAAAAATTTTTTGGGGCAAAAACAGGGCGCTACGCCGTCGCGCGGGCGCGATGTGTCACGATCGTTTGACAGCGTTGGCGAGCAGTACGCACTGTTTTCGACAGGATCGGCCGGGCGGGTTGCCGGCGAGGATCCCTTGCGCCTGCTGACGGAGGACAGAATGCATCCCGTATCCAACAACCTGGAGTGTGCGCGCGAAGACGAGCGGAACTCGGGCACGACCATCGAGGCGCTGGCAGAGTCCGCGATCCGCCTGCTGGCCGAATCCCGACAGGAAACCGCGCCGGACAGCATCGACGGGTGGGTCGAGCGTCTTTGCGACGCGCTGCTCGCCGAGGTCGAGACCTCTCATCAACTCACGATCACCTCGCTTGTCGCGAGCGGCTTCAGCACCGACACGATCCACGACGTGATCATCCCGCGCGCGGCGGCGCGTCTCGGCGATCGCTGGGTCCGCGACGAGGTAAGCTTCGTGGACGTCACCACGGGCACCGCCCGGCTTCAGCGCATCCTTCGCGACCGCCGCGCCTCCGGCCCCCTTCCCGCCCCGGCCCAGGCCGCGCCGCAGACGCTGGCGACTCTCGTCGTCGTGCCGGAGTTCGAAAACCACGCGCTTGGCGCCTTCGTCGCGGCCGACCAGTTCAACCGGCTGGGCCACCGTGTGCGGATGGCGATCGGCGGCCACCCCGATGAGCTTGCCGGGCAGATCGCGGCGGGCGGTTTCGACATGATCGGCGTAAGCTGCGCGACCGACCGCGCCGTGGACCGCGTGGGAGCGTTGATCGGCCACCTCCGCGCGGCGTGCGGATCGCTTCCGCCCGTCGTGGTGGGCGGCCAAGCCGTGGGCCATGTGCCCGATTTGCTGGCAAGATGCGGCGCCGATCATGCTGCGATGACGACACAGGGCGCGATCGAGGCCTGTGGCCTTGTTGCATCCCGGGTCGAACCACTATCTATAGAGCAGTCGTCATGAACACGGGGTTCATGGCGCAGCGATAGGAAGGACGCCGTGACCAAGCAGGGACGGATGCATGAACGGGTACGCGTCGGCGTACTACCCGCGCCGTCCCGCGTCGAGCGCATCATCGAGCAGTTCGCCGACATCGCGGTGGCAATCGACAGGACCGGCAAGGTCAAGGGCATCTCTGTCAGCCCCGACAGCCCCTATCTCGGCTGCCTCGACCATTGGGTGGGCCGCGATTTCCGGGACTTCCTCTCCGAGGACAGCATGGCCAAGTTCGAAGATCGCATGGCGACGGTCCTGTCGGACCGCGATGCGATCGTGCGACCGATGGAGCTCAACCACGTCGACAACGCGAACTGGGAATTTCCCATTCGCTACACGCTCCACGACACCGGCGAAGACAACGGCATCCTGCTTCTGGGGCGCGACATGCAGCCCTTCGCGGATCTGCAGCAACGCCTTGTGCGCGAGCAGATGGCGCGGGAACGCGACCTCGAGCGGTTCCGCGGCGTGGAGACGCGGTATCGCGTCGTGTTCGATGCCGCCGCCACACCCATGATCACCGTGGATCCCGACTCGGGGCGTGCGATCGACATGAACCGTGCCGCGATGGATCTGCTGGGCGTGAAGACCGACAACCTGAGCGCCAGCGCCCTCGCCCAGTGCTTCGAGGGCCGGCGCAAGGGCGAGTTCGGCGAGAGCCTGAAGACCGCCGCGGCATCCGAACACGGCACCGGCGTTCCGGCCGTGGTGCGCCGCACCGCCCGCGACGTGCGGCTCCTTCCCGAGTTCTTCCGGGCCTCCGGCGAGGTGTCGATGCTGGTCCGGATCGAGGCCCTGTCGGACGAGGAGGGAACCGGGCGCGAGCTTGCCCGCAGTCTCGCCCGGCTTTACGAATATACGCCGGACGCGATCGTGCTGACGGACGCCAAGGGCGTGATCCGCGAGGCCAACGAGGGGTTCCTGCGCCTGACCGACGCGGCGCAGCAGCGCGACGTGGAAGGGCGTTCCATCGCGGATTTCCTCGCCCGCGGCTCGGTCGACATGAAGCTCATTCTCGAAGCGCTCGAGAAGACCGGCAAGATCAAGGGGTACGCGGCACAACTCGAAAGCGTCGTCGGCATGCGCGCGACCGTCGAGCTTTCGGCCGCCAGGCTTCGCGGCCGCGTGGACCGGGGCATCGGCTTCATCCTCCGTGACGTGACGACGTCCCAGCCGCGCGGCATCGCCGAGGCCGGCGCCGCCGTCAGCGACGAGGCCATGCAGAACGTGATGGACCTCGTGGGCACCGCGTCGCTCAAGGAACTCGTCGGCGCGACGACCGACGTCGTGGAAAAGCTCTGCATCGAGACGGCGATCCGCCTGACCGACAACAACCGCGTGGCCGCGGCCGAGATGCTCGGCCTGTCCCGGCAAAGCCTCTACGTGAAGCTTCGCAAATACGGCCTCATCGACAGCAGCAACGACCCCGACGAATAAAGCGCGACAGGCAAGAAAACCCTTTCGCGACTCTCGATTGTATAGTTTACTTGACACATGAGTGTCTTGGAAAACTTACAGTCCGAGCGTCGGCTGCCCGAACCCGGGGCGGTTCTGACGCTGCTGAAACCGATCACCTGGTTCCCGCCGATGTGGGCCTACCTGTGCGGCCTCGTCTCGGTCGGCGCGAACCCTTTCGACAGTCTGGGCCTCGTGCTGCTCGGCGTGGTGCTGGCAGGCCCGCTCGTCTGCGGGATGAGCCAGGCCGCGAACGACTGGTGCGACCGCGAGGTCGACGCCATCAATGAACCGGACCGCCCGATCCCCTCGGGGCGCATTCCCGGCCGCTGGGGCCTCTGGATCGCGCTCGCGATGTCGGCGCTGGCGCTCGTCGTCGGCTGGCAGCTGGGCCCCTGGGGATTCGGCGCGACGGTGGTGGGCGTCATCGCCGCCTGGGCCTATTCGGCCGAGCCGGTGCGGCTGAAGCGGTCTGGCATCGCCGGGCCGGGCCTTGTCGGCCTCTCCTATGAAACGCTGCCGTGGTTCACCGGCGCGGCCGTCCTTTCGGCGGGCGCGCCCTCGCCCGAGATCGTGACCATCGCCCTGCTCTACGGGATCGGCGCGCACGGCATCATGACCCTGAACGATTTCAAGGCGCTGGAAGGCGACCGTCAGACCGGGGTCGAATCGCTGCCGGTCGTTTTGGGCCCGGAACGTGCGGCCCGGGTCGCGGCATGGGTGATGATCCTGCCGCAGATCGTGGTGTTCACGCTGCTCGCCGGCTGGGGCCGCGAATGGCACGCGGCGGCGATCGCGGTGCTGATCCTCGGACAGATCTGGGCAGCGCAAGTGATGATGCGCGACCCGAAGGGCAAGGCGCCGTGGTTCAACGGCACGGGCGTGGCGATGTATGTCTCGGGCATGATGATCGCGGCCTTCGCGCTTCGCGCGCTGGGAGGTGCGGGATGACGCTGTCCTGGCTATCGATCTTCCGGCTGGGGCTCGTGCAGATGAGCCTCGGCGCGATCGTGGTGCTCACGACCTCCACCCTCAACCGCCTGATGGTCGTCGAACTGGCGCTGCCCGCGGTGCTGCCGGGCCTTCTGGTCGCATTGCATTACGGCATCCAGATCACGCGCCCGAACTGGGGCTTCCTGTCGGACGCGGGCGGCAACCGGACGCTCTTCATCGTGGGCGGCATGGCGGTCCTCGCGGCCGGCGGCTTCGGGGCGGCCTGGGGCGTCGTCCTTCTGGACACGAGCTTCGCACTCGGCCTTTCGGTGTCCATCCTGGCCTATGCGCTCATCGGGATCGGCGTCGGCGCCTCGGGCACCTCGCTGCTCGCCCTGCTCGCCACCGCCACGGCGCCGCCCCGCCGCGCCGCGGCGGCCACGATCACCTGGCTGATGATGATTCTCGGCATCGCCGTGACCGCGGGGACGGTGGGCGCCTTCCTGGAGCCTTACAGCCACGCGCTCCTGCTGCGCATCGTCGCCGTCGTGACCTGCGGCGCGGTCCTTCTCACCCTGGTCTCCGTCTGGGGGATCGAGCGTCGCGTCGCGGCGCAGCCGTCGCATGACGAGATGAGCTTTCGCGAGGGCCTGCGCGAGGTATGGGGTGAGCCTCATGCCCGCAATTTCACGATCTTCGTCTTCCTGTCCATGACCGCCTATTTCATGCAGGAACTGATCCTCGAACCCTTCGCCGGCCTCGTCTTCGGGCTGACGCCGGGACAGTCCACCACGCTGTCGGGCGCGCAGAACGGCGGCGTGTTTCTGGGCATGCTGCTCGTGGGCATTGCCGCGACCGGTTTCCGGCTTGGAAGTCTTCGCGGCTGGGTCATCGCGGGCTGCCTCGGCTCGGCGGCAAGCCTCATCGTCATCGCCACCGCGGGCAGTCTCGGGCTTCGGCCGCTGCTGATGCCCGCCGTCGTGGCGCTGGGCTTTTTCAACGGGGTGTTCGCGGTGGCCGCCATCGGCTCCATGATGGCGCTTGCGGGCCGCGGCCGCGAAACGCGCGAAGGCACGCGCATGGGCCTCTGGGGTGCGGCGCAGGCCATCGCGGCGGGCTTCGGCGGGCTGGCCGGCGCGGCCGGCGCCGACCTGATGCGCCGCCTCTTCGACAGCGAGGCGACCGCCTTCGGCGCCGTCTTCCTGGCCGAGGCCACTCTTTTCCTCGTGGCGGCGCTGATGGCGCTCCGCGTGATCGAAACCACCCGCGCCGGACGTGGCGCGGCGCTGATGCCGGGAGAATGAAAGATGTATGATGTCGTCGTCGTGGGGGCTGGCCCCTCGGGTGCCACAGCCGCGGAAGACCTCGCCCGCGAGGGCCGCAAGGTCGCCTTCATCGACCGCGAGGGGCGCATAAAACCCTGCGGCGGCGCGATCCCGCCGCGCGCGATCCGGGATTTCGACATTCCCGAGGACCAGCTCGTGGCCAAGATCACCACGGCGCGGATGATTTCGCCCACCGGCCGCCAGGTCGACATCCCGATCGAGAACGGCTTCGTCGGCATGGTCGACCGGGAGCATTTCGACGCCTTCCTTCGCGACCGCGCGGAGGCCGCCGGCGCGGATCGCTACCGCGGCACGTTCACGAAGATCGAGCGCGACGAGACGGGCACGCATGTCGTCTTCCGCGACAAGGAGACGGGCGAGACCCGGCGGCTGGCCACGACGCTGGTGATCGGCGCGGACGGCGCGCGTTCCGGCGTGGCGCGGCAGGAAGTGCCGGGCGGCGACAAGATCCCCTACGTGATCGCCTATCACGAGATCATCGAGGCGCCCGGCAAGATCGGCAGCTACGACCCCGAGCGCTGCGACGTCGTCTATGACGGGCGCATCTCGCCCGACTTCTACGGCTGGGTGTTCCCCCACGGCAAGTCGGCGAGCGTCGGCATGGGCAGCATGGTGAAGGAGGTGGACGTGAAGCAGGCCACCGCCGATTTGCGCGCGGCCTCCGGCCTTGCCGATTGCCCGACCATCCGGAAGGAGGGCGCGCCCATCCCGCTCAAGCCACTCGACCGCTGGGACAACGGCCGCGACGTGGTGCTTGCCGGCGACGCGGCGGGCGTCGTCGCACCCTCCTCGGGAGAGGGGATCTTCTACGCCATGATGGGCGGGCGCGTCGCCGCCGCGGCCGCCGCCGCGACGCTGACCTCGGGCCAGACCGCCAAGCTCAAGCTCGCCCGGCACCTCTTCATGCGCGAGCACAAGAGCGTCTTCAAGATCCTCGGCGTGATGCAGGACGCCTATTACCGCTCCGATGCGCGGCGGGAACGCTTCGTCTCGCTGTGCCACGACGTGGACGTGCAGCGCTTGACCTTCGAGGCCTACATGAACAAGGAACTCGTGAAATCCCGCCCGCTCGCCCATATAAAGATCGGGCTGAAGAACCTCGCCCACCTCTCCGGGATCGTCAGGGAAACCTATACATGAGCCTCACCGTCCCCGCCTGGGTCAACGGCGCGCTGACGCCGGTCGAGAAGCTGGAGGCGCATCGCCGCGGGCTGCGGCACAAGGCGGTGTCGGTCTTCGTGATGCACGGCGACGAGGTCCTGCTCCAGCGCCGGGCGCTCGGGAAATATCACACGCCTGGGCTCTGGGCGAATTCCTGCTGCACGCATCCGGGCTGGGACGAGGCGCCGCAGGACTGCGCGCGCCGCCGCCTGCATGAAGAACTCGGCATCGAGGGATTGCCGCTGACCTATCGCGGACAGCTGGAATACCGCGCGCCGGTGGGCGGGAACCTTATCGAACACGAGGTCGTGGATGTCTTCGTCGCCCGGGCGGGGCGCCGGATCGCGGCGGCCCCGGACCCAGAGGAGGTCATGGCGACGCGCTGGCTTCCGCTCTCCACGCTCGTGGAGGAGGTCTCGCGCCACGCCGACCGGTTCACGCCCTGGCTCCGGATCTACCTGGAGCGGCACCGGGCGGAGATCTTCGGCCGCGTGATGGCCTAGCCGCGCGCCCCGGGGTCGCGGGCATGCAACCGGGCGATCCGGTCATCCTCGGTCTCGCGGGCAGCCTTGGCGCGGGGCTCATGACGGGCGCCGGCGCGCTTCCGGTCCTTTTCGGACGCCGCGTGTCCGAACGCATGTCGAACACGCTTCTGGGTTTCGCGGCGGGCGTGATGCTTACCGCGAGTTTCTTCTCGCTGATCCTGCCCGCGATCGACCACGCCGGCGAGCGCTACGATGGGCGGCTGCCCCCGGCGCTCATCGCCTCGGCCGGGATCCTGCTCGGGGTGGCCGCGATGTGGGGTCTGAACGAGCGCGTGCCCCACCGGCATTTCGTCTCGGGCCCCGAGGGCCCGTCGGGCACACGACTCGAGAAGATCTGGCTTTTCGTCATCGCCATCACGCTGCACAACTTTCCCGAAGGCATGGCGGTGGGCGTGGGCTTCGCCTCCGGCGACGTGGGCAAGGGTGCCGCGCTCGCCCTCGGGATCGGGCTTCAGAACATGCCCGAGGGGCTCGCGGTGGCGCTCGCGCTCGTGGGCGAGCGCTATCCTCCGGGCCGCGCCGTGCTGATCGCCACGCTGACCGGGCTGGTGGAGCCGGTGGGGGGCCTTCTGGGCGCCGCCGCGCTCACGCTTGCCGAGCCTCTTCTGCCCTGGGGCCTCACCTTCGCGGCGGGCGCGATGCTTTACATCATCAGCCACGAGATCATCCCCGAGACGCACCGCTCCGGCTACCGCAAACAGGCCACCGCCGGGCTGACCGTGGGCCTTGTCGTGATGCTGATTCTCGACGTGGCGTTGGGTTAGCCGGCGCGGCGGCCGCGCATCTCCTGCGAGACCGCGCCCTCGAGCCCGGTGGAACCGTAGAGCCAATCCAACGTGTCGTACCAGTCTTCCGGGCTCTTGGCCCGCATGATCGCGTTCCTCAGCTCCGCATGGGCCCCCGCCGGGTGGTAGACATGCTCGCCCACCGCGCGCGACTGGAGCTGCACCCGCGCGGTGCGCAGCGCGCGGCGCGCGTTGTAGGCCGGAAGCGCCGCCGCGACATCGCCGCCGGCCGCCTCCATCTCGTGGGCGAGCGCCACCGCGTCCTCCATCGCCATGCACGCGCCCTGCGCCATGTATTGCAGCATGGGGTGCGCCGCATCGCCCAGAAGCGCCACGCGCCCGTCCACCCAGTTCGCCACCGGCTCCCGGTCGCAAAGCACCCAGAGCTTCCAGTCCTGTCCCTTTTCGATGATCTGCCGCGCCATCGGCGCGACATGCTCGAAGCCGCGGCGCACCTCGTCGTGCGAGACCGGCTTGCCCGCCGCCGGCTCGGCCGCGTGGTTGTGATAGGTCACGACCAGGTTGAAGAGCTTCCAGCCCGAGAGCGGGTAGTGCACGATATGGCACTTCGGACCGGCCCAGAGCGTCGCGGCGTTCCAGCGCAGCTCCTCCGGCATCTCCTCGACCGGGATCACGCTCCGGTAGGTGGTGTGGCCGGAAACGCGTGGCGCGCCGTCCCCCGCGAGCTGCGCGCGTATGGGCGACCAGAGACCGTCGGCGCCGATAAGCGCGCGGCCCGTCACGCGCTCACCGGACTCGAGGATCGCGGTCGCGGTCTCGCCGTCCTGCGCGTAGCTCGCGACGGCAGACGAGGTTCGCAGCTCCACGAGCGGATGCGCCTCGCACGCCTTGAGGAAGACGCCGTGCAATTCGCCCCGGTGCACCACGGCGTAGGGGTTGCCCATCCGTGTGCGGAACGCCTCTCCGAGCGGGATGCGGCAGATTTCCTCCGCCGTCAGCGCGTCCATCAGGCGAAGGCTGTCCACGTAGACCGCCATCTTGCGCGCCGTCTCTCCGACGCCGAGATAATCGAAGGCGTGGAAGGCGTTCGGGCCAAGCTGGATGCCCGCGCCGATCTCGCCGAGCTGGCGCGCCTTCTCCAGCACCAACACGGGGATCCCCGCACGGGCGAGGCCGATGGCGGCCGCGAGGCCACCGATACCGCCTCCGGCGATCAGGACGGGCCGTTGAGTCACGGGGCTACTCCGCCGGACCGATGGCGAGCGAGATGGGCGCGAGCCCGTCCACCCCGCCCTCGATCCGGTCCCCCGGCTCCACCGGGCCGACCCCCGCGGGCGTGCCCGTCATGATCAGGTCGCCCGGACGCAGGTGATAGAACTTCGAGAGGTCCGCGACGATCTCGGGCACCGAATGGATCAGGTCGGAGAGACGGGCGTCCTGCCTGATCTCGCCGTTGACGGAAAGATGGATGCGCTGCGGGCCGATCTCGCCCAGTTCGGCGGCCCGGGTCATCGGCGCGAAGACAGCGGAGCCCTCGACATCCTTGCCGAGATCCCAGGGCCGCTGCTTCTCGCGGGCCTTGAGCTGCAGGTCGCGCCGCGTCATGTCGAGGGCGCAGCCATAGGCGTAGATCGCGGCCGGCGCGTCGGCCGCGCTCACCCGGAAGGCCGGCGCGCCGATGGCCAGCGCCAGTTCCATCTCGTAATGCAGGTTTTCCGTACCCGGCGGGTAGGGCAGCGTCGCGCCCGAGGCGAGGAAGGCCGAGGGCGACTTGGTGAAGTAGAAGGGCGCCTCGCGGTCGGCCTCCACCCCCATCTCGGCGGCGTGGGCGGCGTAGTTGCGCCCCACGCAGAAGATGCGCCCCACCGGATAGAGCGCCGCCTCGCCCGCAACGGGAACACCCGGCGTGGCCGGCGGTTCGAACAGGAAATCGGTCATGCAGTCCTCCCTTGCCGGCGGTGCCGGCTCTCACACGACCTGTACGAATGATAAGTATACTTGTCAATTATCGGGCACGCGCCTACCCTTCCGGGATGCTGGACCTTCACGAGATGCCGGGCCACCTGATCCGGCGGCTGCACCAGATCTCGGTTTCCGTCTTCGCCGGCGCGATGCGGCGGGCGGGCCATGACCTGACCCCGGTGCAGTTCGCCGCGCTTTCCGCGCTCGCCCGGAACCCGGGCGTGGACCAGGCGACGCTCGCGGGCCTCATCGCCTACGACCGCGTGACGATTGGCGGCGTGGTGGACAGGCTGGAAGCCAAGGGGCTCGTCGAACGGGATGTCAGCGCCCGCGACCGGCGCGCCCGGGTGCTGCGGCCGACACGGGCCGGCGAGGCGCTGCTCGCTGAGGCCGATCCCGTCGTGCGTGCCCTTCAGGACGAGATCCTGTCAGGGCTCGACCCGGCCGAACGCACCGAGCTGGTACGCCTGCTCCGCAAGGCGGCAGAGGCCGGCAACGCGCGCAGCCGGGCCCCCTTGCAGGACGCGGGCAGGCGTGTCGGAAACGGGTGACCCGCGGCGCCCGGGCTGACGGAGAGGCCGAAATGGAGCCTTCAGGCCCGCGCGTGCAAGCCGTGTCTGGCTCCGGCGTGAACGCCCGAGGGCTGCCCTTGCCGGCGCTGCCGTGGTTTCAGCGGTCCCGCCGCCTTGCCTTGCCCTAACGCACGGCAGGGAACGGCACGACGCCCGGAGCGACCGCCTCGCCGCGGCCAAGCGCGTCGCGCACGGCGGAGGCGATGTCCGCCGCGCTCATTCCGGCCGCCGCATACATGTCTTCGGGCCTGGCCTGGTCGATGTAGCGGTCGGGCAGGCCGACGTTGCGGATCGCGAGACCACGGTCGAACGCGCCATGCCGGGCGAGCGCGTGCATGACGAACGCCCCGAAACCGCCCATCGCACCCTGCTCCAGCGTGATCAGCGCGCCGTGGTTCCGCGCAAGTCGCAGCAGCAGCGCCTCGTCCAGCGGCTTGGCGAAGCGGGCGTCGGCGACGGTGACGGAGATGCCGTCGCGATCCAGCACCTCGGCCGCGCGGAGCGCCTCGGAAAGATGCGCGCCGTAGGAGAAGATCGCCGCGTCAGTCCCCTCGCGGAGAACGCGGCCGCGCCCGATCTCGAGGGGTTGGCCCGCCTCGGGCATCGCGACCCCGACGCCCGCGCCACGCGGGTAGCGGAAGGCGATGGGCCCCTCGTCGAACGCCGCCGCGGTGGCCACCATGTGGACGAGCTCGGCCTCGTCCGCGGCGGCCATCAGCGTCATGCCCGGCAACGCGCCGAGATAGCCGATATCGAAGGCTCCTGCATGGGTCGCGCCGTCGGCGCCCACAAGCCCCGCCCGGTCGATGGCGAAGCGCACGGGCAGCCCCTGAAGCGCCACGTCATGCACCACCTGGTCGTAGCCGCGCTGAAGGAAGGTGGAGTAGATCGCGCAGAACGGGCGCAGCCCGCTCGCCGCCATGCCCGCCGCGAAGGTCACGGCGTGCTGCTCTGCGATGCCGACGTCGAAGACGCGGCCCGGGAAACGCTTCGCCATGCGGTCCACGCCGGTGCCGCCCGGCATGGCCGCCGTCACCGCGACGATCTTCGGATCGCGCGCCGCCGCCTGGGTCAGCGCGTCGCCGAACACGGCGGTGTAGGCGGGCGCGGCGGGCGTCGATTTCGCCTGCGTGCCGGTCGCCACGTCGAACTTCGCCACCCCGTGATACTTGTCGGCGGCGCTTTCGGCGGGGGCGTAGCCCTTGCCCTTCACCGTGCAGCAATGGATCAGGACCGGCCCGGTGGCCCGTGCCCGCGCCGCGCGCAGGACGGGCAGGAGCTGGCTCATGTCGTGGCCGTCGATAGGGCCCACATACTCGAAGCCGAGCTCCTCGAAGAGCGTACCCTGCCCGGTCACGCCGGTGACGAGCTGGCGGGCGCGGCGCGCGCCCTCCCGCATGGGCTCGGGCAGCGCGGCCTCGAACCCCTCGGCGAGCGAGCGCATCCGCGCCAGCGGCTCGTTGGCGTAAAGCCGCGACAGATAGCGCGACATCGCGCCGACGGGCGGCGCGATCGACATCTCGTTGTCGTTGAGGATCACGAAAAGGCGCCGCCCCTCGTGGCCCGCGTTGTTGAGCGCCTCGTAGGCCATGCCCGCGCTGATCGCGCCGTCGCCGATCACGGCGATCGCATCGCCCGTGGGCTGACCCATGTCGCGCCCCACGGCGAAGCCGAGCGCGGCGGAAATCGAGGTGGAGGAATGCGCGGCGCCGAAAGGATCGTGCTCGCTTTCGGCGCGCTTGGTGAAGCCCGAAAGCCCGTCCTTCTGGCGAAGCGTCCGGATGCGGTCGCGCCGCCCGGTCAGGATCTTGTGCGGATAGCACTGGTGGCCGACGTCCCAGACGAGCTTGTCCATCGGCGTGTTGAAGACGGCATGGATCGCCACGGTGAGTTCGACGACCCCGAGGGAGGAGCCCAGATGCCCGCCCGTCTCGGAGACGGCGGAGATCACCTCGTCGCGCAGCTCGTCGGCCAGCGCGGCGAGGTCCCGGTCCGGGAGGTGGCGCAGGTCCGAGGGCCCGGCGACACGGTCGAGAAGGGGGGTCTGGGGCAACGTCATCGTGTCCTCCGTCATGTACCGACCCGGGGGTCGGCGCCGCGCCCGAAGTGCAAGCAGCTGGCGCGGCGCCGGTTTCCTGTCGCCAACAGGAAGGGAACCGGGGCCTGGGCCCCGACGCCCGGGCCACCCCTCGCCGGGCCGGCCCGAACGCGGCGTGGGGCGGGGCGGCGCGACGCCGCCCCCGTGCCCCTATTCGGTCAGCGCCGCCTGATCCGCGGGCGTGTCGTAGACCGGCTCCCCGCTCGTCGTGGCGAGCTCGGGCCAGTCGGCGATGACGTTGGTGCCCTGCAGCGGTTGCTGGTAGCCCTGGTGGCAGGTCTTGCAGGCGGCCTTGGGCGCGTCGCCGTGCACCGGGCCCAACCGCTCGGGCGGATAGAGCCCCTCGATCGGGATCAGGTACTCGTTGTTGAGTTCGAGCACCATCTGGATGCCCAGATTGGCGGTGGCCCATTGCGGCGTGATCTGGCCGGACGACGCGTAGAAGGCCCGGCTGTTGTGGCAGAACAGGCAGTTCACGCCGAGCGAGTTGCTGACGTAGTTCATCAGCGAGTAGGTCCGCTCGGTGTGCTGGATCAGCGGGTCGTTGGCGATGTCGTTCTCCACACGGCTTTCCAGATCGTGCACCGCGATCACCCCGTAGTTCACCAGGTACTCCTCGAGCGCGTCGGAGGGCAGCGAGGTGTACTGGCTGAGGGGGGTCACCCGGTTCTGGACGGCCGACCAGCCTTCCATGGTCTCCACCGTGGGCGTGGCGCGGAACCATATGTTGTTCGGCACCGGCTGCCCGCGATGGCAGGTGTAGCAGGTCACGCCCACCTCCTTGTTCGCGTTGACGTGCCCGGCCCAGTTCTCGTTGATATTCTGGGTCATGCCGATCATCACGTGGCCCACCGCGGTCTGGTAGGATCCCGCATCCTCGAAAAGATCCGGAATCCCGGTCCAGGCGCGCATCGCCGTGAGCAGACGGTCGTAGTTCTCGACCGTCAGGTTCTCCAGGCCCGGGGGCACGTTGTCCCGCGCGTCGCCGGCGGTCTCCTCGCCGCCCTGGGGCGGGATTGGCGCGGAGGTGGTCTCGAGAAAGCCGGCGATGGTCGGGTCCGGCGTCGCGAGATCGCTCTCGAACTCCGGAACCGACATCCCCGTGCCGCGCGGACCCGTCTGCAGGCTGTCGGTCGCGTAGGGCTGGCCCCAGCTGACGAGCAGGGCGGCGACGAAGACGGCCCCCCCGACCACGCCAACGCCGATGGCGGGGCCGTAGATGTTCGTGGGGTTCTCACGATTCCACTTGTTGAACCATTGGGGGAGCATCTCAGTTCTCCTGTCCGATGAAGGCCTCGTAGGAACCATAGGCCTCGTAGCCGTAGGAGCCATCGTATGCCGGTGCGAAGTTGTGCTCCTGGGCCCAGATGAACCAGTTGTCCACGACCGTTCCGGTAAGCAGGATCCCGATGCCGCCGGTGATCGGCGTCAGCACCGCGAACCACCACGCCCAGCGGTGGATACCCTCCATCGTGGCGTTGAAGCCCATGGTCCAGCGCCAGAACAGCGCCGCCCGTTCGGAGGCCGTGCCACGGTCGTAGATCTGCTCCAGCTCCCGGTCGCCGCCGAAGCGGGACACCGCGAGGATCGTGCCGCCGTGCATCGCGAACAAGAGCACGGAGCCGTAGAGGAACACGATCGAGAGGCAGTGGAACGGGTTGTAGTAGAGGTTGCCGTAGCGGATCGAGAAGGCGGTCGTCCAGTCGAGGTGCGGGAAGATGCCGTAGGGCACCATCTCGGACCAGGAGCCCATCAGCACCGGACGGAAGAGGCCCAGCACCAGGAAGAGCCAGATCGCCGCGCCGAACGCCCAGAAGACGTGCTTGCCCATCTTGTGTTCCTGCGCCAGCTGGTAGGAGCGCAGCCACCAGGCCAGCACCGAGACCAGAAGGAAGAACGACGCGATCATGAACCACCCGCCGTCGTTGAGCGGCGGCATCGACAGGCCGTATTCCGGCCCCGGCGGCTCGAGCGCAAGCCAGAAGAGCTGGCGGATGAACTCGGGGATCGACCAGCCCACCTGGGCGAGCATGTTGAACCCGATGATGTTGAGCCACAGCGTCCCGGTGACGAGGCTGATGACCCCGGCATAGCCCAGATAGATCGGTCCGAGCTGCGCGTTGCCGATCCAGCCCAGCAGGTTCGAGAACCCTGCGCCGCCGGTACGCTCTTGGGCCATCAGGCCGCTGTCGTCCATTCCCATTTCGGCGGGTCCGCGGACCTGCACCTGCGTGAATATGTTCTGATACTCCGGCATGTCTTACATCCCCACCTGAGAGGGCCAGATCGGGAGCTCGAGCCACCAGTTCCACCATTCGGGCCAGCCCTTGGTCCAGACCGGACCCGAGATGATGATGCAGATGGCTGACCAGAAGCCGGCGTTGAGCGCCAGCAGCAGGCCCAGGCGATGGATGCCCAGCGTGCCCACCGAGTAGCCGATGAAATCGCGGAAGAAGGTGTCCTCGTGGTCCGGCGTCTTGGCCTCCTCGTCCTTCTCGGGGTTGGCCGCCGACAGGATCAGGCCGCCATGAAGGGCGAGCGCCAGGGTGGTGGTGAAGAAGAACGTCACCGCC
Source organism: Rhodosalinus sp. K401 (assembly GCF_041365735.1). Taxonomy (NCBI): domain Bacteria; kingdom Pseudomonadati; phylum Pseudomonadota; class Alphaproteobacteria; order Rhodobacterales; family Paracoccaceae; genus Rhodosalinus; species Rhodosalinus sp. K401. Next base: position 17,747 of record NZ_JBGFSI010000006.1, on the reverse strand, counting down.
AGCATGTGCGCCGGGTTGTAGTGGAAGTGCAGGTAGGCGTAGCCCGTGTTCGACACCCAGTCGAGGTGGCTGAAGATGCCGTAGGGAAATCCGTGCCCCCAGGCGCCCATCAGCACCGGGCGGAACACCACCAGCGTGACGTAGGCGAAGATCGCGAAGCCGAAGGCGACGGGCACGTGATAGCCGATGCCGAGCTTGCGGCAGATCTCCACCTCCCGGAGCGCCCAGCTCACGAAGGCGCCGATGGCGCAGATCGTGATGATCTGCCACAGCCCGCCCTCCATGAGCGGCGCCATGCCGAGCCCGTAGCTGAGATCGGGCGGCGCGATGTTGATGAGCCAGGGATTGAAGGTTCCCTGCTCTGCCGCGCCCCAGAAGATGAGGATCGTCCCCAGCGCGGCGAAGAAGGCGGTCGTGACCCCGAAGAAGCCTACATAGAAGGGGCCGACCCAGAAATCGAACAGGTCGCCGCCGATCAGCGTCCCTCCGCGGACGCGGTACTTTCTCTCGAAACTGAGCAAAGCCATTATCTTTCTCCGCGTTTGGCGGCTGGCCGGTGCGACCGAAAGCCGTCAGTGTTGCCGTGTCGGATTGCTGCGGGCGACCCGGGCCGCCCGCAGCCATGTCGGTGTGCCGTGGTCACCGTTCGTATTTCGCCGCAGCGATCTCGAACCAGTTGAAGCCATCGGTGCTGAGCAGCACGAGATGGATCATCACCGCGAGCAGGAAGAGGAACACGCCCTGGGCCACGAACACGCGGCGAGGGTCGAAGATCAGCCAGATCTTGTAGAACTTTGCCATCTTGTTTTCCTCCGATCAGAACCAGGGGAACCAGATGAAGGTCGCGATGTGCGCGACCACTGCAACGGCCACGAACAGCCAAAGGCCGCTCATGTAGACCGAGTGCAGTTCCTGGGCCTGTTCGTCTGTGAGACCTGTGAAGGACAGGTCGGTATTATCAGCCATGAACTTTCCTCCGGAACGTTAGACTGACGCCGCGATCCCCGCGGCCGGGTCCTTTGGAGCAGGATGCCCCGCCGGGTTCTGTCCGCCCCGAAGGCGGGCAGGGCTTTCTCCCGGTCCGAGCGTCACGCTCAGGCCGAGAAGATCACTGGCGTGATCCGGTCCGCCTCGGCCCAGGCGCGGGCGAGCGGCCCGTGCATGTTGAGCGAGCGTTGACCGATCACGTCGCGCACCCACGCGGCGGAGGCGAAGGGGATCGCCGCCGTGAAGATGAGTGCGAAATAGAACTGGAATTCGGCCCCGCGGCGCCGTCCGCAGCGGGTCCGGGTCGGGGGGTTAGAGGTCATGTCTGTCATTTTGTCAGCCCTCCTGAGCGTCGCGTTGTGAGGCCGGCGACAAGGCCTTGACGGTTTCGAGAACCACGCGCTCCGCGCCCTGTTCGAGCGCGGCGCGCTCGGCGGCGTCGCGCAAGGACTTCGCCGCCGAGATGCGTGTGAGAATGGGATGGGTCGCCACGATGCGGTCGAGTTCTGCCTGCGCGTCGGCGTCCCAGGGGAAATCGCGGCGCAGCCGCGTGGGCGTCGCGTCCGCCGCGTCCATCTCCGTGCCCAGCGGCAGGATGTGGAAAAGCGCGTCGAAAAGCCCGTTGCAGACTTCCTGCAGGACATAGGTCGCGCCGGCATAGCCCATCATGGGCGTGCCCGTGGCGCGCCGGATCGCGGCACCCGGGAAGCTCGCCGGGATGAAGGCCGGCTGCGGGCCGTGGCCCTGCTTGAGTTCGGCCAGGTACATCTTCTCGTTGATGCTTCCCATCACGATCAGAGGCCGCTCGCGCGCCATCAGCGCCCGCACCTCCTCGTTGTTGGTCTTGCGGCCCGCCACGCGCGCCACCGCGAAGGCGCAGGGCAGCCCCAGATCTTGCTCGAGGTATTGGCGAAGGCCGCGGGCATAGGTCTCGTTCGCCACCACCGCGAAGCTCGCCGTGGCGAAGAAATCCTGCGTGACCGAGCGCCAGAGATCCCAGACCGGCTTGATGGTCGAGTGCTTCTCCGTCTCGATGAACGGCTCGGGATCGAGGCCCGTGAGCTCGCCCAGCTTGCGCAGGAACTTCGTGGTGCTCTCCACCCCGATCGGCGCCTGCAGGTACGGCTTGCCCAGCACCTCGGCGAGGCCGCGGCCGAACTCGCGGTACATCACCACGTTCACGTCGGCGTTCACGAGATCGCGCATCTCGGCCAGGTGACTGCCCAGCGGCATCACCATATTGACCTCCGCGCCGATGCCCTCGACCAGACGCCGGATCTCGGCGAGGTCCGAGGGCATGTTGAACACGCCGTACATGGGCCCGAGGATGTTGACCCGCGGTTTCGCGCCCTCGGGCCGCTTCTTCTCGGGCGGCATCCGGCCCTTCGTCATGCCGAACTCGGTGAAGATCCAGGTCATTGCCCGGTCGGCCGATTCCCACTGGTCCTCGTCGATGGTGCGCGGCAGGAAGCGCTGGATCGTCGTGCCCTGCGGCGTCACGCCGCCGCCGATCATCTCGGCGATGGAGCCGGTGACGACGACCGAGGGAAGCGCCGGGTCGAGCGTGTCCCACGCGCGCTTCATGGCGCCTTCGGTGCCCTCGCGGCCCAGCTCCTCTTCGGCGAGCCCGGTGACCACGATCGGCAACTCGTGCGGCGGCAGGCCGTCGGTGTAGTGCAGCACGCTCGTCACCGGCAGGTTCTCGCAGCCCACCGGGCCGTCGATCACGACCTGGAGACCCTTCACCGCGGTGAAGGCATAGACCGCGCCCCAGTAGCCGCCGGCCCTGTCGTGGTCCTGGATCAGCATGTGGCCCTCCCGTCGTTTCCGGAGGTGGCGCGCAGGGTGCGTGAGATCACGCATCCTGCAGGGTGGTTGCGGCGGGCGGCGCTCATATCATCTGCTCCGCCTTGGCCGCGCGCGCCTGCTTCTCGAGCTTCTTGCGGTGGCGCTCGGCGAACTCGGGATGCAGGTTGGGCGCACCTTCCCAGATGCCCGCCGTGTCGCCTTCGCCGACACCGTCGAAGAAGGCGCTCATGTGCTCCATGCGGTCCTTGTTCTCCATCGCGGCGCGCATGACCTGCTGAAGCGAGCCGGCGCCCGCGGGCCCCATCAGGGGCCGGGCCGAGATGAGGTTCGTGAAGTAGAGCGACGGGATCGACATCTCCTTGGCCTTCTGCACGACAGGCGTCGTGCCGATGGCGAGGTCGGGCCGGATGGCCTCCATCGCGGCACAGTCGTCCTCGAGGCTCGCGCGGAACTTGACCTTGGCGCCATGCGCCTCGAGCCAGGCGGCGTCCTCCTCGCTCCAGGGCGTTTTCGGGCAGGCGGAGCCGACATAGGCAACCTCCGCCCCGCTCTCGACCAGAAGCCGCGCCACCAGAAGCTCGCTGCCCTCGTAGCCGGAAAGCGTGATCCGTCCCTCCAGCCGCGCGCCCTCGAGCGCGCCCTTGATGGCTGGAAGCACGGCGTTCTGCGCCTCGGCGATCTTCTCGGCCGGGACGCCGTGCGCCTCGCCGATCGCCTTCAGCCAGGCGGCGGTGCCCTCGTAGCCCACGGGCGCCGAGCCCACGATCGGCCGACCGGCCGCCTGAAACTCGCGGATCGCGGCGGTGTAGAAGGGGTGGATCGCCGCGACCACCGCGCCGTCGAGCGCGGCGTAAAGCTCGCGCCACTCGCGGCAGGGCACGACCGGCCCGGCGGCAAGACCCATGGGGTCGAGCATCCGGCCGATCATCATGGGATCGGCGGGGAACATCTCGCCCAGCATCGTCACGGTGGGGCGCGACGCGCGCCCGCCCTCGGGCGCCGCGACCGGCCCGGCCTCGACCTCCGCGCGGGCGTAGTTCAGCATGGCGCCGGCAAGAACATCCTTCGCCTCGGCATGCGTGGGCACGCCGAAGCCCGGCACGTCGATGCCCACGATGCGCACGCCGTTGATCTCGTCCGGCAAGAGCCGCAGCGGCACGCCCGAGGCGGTCGGAACGCAGAGGTTCGTCACCACGATCGCGTCGAAGCGGTCGGGATCGGCCATCTCGTAGACCGCGTCGCGGATGTCCTCGAACAGCTTGCCCGTGACCAGCGTCTCGGAACTGAAGGGCACGTAGCCAACCGAGCGCCGCGCGCCGTAGAAATGGCTCACGAAGGTCAGGCCGTAGACGCAGCAGGCGCTGCCCGACAGCATCGTGGCCACGCGCCGCATCCGAAGACCCACGCGCAGCGAGCCGAAGGCGGGGCACATGCTTTGCGGCTTGTCGTGCGGCCCTTGCGGATAGTCGGCGGCATACTGGTCCAGGATTTCGGACTGGCCGGCCATGCGCGCGGCCTTCTCCATCTCCTGGCCCGAGTGGCAGCCCATCCCGTCGGCCACACCGGCGGCGGCCGCGCCTTCCGGCGCGGAGGCGGTGCGGGTCTCGCCCCGGATCACCACGGCGTCGGCGGCGTCGTCGTAGCGCACCTCGTCGGTCATGCGGTCCTCCCGTCTTCATCCGGGGCGCCGGCGTGGCGGATGTCGTCGAAAAGCCGGCGAAGCTGTTCGGGCTTGGCCTGCGCCAGCATCCGGCGCAGCGCGGCGAGCTGGGGATCGCGAGCGGGCTCAGGCGTCGTCATAGATCACCTCCAGCGACTCCTTGGTCGCCGTGTACTTGCCACGCATGTCCTCGTCGGTCGCCGGCTCGAGCACGAAGTCGGCGCCGGTGTCCTTGCCCTCGAAAAGGCCGAGCAGCCCGTCTTGGGACAGCGGCGTGGGATGCGTCGGCGGGGCGCCGGCCACGTTCTCGGCCAGCTCCGCGAAAAGCGCGCCCCACTGGGTCTCGTTGGTGCCAACGATCTCGTAGGAGGCCGATTTGCGGCGCAGGTCGTCGTCCTGCGGGATCGCGGCGAGAATGGGGATCTCAACCTGCTCGGCGAAGGCCTGGGCCTGGCCGGCCCCGTCGTCCTTGTTGACGACCATGCCGGCCACGCCAACATTGCCACCGAGCTTGCGGAAATACTGCACCGCCGAGCAGACGTTGTTGGCCACGTAAAGCGACTGCAGGTCGTTGGAGGCGACCACGATCACCTTCTGCGCCATGTCCCGCGCGATCGGCAGGCCGAAGCCGCCGCAGACGACATCGCCCAGGAAATCGAGCAGCACGTAGTCGAAATCCCAGTCGTGGAAGCCCAGCTTCTCCAGCAGCTCGAAGCCGTGGATGATGCCGCGCCCGCCGCAGCCGCGGCCAACCTCGGGCCCGCCAAGCTCCATCGCGAAGACGCCGCCGCGCTTGAAGCAGACGTCGCCAATCTTGACCTCCTCGCCGGCGAGCTTCTTCGCGGTCGAGGTCTCGATGATCGTGGGGCAGGCCTTGCCGCCGAACAGGAGCGACGTGGTGTCCGACTTGGGATCGCACCCGATCAGCAGCACGCGCTTGCCCTGCTCGGCCATCATGTGGCTGAGATTGGCCAGCGTGAACGACTTGCCGATGCCGCCCTTGCCGTAGATCGCGATGATCTGGGTGTGTTTGGTCGGCTCCTCCGCGGGAACCTCAAGCGTCGGATCCTCTGCGGCCTCGTCGCGGAGACGCTGATCGAAATCCTTCAGGTTCGGCACTTCGTCCTTCACGCCGCATCCTCCCAGTCCAGAATCATTTTCAGGCATGCCGGATCCTCGAAGGCTGTCCGGTATGCGGTTTCGGCCTCCCGCGCGGGAACGCGGTGAGTGATCAGCCCCGCGAGAGAGAGCGCGCCGCTCTCCACCAGGGCCCGAGTCGCCGCGAGATCCTCGCGCGCCCATTCGGCGGCCACGCGAAGGCGCGCCTCCTTCAGGAAGGCGGGCGGGAAGGCGAAGGAGAGCCCTTCGGGATAGAACCCCGCGAGCACCACCTCGCCGCCTTTCGCCAGGCGTCCGATGAGGTCGTTCAGGATCGCCGCGTTGCCGGACGCGTCGTAGATCGCGCGGTAATCACGCCGCGGATCGTCGTCGGGGTGAATGACCTCGTAGCCCTCGGCGCCCGCGCGCCTGTCCTCGGCGACCTCCCACACGGTGGGAGCGGGGGCGCCCGCCGCGACGGTCAGCCGGGCGAGCAGCCGGCCCAGGACCCCGTGACCGACGACGAGGTCGGGCACCGTCTTGTCGAGGCCGGCCATGGCGTGGCGCGCCGTGGCCGCAAGCGCGAGCAGCGCGCCCTCCGCGCCCCAGCCGGCGTCGATGGGCGTCACCCGGTCGGCCTGCGTGACCAGCGTTCTGGCCGCCCCGCCGAAGAGCCCGAAGGCCCCGTCGAAGCAGTTGGCGCCCGGCACGAAGACGTGCTGGCCGGGCCGGTAACCGGTGGCCGCATCGGCCTCCACGATCTCGCCCGCGGCCTCGTAGCCGGGGACGAGCGGGTAGCCCATGCCCGGAAACGGCGGCATCTGGCCTGTGTAGAAAAGCTTCTCGGTGCCGGTGGAGATGCCCGAATGCCCGATTCGCACGACGAGATCGCCCGCGCCCGGCTCCGCGAGGGGAACCTGGTCCAGATGAAGGTCCCTCGGACCGTTAAGAAGAACAGCAGTCGTATCCATGTTCTCTCTCTCGCCGGCGCCCGTGTACGAGACGGCGCCCGATGCGTTCCCGTGTCTTGAGTGTCAGTTTAGCTTTACAGTCTAATCTGTCAATGCTGTTGGACGGATTCTTCTGCAACGCCGTCAGCTCCGTCGGACGGCGGAGAGCGCGCCGGTGACGTAAGGGCGCGCGGCGCGCGGCACGCGGATCTCCTCAAATCCCGCCTCGGCGACCATTTCCGCGATACGCGCGGCCGAACGCACCCGCCCGGTCCGCATCGCCATCGTGTAGAAGGCAAAGTAGATGTCGGTGGCGCGGTCCGGCCGGTCGCCGCCCGACATAGGTTCGGCCACGACGAGTGTACCGCCCGGCGGCAACGCGGCATGCGCCTTGGCCAGAAGGTCGCGCACCGTCGCGTCCTCGTGATCGTAGAGCACGCGAATCAGAGAGATCGCATCGGCCCCTTGGGGCAGCGGGGCGTCCCGGAACGAGCCCGGGTGAAAGCGGGTCCGCGCCTCGAGGCCGGCGGCAGCCATCTGGCCGCGCGCCTCGTCGATCACTTCGGGCAGGTCGAAGAGCGCGAGCTCGAGCCCTGGATGGCGCGCCGCCGCGGCGCGCAGGAATGCGCCGGTGCCGCCGCCCACGTCGAGAAGCCGCCGAACGTCGCGCAGCGGGACCATGCGAAGGGCGTCCTGCGCCACCAGCCCCTGCGATTGCGTCATGAGGTCGGAATAGGCGCGCGCGGTCGCGGGATGCAGCCCCTCCCGGGCGCCGAAGACATAGGGCCAGACCTGCGCGAGCTCGGTGTCCGCCTCGCCACGCAAGAGCGCCACCGGATCGGCCATGTCGCGGTAAAACGCGCCGTGATGCCGGATCATCGGCACGAGGCCCGGCACGCCGACGAGCGCCGCGCCCCGGGGCCGCACCGCGAAGCGGCCGTCGCGGCGCCGGTGCAGCAGGCCCATCGCCGCCCCGGCCTGCAAGAGCGCCGCCATCCGGTCTTCCGGCACGTCCGCGGCGCGGGCCAGCGCGGCGGGCGCGCGCGGCCCGTCCATCAGCGCGCCGATCACGTCGAGCTCCACAAGCGCGAGCAGGGCCTGGCTCTGCACGAACCCCGAGACGAGATCCATGAGCGCCTCGCCCTCGCGCCGCACGCGGCCGCGCGTGAACGGCAACGCGCTCGCCCAGCGCTGGACGTCCTCGCGCGCGGCGAGCCGGGCGAGCCATGTGCGAAGATCGCCGCGGGGACGCGAGGCCGGGCGCTCCTGCACCGCGTCGGCCATGTCAGGCGAGGTGCCGGACGGCGTCGGGCATGATCCGCTCGGACTGCATGCGAACCATCTGGGCAAGGCGCGCCTCGCCGGGGCAGGACGGGATCGAGGAGATGGCCCCCGCGAGGATGTTGCGCAGCCTGCCGGTGGCGCCGGCGACGCCGAGCTCGGCCACCGCGTTCGGGCGTCCATGCGCCTCGTCCTGTCCCGCGGGCTTGCCCAGCGCGTCAACGTCCATGAGCGCATCGCGCAGGTCGTCGGCCACCTGGAACGCCTCGCCGATGCGGTCGCCCAGCTCGTACCAGGGTTCGGCGTCGTGTCCCGCCGCGATTGCCCCCATCTGGGTCGCGGCGATGAAAAGCGCGCCGGTCTTCGACCGGTGATAAGCGGCGAGATCGACTTTCGCCTCGCTCTCCCAGCCCTGGCCCGCGCAGATCCCGTTCGGCATGCCCGAACACTGCGCCAGCGTGCGCATGAGGCGCACGCCGCGGCGGGGCGCGTCCTCGGCGGCACGGGCGAGCACGTCGAAGGCGAGAATGATGAGGCTGTCGCCGGCAAGAACCGCGAGAGGCTCCGAGTAGGCCCGGTGCACCGACGGCTTGCCGCGGCGCAGTTCGGCATCGTCGAAGCAGGGCAGGTCGTCGTGCACGAGGCTGGCGCAATGGATCAGTTCCAGCGCCGCGGCGGCGGCATCGGTCACGCCGGGCCGGTCGTCGCCGCAGGCCATCGCCACGGAGGCGAGGATCGTAGGCCGGATGCGCGCCCCGCCCGGCGAGGTCGCGTAATCCAGCGCCTCGGAAAGCTGCGCCGGCGCGACACCGCCCCGGCCGATGGCGATCGCGCGGCACACCGCGTCGTCGATACGCGCGTTCAGATCCATGGGGCGGGCTCCTGCTTTCTGGCTGCGTCTTTATAAACTGACACGCAATGTGTAAATTATTCTGGACACTTCGCAAGCCGGAGTCAACAATCAGGGCATGGCGGCGACGAATTTCAGCGACACGCCCACGATCGTGGTGGGCGCGGGGATAGGAGGGCTGGCCGCCGCGGCGCGGCTGGCCGCAGCCGGCCGGCCCGTCCTCGTGCTGGAGCGGCACGCGGCGCCCGGCGGCAAGATGCGGACCGTGCCCACGGCGTCCGGCCCGGCCGACACCGGGCCCACGGTGCTCACCATGCGGTGCGTCTTCGACGATCTCTTCGCCGCCATGGGCGCGCGCCTGGAGGATCACGTCACCCTGCACCGCCAGCATCTGCTGGCGCGGCATTTCTGGCCCGACGGCGCGACGCTCGACCTCTTCGACAGCGAGACGGAAAATGCCGCGGCCATCGACGCCTTCGCCGGACCGCGGGCGGCGGACCAGTTCCGTGCCTTCTCCGCCCGGGCGCGGCGCCTTTACCAGGCGTTCGACCGCCCGATGATGCAGACGGCGGAGCCGCGCCTGCCCCACCTCGCGGCGACGGTCCTGCGCCGGCCGCGGCTGATGGCCGACATGGCGCCCCATGCGACCCTCGCGCAGGCCCTGCGCCGCCAGTTCGACGACCCGCGCCTCGCGCAGCTCTTCGGGCGGTTCGCCACCTATGTCGGCGGCTCGCCCTATGCCGCGCCCGCGCTTCTCGCGCTGATCTGGCAGGCGGAGGCCGCCGGGGTCTGGGTGGTCGAGGGCGGCATGCATGCGCTCGCCGCGAAGATCGCGCGGCTTGCCGAAGAATGCGGCGCTCAGTTCCGCTACGACACCCATGTGGCGCGGATCGAAACCGACGGGGGCCGCGCTGTGGCGGTGTCTCTCGCGGACGGCACACGGCTTCCGGCCGCACAGGTTCTTTTCAACGGCGATCCGCGCGCGCTGGCCACCGGGGCGCTCGGACCCGGCACGGGCAAGGTCGCGCAGGCCGCGGCGCGGGCGCCGCGCTCGCTCTCGGCGCAGGTCTGGGCATTCGCGGCACAGCCGTCCGGGCGCGACCTCGCCCACCACAACGTCTTCTTCTCGGCCGATTACGCGGCCGAATTCGCCGATCTGCGCGCGGGCCGACCGCCCGCCGACCCCACGCTCTACATCTGCGCGCAGGACCGCGGCCTCGGCCGCGCGCCACCCGCGCAGGAACGCTTCGAGATCATCGTCAACGCGCCGCCCCTGGAGGGCCCGTCGCGCGCCGCCGAGGAGTATGCCCCATGCCTGAAACGCACCTTCGACAAGCTGAACCACATGGGGCTTGCGATGGATCCCCTGCCGGGACCGGAGGCGCTGACGACGCCGGGCGGGTTCGAGAGCCTGTTCCCGGCCTCGCTGGGGGCGCTCTACGGGCAGAGCCCGCACGGGATGACGGCCGCGCTGGGGCGGCCGCGGGCGCGGACGAAAGTGGCGGGGCTCTACCTCGCGGGGGGCGGGGCGCACCCGGGGGCGGGCGTGCCGATGGCGGCCCTCTCCGGGCGGCACGCGGCCGAGGCGATGCTGAGCGACCGAACTTCGACGTCGACGTCCCGCCCAACGGCTACGCGTGGTGGTACATCGACGGCATCTCGGACGACGGCCGCCGCGCCGTCTCCGTCATCGGCTTCATAGGCTCGGTCTTCTCGCCCTGGTACCGCTGGTCGGGCCGGCGCGATCCCGAGAACCACGTCTGCATCAACGTGGCCACCTACGGGCCCGGCGGGCGCTTCACCATGACCGACCGGGGCCGCAGCGCGCTTCGCAAGAGCCGCGACAGTTTCCGCGTCGGCCCCTCTGCGATGCACTGGCAGGCGGGCGAACTCGTCATCGACGTGAACGAGATCTCCGCCCCGCCGGTGATCTCGCGCGTGCGGGGACAGATCCGGGTGAAGCCTGCCGCCCTGAGCGACCGCGAACTTCTTCTGACGGAGGACGGCGCCCATGTCTGGCGGCCCTTCGCCCCCAATGCCGGGATCGAGGTCGCGCTGGACGCGCCGGGATGGCAGTGGTCGGGGCACGGCTACTTCGACGCGAATTTCGGCAGCCGGGCGCTGGAGGAGGATTTCGCCTACTGGACCTGGGGGCGCTTCCCGACCCGGAAGGGCGCCACCTGCTTCTACGACGCCACGCGCCTCGACGGCAGCGAGTTGGCGCAGGCGATCCACTTCGACGAGTCCGGCGGGGCGGAACTGGTGGAGCCGCATCCCAAGGCGCCGCTCAAGCGCCCCTTCTGGATGGTCCGCCGCGAGACGCGCGCCGATGCGGGCTACCGGCCGCGGCAGGTGCTCGCAATGCTCGACGCGCCCTTCTACAACCGCTCGGCGGTGCGCACGCGCCTCGACGGGGAAGAGACGGTGGGCGTCCACGAGGCGCTGGACCTCACCCGATTCCGCTCGCCGCTTCTCAAGCCAATGCTCGCCGTGCGGGTCCCGCGCCGCGCCGGCTGGCGCTTTCCGGACTAGCTGGCGAATTCCGGAGGATTGGCGGCGATGTCGGGGTTACGGCGCCACACCGCGAGATTGAGCGCGGCGGCGATGCTGACCCACGCCAGGTAGGGCAGGAAAAGCGCCCCGGCGAGCGGTACGACCTGCCAGAGCGCCGCCATGCAGGCCGCGACCGACAGCCAGAGCGCGCCGAGCACTGCCATGCCGAGCTTGATCCGTCGCAACCCGAAGAAGACCGGCGTCCAGAGGCCGTTGAGCGCGATCTGAAGTCCCCAGAGCGCCATGGCGAGGCCGCTGTCAGGTTCGACCGCGGCAAGGGCCGCGGCGCTCGACATGCAGATGTAAAGCGCGGTCCAGGCGACCGGGAACATCCAGTCCGGCGGGGTCCACCAGGGTTTCGAAAGGTCGCGATACCACGCTCCCGGCGGGAAGAGCCCGCCGGTCGACCCCGCGGCAAAGCAGGCCGCGAGGAAAATCGCGAAGAGAACGAAATCCATGCGAGTTAGCTAGCCCGCGGCATCCCCTGCATCAAGGGCCGCGCACGCTCGAGCTCATGCGCCTTAGCGCGCGCGAGCGTCGCGTAAAGCTTGTCCGACCAATCGGCGCGCCGCGTCTCCGGCGCCGCGGCGGCCTCGACCAGGAAGGCCGTCTCCGGCAACGGGCGCGCGTAAAGCAGCGGCGAGACCGGCATCACCATCGTGGCCGAGGCGCGCAGGATGGCGAGGCTCGCCCAGCCGAGTTTCTCCGCGCCGCTCGTCCGGGCCCGCATGCCGACACTGTCATGCCCTGCGCGCGCGACACGCCCGCCGATCCCCGCGTAGATGTAACGCGCCGCGAAGATGCCCGGCCGCGCCCCGCGCGGAAGGCGCGTCACCCCGGCCTCCGAGCGGGCGTAGAGCGTGTCGGCCTCCCGCAGAAGCCTGCGCACGATGGCGCGAAGCTGCGGGGAGGCGTCCGGGTCAGAGAGGAACGCGTCCGGATCGAGCCCGGCCTCGACGAGCCAGGCGGTGGGCAGGTAAAGCCGCCCCTCGCGCGCGTCCTCGCCGACATCGCGGCAGATGTTCGTCAGCTGCATCGCCACGCCGAGATCGCACGCCCGCGCAAGCGCGCCCCTGTCGCGCACGCCCATAAGCACGCACATCATCGCGCCCACGGCCGACGCGACCCGCGCGGAATAGGCGCAAAGCTCCGAGAAGCTGTCGTATCGCCGCTCCAGCGCGTCCCAGGCAAATCCCTCGAGCAGCGCCTCGGGCAGCGCGCGCGGCATGTCCGTGTCGGCCACCATGGCGGCGAAGGCGCGATCCTCGGGCGCGTTGCGCGGCCGCCCGTCGTAAACGAGCGAGAGGCGCTCCTGCAGGCCGTCCACCGCGGAGGCCTTGGCATCCTGGAGATCCACGGCGTCGTCGGCCAGCCGGCAGAACGCGTAGAGCGCGAGCGCCTTGTCGCGCACGTCGCGCGGCAGAAGCCGCGATGCCGTGTGGAAACTGCGCGACCCGTGCCGTATCGCCCGGGTGCAGTGATCGAGGTCCGCGGGCGCGATCACGCCGTCACCTGCACGGGATCGGGCACGAGCTTGTCCAGCACCTCGGCGGAAGAGACGACGCCCGGAAGCCCCGCGCCGGGATGCGTGCCCGCGCCGGCGAGATAGAGGCCCTCGGCCTCCTCGCTCACGTTGTGGGGCCGGAACCACGCGCTTTGAAGAATGCGCGGCTCGATCGAGAACCCGCTGCCCAGGGGCGAGAGGTACCGGTCGCGGAACTCCTCGGGGGTGAAGATCAGTTCTGCGCTCAGATGATCCTCGAAGCCGGGGATCGTATCCTGGAGCACCTTCGCGACCTTCGCGCGATAGGCATCGCGCATCGTCGACCAGTCCACCGGATGCGCGTGCCCAAGATGCGGGACGGGCGAAAGGACATAGAAGGTGTCGCCACCTTCGGGTGCCACGGTGGGATCGGTGACCGAGGGTCGGTGCAGGTAAAGGCTCATGTCGTCCGCCAGGTGCCCCTTGAGGAAGATGTCCTTCAGAAGCCCCTCGTAGCGCGGCCCGGAAAGGATCGTGTGGTGTCCCACGTCCTTCCACATCCCCGCGGTGCCCTTCGTGCCGAAATACCAGACGAACAGGCCCATCGACCACCGGCGCGACCCGATCTTGCGGTCGGACCAGCGTCGCTTCGGCGCGTTGCGCAGCAACCGGGTATAGGTGTGCCCCGCATCGGCGTTCGACACGACGACGGAGGCCGGCAGCGTCTCGCCGTCGGTCAGGCGCACGCCCGCGGCGCGACCATCCCGGACGAGGATCTCGTCGGCTTCGGCGCCGTGGCGGATCAGCCCGCCCTGTTCCGTTACCACCCTGGCCATCGCGTCGGCGATCGCCTGGACGCCCCCGATCGCGTAATGCACGCCGAACTGCTTCTCGAGGTGGCTCACGAGCGCGTACATCGAGGTCACGTGCATCGGATCGCCGCCGATGAAGAGGGGATGGAACGACAGCGCCATGCGCAACCGCTCGTCCTTCACCCGCTTGCGGGCGAGGCCCAGGATCGACTGGTCCGCCCGAAGCAGCGCGAATTCCGGCAGCACCTTCACCGTGTCCCAGAGCCGGTGCATGGGTTCGGCGACCATACCCTCGAAACCGACGACGTAACGGCGCTCCGCATCCTTGAGGAATTTCCGGTAGCCGGGCACGTCGCCGGGCGAGAGGCGGCGCACCTCTTCCACCATCGCCTCGGTGGATTGGCGCGCGGTGAAATGCGACCCGTCCGGCCAGCGGATCTCGTAGAAGGGATCGAGCGGGCGCAGGTCCACGTCGGCGTGGAAATCGCGCCCGCAGGCCGCCCAGAGCTTTTCCAGGACCTGCGGCACCGTCACGATGGTCGGGCCGAGATCGAAGCGATGACCCTCCTGCGTGATGGAGGATCCGCGCCCCCCGGCGCGGTCGAGGCGATCTATGACGGTGACGCGGTAGCCGCGCGCGCCGAGCCGCATCGCGGAGGCGAGCCCCCCGAGTCCGGCGCCGACGACGATGGCGGATGGGGCGGCGGGCGTGGCGCCGGCGACGAGGTTCGGATCGAGGCGTGTCAACATGCCTGTATGCTACTACTGTCCATTTTGCTTTACAACCAGAACCGCAGGTCGGGGCGGGCTCTTTTCAGGCCCCGCAATCCGTGTCAGAAACATCTGACACCCAAGCCGGAGGGGATGCCATCCAGACCGTCAGCCTCAGCTTTTTCCGCTTCTCCCCGGGCTTCGACAGGGTCTGGGCGTTCACCCAGATGGGAGCCGCGCGCTGGGCGATGTCGCGCCTGCCCGGTCTGGGCTTCTGGAAGCTTTGCGGCTCAGGCACGGGCGAGGGCTTCACCCCGCGCCCCAACTGGGGCGTCTACGCCATTCTCGCCACCTGGCCCGACCTTGAGGCCGCCAAGAGGCAGACCGCCGAGGCGCCCGTCTTCCGCCGCTACCACGACCACGCGGAGGAGGCGATGACCGTCTTCCTCTCGACCACCTCGGTGCGCGGGCGCTGGTCGGGGCGCGAACCCTTCCAGGTGACGGAGGCGGCCCGCCCCGGCCCGGTCGCGGCCCTCACCCGTGCGACGATCCGGCCCACGAGGGCGCGCGCGTTCTGGGGCGCGGGGCCCGACATCAGCGACGTCATCGGCGCCGACCCCAACGTGCGCTTCAAGATCGGCATCGGCGAGGTGCCGTGGCTGCGCCAGGTGACCTTCTCGATCTGGCCGGACACCTCGGCCATGGCCCGCTTCGCCCGGGGCGACGGGCCGCACGGCCGCGCCATCCGCGCCGTGCGCGAGGGCGACTGGTTCAGCGAGGAACTCTACGCACGCTTCCGCGTCCGGTCGGTCCGTGGCACATGGGAAGGCCGGAACCCCGTCGCAGATCTGGAGATCGCCGCATGACCGCCCCGTTCCCGTTTTCAGCCATCGTCGGACAGGAACAGATGAAGCTCGCCATGATCCTGACCGCGATCGAGCCGGGGCTCGGCGGCGTCCTGGTCTTCGGCGACAGGGGCACGGGGAAATCCACCGCCGTGCGGGCGCTCGCCGCGCTGCTGCCGCCGATTCGCGTGGTGCAGGGCTGCCCGGTGAACGCCGAGGCCCCAGAGCAGGTGCCCGACTGGGCGCTGGGCGTGGGCAGCGAGATCGTGGAAAAACCGACGCCCGTCGTCGACCTTCCCCTCGGCGTGACCGAGGACCGCGTGACCGGCGCGCTCGACATCGAACGCGCGCTCACCAGCGGCGAGAAGGTGTTCCAGCCCGGCCTGCTCGCCCAGGCGAATCGCGGCTACCTCTACATCGACGAGGTGAACCTGCTGGAGGATCACATCGTCGATCTTCTCCTCGACGTGGCGCAATCGGGCCAGAACGTGGTGGAGCGCGAGGGCCTGTCGGTCCGCCATCCGGCGCGCTTCGTGCTGGTGGGCTCGGGCAACCCCGAGGAAGGCGAGTTGCGCCCCCAGCTGCTGGACCGGTTCGGCCTTTCGGTCGAGGTCGCCTCTCCAACCAACATCGAGGACCGGATCGAGGTGGTGCGCCGGCGCGACGCCTTCGAGACCCGCCACGACGCCTTCATGGCGCACTGGCAGGCCGAGGACGCCAAGGTGCGCGAGCGGATCCTCGACGCGCGGTCACGCCTGCGCGAGGTGGCGACCCCGGACGACAGCCTGCGCGACTGCGCATCGCTTTGCGTGGCGCTCGGCGCCGACGGGCTGCGGGGCGAGCTGACGCTGCTGCGCGCGGGCCGGGCGCTGGCCGCCTATGAGGGCGCCGACGAGCTGGCGCGGCCGCATCTGCGCCGTGTCGCGCCGATCGCGCTCTCCCACCGGCTGCGCCGCGATCCGCTGGACGAGGCCGGCTCGGGCACACGCGTGGCCCGGGTGGTCGAGGAGATCCTCGCGTGACGGACGGCCGGGCGCGGTGGGAGCGGGCGCTCCATGCGCTCGCGCTTCTCGCGGTGGATCCGGCCGGGCTTCGGGGCATGGTGGTGCGCGCCCGCGTCGGCCCGGTGCGGCGCGCCTTCGAGGACCACGTCGCCGGCCTTTCGGGAGAGGCTCACCGCATCCATCCCGAAACCGGCGATGCCGAGCTTTTCGGCGGCCTCGACGTCGCGGCGACCCTCGCCGCCGGGCGGCCCGTGGTGCAAGGGGGGCTCGCCCAGCGCCCCGGCCGGATCGTGCTGCCGATGGCTGAACGCTGCCCGCCCGATCTTGCCGCGCGGCTGGCGCAGATCCTCGACGCCAGCCCGGGACACGCGCTCATCCTGCTCGACGAGGGCGCCGAGCCCGACGAGCGCGCGCCGAAACCGCTTGCCGAGCGGCTGGCGTTCCGCGTCGACCTGGAGGGGATCGGCAGGCTGGAGGCCCGCGGCGACATGCCCGGCGCGGCGGCGATCGCGGCGGCGCGTGCCCGTCTTCCCGAGCTCGCCACCACGGACGAGCACGCCGCCGCCCTGACCGCGCTTGCCGCGCGCTTCGGGATCGACAGCCTGCGCGCGCCCCTCCTCGCCTTGCGCGCCGCGCGCGCAGAGGCCGCGCTCGCCGAGCGCGACGCGATCTCGGACGATGACCTGCGAAACGCCGCCGAACTCGTCTACCCCGCCCGCGCGACGATGCTGCCCCAGGAGGAGGAAGAAGAGGAGGAGCCACCGCCTCCCGACCCCGATCCGCCGGAAACGGAGGACGGCGAGGACAGGCCCGACGGGGAAGACGAGGGCGCGGAGATCCCGTCGGAACTTTTGGTCGAGGCCGTATCGGCGCTCGTGCCGCGCGACCTGCTCGCGCGGCTCGCCGAGGAAAAGGCCACGCGGCGCGCCATAAGCGGCGCGGGCGCCGGGGCGAAGCGCAAAGGCAACCGGCGCGGCCGACCCCTGCCCTCGCGCCCCGGCCGCCCCGGCGGGCCGGACCGGGTCGATCTCGTCGCGACGCTGCGCGCCGCCGCGCCCTGGCAGACCATCCGCCGGCGACAGCAGCCCGACGCGGGGCGCGTGCTCGTCCATGCCTCCGACGTCCGCCTGCGCCGTTACGAGGACCGCTCGGACCGCCTGCTGATCTTCGCCGTGGACGCGTCGGGATCGCTTGCCATGGCGCGGCTCGGCGAGGCGAAGGGCGCGGTGGAGATCCTTCTGGCAGAGGCCTATGCCCGGCGCGACCACGTCGCGCTGGTGGCGTTTCGCGGCACGGGGGCGGAGCTTCTCCTGCCGCCCACCCGCTCGCTCGTGCAGACCAAGCGCCGCCTCGCCGCGCTGCCGGGCGGCGGCGGCACGCCGCTGGCCGCGGGGCTCGAGGCGGCCACGCGGCTTGCCATGCAATCCGGCGGGCGCGGTCTCAGCCCGAAGATCGCGCTCCTGACCGATGGGCGCGCCAATGTCGGGCTCGACGGGACCGGCGGGCGCGCGCTGGCGGCCGAGGATGCCGGGCGCATGGCCGACACGCTGCGCGCGCAGGGGATCGGCGCGATCGTTATCGACACGGCGACCCGCCCGGGGCAGGAGGGGCGAAACCTGTCCGACCGGCTTGGCGGCGTCTATCTCGCCCTGCCGCGCGCCGACGCGCGGCGGCTGGCCGGCGCCATCTCGCAGGCGCTGGGGG